>JAZOXB010000202.1:0-23885 GCA_045659585.1 Faecousia sp. | reverse complement strand
AACCGTCGACCTCCAGCGTGACAGGCTGGCGTGCTAACCGACTGCACCACCGGGCCAAATTGTGGTGGGAACAACAGGGCTCGAACCTGTGACCCCATGCTTGTAAGGCATGTGCTCTCCCAGCTGAGCTATGCTCCCAAGGGATCGCTCTCGGGACTACGTCCCTCAAGCAACACCGATATTATACACACAATATACTCTCTTGTCAAGAGTTTTTTTCATTTTTTTAAAAATATTTCTTAGCCTCTTTATAGGCTCTTTAACAGTGCCTCTACCTGCTCCGGTGTAAAGGTATAGATGGTATCGCAGAACTGGCATTCGATGGAAATATCCTTCCCCTCGTCGATGATCTCCTGCATATCCTTCTTGCCGATGGTGATCAGGGTCTTTTCCACCCGTTCGCGACTGCAATAGCAACGATATTCCACATTCTCCTGTTCAAAGATCTCCAGATCAAATTCACACAGGACGGTACGCAAGATCTCTTCGGGACTCATACCGCGATCCAGCATGGGTGTTACGGCACCGGCACAGGCAATGCCGGTTTCGATCTTCATGATGACATCATCGGGAGCTCCGGGAAGCAGTTGGATCAAATAGCCACCGGCTACCTTAACACTCTGATCCACATCCACCAGTACGCCTAAGGCACAAGCCGTAGGGGTCTGCTCCGACTGGGCAAAGTATGCCGTTACATCGTCTGCGATCTCACCGGTCACAAGCTGTACACTGCCGATGTAGGGTTCCTTCATCTGCAGGTCGCGGATCACCGTGAGCATACCATCTGTACCCACTGCGGCTCCCACATCCAGCTTCCCTGCATATTTCTCCAAAAGGGAAATAGCAGGATTGGTTACATAGCCACGAACATTTCCCTCTGCATCGGAGGTAGCCAAGATGGTCCCCAAGGGGCCGCCACCTTTAAACTGCAAGGTCAGAGCACCGTTGGGAACCTTTTGCAGGTTACCCATCATAGAAGTAACGGTCAGAACTCTGCCCAGAGCCGCCGTAGCAGTGGGGGTAGTCTTATGCATCTGTCGTGCTTTTTCTACCATTGCGGTAGAGGTAATGGCCATAGCCTTCACCCACCCGTCTGTGGTAATGGCACGGACAATATAATCACTCATAATTTATTACTCCTTAAATGCGGCAAAGTAGATCCGCTGTTCTTCCTCCGTGGGAGGCTCCTCCCGACGGTCGCCGAAGCACTCTATACGGGAAAATCCCGCCTCTCTGAGCCAAGCCATAAGTTCCTCAGGCTCGTAGGCATATTCGCAATGCTGTTCAAAGCTTCGTTCCCACAGGGTATTCTTCCGACGGAACAGATCAATGCCGTAATAGCAGATATTTTCTTCTCGGTCAAATTCCGCACGCCATACACAATAGCTGTCCTCATTCTCATCCAGGAACACCTGTCCGTCCAAGCCATGAAGCTTAAAGGGGGTGTTGATATCAAAGAAGAAAACGCCACCCTCTTCCAGTGCGTTATAGACTCTGCCGAAAGCCTTTCTGCAATCCTCGGGATCTGTTACATAGTTCAGGCTATCCAAGAAACAGCAAACGGCGTCTACCCTATAGGGCAGACGCAAACGCTGCATGGGCTGGCAGATAAAGAAAGGAGGATCCACAGTGAGGTTAGTCGCCTTCTGCGCCGCAACCGTTAACATATCCTCCGAAATATCCGCCCCCAGAACACGATATCCCGCCTCTGCCAGAAGCACCGACATAGAGCCGGTGCCACAAGCCAGATCCAGGACTCGTTCCGGGTTCTTGCCATTGTTTCTCAGGATCTTCTGAAAGAAGGCCAAAACTGCCCCATAGTCCACATCTGTGGTAAGGCCATCGTAGGCAGCCGCCAAGCTTTCGTATGCGCTCATTCGTCCTCCTGCATCCGCTCAAAGATCAGGTGGTATGCATCCTTGCCGCTGAGAAGACTGCGGTTGACACGGCTGACCGTAGCAGAGCTGGCCCCGGTCTCGGTCAGAATATCATTATAGATCATACCCTCGGCAAGCATACGAGCTACGCGGTATCTCTGCTCAATGGCACGGAGCTCCGTTTGAGTGCAAAGATCATGGAAAAAAGCATAGCATTCCTCAGGGGTCTCCAACTTCAAAATAGCACGGTATAATTCGCAATCCGGATCGGAACGCTTCATTCTGTTGTTCATAAATATGCCTCCCTTGTAGTTAGTTTAGTATATCATAGCATTACCGTATTAAAGTATAACACTTTTCTTTGTAAAAGTAAAGACCCAATCTCGCTTTATTGAAATAAATTTTTAAATTTTCTAACGAAAGGCAAAAAACATACCTCCTATGGCCTGCACAGCAGTCATGACAGCCAATCCGATCATGTCTGAATCTGTGATAAAATTCCATTCCTCCCCCCCATTTCTCGATATCTGATTCTATCGGTCGCTGTACTGTTACAGACAAAAATGCATTTCGTTGATCCAAAAGCTCTTGCTTATAATCAATTCTGCACAATCCATACAGATTCCGAAAAAAGTTATTGAAAAAAAGAGAAATTTGCATTATAATGATAAGAGCATAGTTCCTATTCTATCGAAAGAGAGAGGTCAGTATTTTATGACTGAAAGACGAGATATCATCACAAAACTGAGACAAACAGCCAATAAAGCGAAGGAAGCTCTGCTTGAAAATCGCACAAACCAAGGATACTTTGTTGACAGTGGCGTATTTTCGCAGGAAGGCCTTCTTCCGGAAGCAATCGGCTTGACCAGTCTTCTGCTTTTACTCATTGCTTTTGACAGCGAACCCCAAGTTATTACTAACGCAGATCGAAACAAAATCGGTGTTATTGCAGATGCTTCTTTGAAGAAAATCAACACTTGGGTCACCAATGACGGTTTTGTAGCTTCTCCTCTACTGGATGCAGAGGATACAGCAGAGTTCTTCACAAAGAAAGCCGGCTGTTTGGACGCAATCAGCTGGGTTACCTCTGCGGCTATCCTTGCCCGTTATGCCGAGAGAAAATCCGGACTCTCCTTGTCTTCGGATATGCACAATATTGTATTTTCTCTGATCAAGCAGGGTCTTGGACAAATTCTAAATTCCCAGAGAGCAGACGGCACATGGGGCTTTATGGCAGATAAAAGAGCAAAAAAATCTCTGTATTTTTCGTATGTAGCCGGCGTAACTCTTGCAGACTTCTTTGACTACGTACTTGGCGAAATCGCCATGGTCGAAGGAGATGGTATGAGCGGTGACATCGAAGAATATGCAGATGAAGAGCTGTTGGCATATTTAGATGCCTCTTTGGGAAACACTGCTAAAATGGCAACTCATGCCCGTGATGCACTGGCACAATGGTTGCTCAAGGACTGCCTCCCCCTGCTGCCTCAAGTTGCATCCTGCAAGGAAATGAGCGAAGATATGATGAATCGCCTGGGCATTTGGAAGACGCCCATGGGCGAGCACTTAAGATCAAGAGGCGTTAACTATTACAATCTTTACTACACCTATTATCTGGTTGACCTTATGGTCGTTACTTCCACAGATACACTGTACGAAAGTCTTGCTGACCCCGCAAACAGCGAGGCGTTTGATACTCTGAAGGCATATTACAAGGATCAGCAGTTGCTGAGCAACGAAGAACAAAGATACTACTTCGGAAAGAATCGTCAGGCACAGGCCGCCGAGTTCTGGGATACCTTTGTTGAGCAAGCCATCCATTTCTCCCGAAGCCAGTTTATGGCGGCTTCCAGAACCGGTGCTAATTTCTGGGATACAAGGAGCTCCGAGCTTCCTATATATTGGGAGCACGAAGATGCCGACATAGACAACGAAGTAAGAACCGCACTCGGTCAGCGGGCAATCAGCCTGACTGACCCCGCTGTTGTGCCGATGGCGCTGAGAGCAAATGCCCTTTACAGTTACTATATTTGTGAACAAACCGACATCACCGTTGACCGTTTGTTTGAGGACATCTGTTCTAACACCGCTCGCGAAACACGCAGAGCTTGCGTAGCAAATCTCTGGGACGAGATTGGCTACAACCTTATGGTTACCGAGCGTTCTATCGAAGCTTTGGTCGACTATTATGACTATCTTTGCAAATTTAATTTGCAAAAAACTGCGGAGGATGCCGTAGACACTACGGAAAATGAAGTTCCTAAAACAAACTTCGAATTATCCGTCGAGGCTAAAATCGCAGAGTATCTCCGTAGCGCAGACGGTCGCAAGGTCCTCGCAGAAGTTTGCTCTGCTGAAGGACAATCGTCCGGAGCCATCAGTGTGACGGTCGGAGACCTCCCCGGGCTCATCGCAAAGCTGGAAGATATCCAGAGTGATTTGAAATCAATCAACAAGCCCCTTGAACGCCATTCCTCCGAAGAAATGGAGCAGTTACTCTATGCTTTGAAAGAAACGTTTAACTGCCTTGCAGAAAGGGCTCTGTATGAGTTTGCCGCATCACAGTATGACGAAAGTGATGCAGACAAGGCAATGGCCGCTTCGGAAAAACTGTCAGCACGGTTCAAGAAGCTACTTTCCCGCGTTCTGGGTGATACCAACCGTCCGGATGCAGATCTGGTAGAGTTATATGATAAGCTTCGATTGAACAACTGAATGATTCAAGAATAAAGAGCAGAGAAAGGAAAGAAAGATATGGCTTCCAAGTGCTATACATTTTACTCCTACAAGGGAGGCTCCGGCAGAAGTACAACGCTTGTTAATACCGTCAAACACCTGATTAATTTGCTCAACGTTAATGATAAAAGACCGGTTTTGGTCGTAGATGCCGATTTAGAGAGCGCAGGTTTAACCTATCTGTTTAATTGCGAGAAGAAATTTACCCGTCGCTTCGAAAGCACCATTCATACAGAGCGAATTTTGACGGAAGTGTCGGATATGCTCGAAGGTGTTACAGCTGACGGTGTGTTTGGTCATCGCAGAGGAAGCAAAAAAGGTTGCGAATCGTTATACAGCAAATTGGGAAAACTCTACGATGGTGTGAATATTGCCGCTTTGTTCGAAGGAGTCGAGCTATTTTTGGCAGACTTCTCCATTCTGGAGAAAATTGTGGATGCACATTATTCCGTTAGGACTGCAACATCTATTGACGATTGCAACGCAGATACCAAAGATCTGTACAGGATCTACAATTTGTCCTCTGATTTGATTGCAAAGTTAGCAGACATCTCATCGGACGACACAGATAATGATTCTAAGCTATCCAAAAGACAAAAAACTGTTGAAGGATTCCTTCCGACGAGAAGTTTCATCGACATTTCCACATACTTCGAAGCAAAGCCGGGATCGGTTCAGTTTCTCGGAGTTGATCTGAGCAATGACGATGAGCATCAGATCGCTCACAACGGAACCGCACGCGCCATCAGAAAGCTTTTGCGCGAATGTGGAAATCGTGGGTATCAAGCAGTTCTGTTCGACTGTGGTTCCGGCGTACAGAGTACCGCCCATGTTCTGCATATCGTTTCCGATGTGTTGGTCTACTGTATGCGCCCGACCCAGCAGTTTATTCGCGGAACCAAGACACAGCTGTACAACTATCGTTTGGAACTCAGTAATATTACGCACGGCAAATCCGACTCGACAGGAACGAAAAAGCCTGTGATCCTGCTTCCGACCGCCGTTCCGCCGAAGGATAAAAATACAGAGCATTTGCAGAACAGCAGCTTCAGCAGCATTCGAGAAATTGCAAGAAATTACAGTGAAATCGTCGATGACACCTTTTGTAATGAAGAATCTTGCTTAAAAGAAGTTTCCCTATTTAAATGGAGAGAGCATATTCTGTGTACACACGATGTAAACGGAGATCTTCCTGATGTTTTAAATCGCTACGCAGAGGAACAAACCATGCCCCAGGATGCAAAAGACGCCTATCGTGTCTACGCACACTTGGCTCAACGGCTTGTGGAAAACTCCTGATCCCTTTGGTATTGCCCAATTAATCCTAAAGAAAGGCAATGTTGCTTTATGACCCTGATAGAACAAATTCAAAAGGAATGTCTTGTCGACGAATCCCTCTTCGGCATTTTATTCGGCGCTGTCTACGAGAATGGCACTTGGCATGATGAGCAAGACTCCCTGCTTAGATTCTCTCTCCCCGGAACAGCATATTCGGTTTGCCTATTGTACTTTGCACTGATTCAATGCTATTATGTTGCAAAAGCAAGAGAGCAGGCATGTACACTGCGCGATTTGGACCTTCCCGGCAGAATACTGCGTCCCATTGAAAGTGTGTGGACAGATGACAAATTCCATGATTTTTCCAAAGCAGACACACTGTTTTCATACCTAATAGACTGTGCGGAAGTTGCCGACGAAAATATCGCAGCACCGGGCTTGAAGGAGACTCTCTCTCAAGTTCGAAATGCCTACCAAAAGTATACAACAAATGCGCGTGTACGATCCGATCTGTTGACTGATGAGTTCTTTAAGGGTTTTTTAAAGAAATTACCCCTTTTACGTAATACGAAATTTGATGCTGAGCGAATGTGCATTTGTATTCATTCAGCTTCTCCCCTTCCCGACGTAAAATGTTCGCCCTTTTTGTCTTTCCTGACATTTGACGGAAACAAAATCGGCGTACCTGTAGATTGCGTAACAAACCGTTGCTTTGTATTACTGTCTGTTTCCAAGGGTGACAAGAACGACGAGCTTTATTTTGATACCGTAGAGTTAAATGCTTTTAACGATACACCCAAGCGTAAAAAGATCTGCAGGTCTGTGCTTCAAAATGAATCTCTGTTGCTTTTGTGCAAGGCTGTCGGTCTCACTACCAAATGGTATCCCGAAGAGGAATATAGCGGAGATTTCACTTTCCTTGCCAACTTGTGTGATGTAACCAAGGATGTATTGCTACGGTATTTCTCAAATTTCAGAGTATATGATTGGACCGCACAGGGCAGCCGTGAAATTACAAAGGAGTTTATTCAAATCTTTAACGATACCGATACATACTCCCAATTCCCAAAAAATGGCAAGATTACAATTTCCCAACTGGACAATATTCTGTGGGATCTCTACTTGTCTGAAGGCGTATTCAAAACCGTACTGTGTATGATGCATAGTCCAAATATAAACAGTAGTAAATACAACCGTCTTTTCTCGGAATTTACAGAAGGTTTTTTACGCAAAGGACTCATCAATACCAAGGAACAAACACAGTATCAAAAAGGCTGTGCCGAGAGAATCGAAGACAGCCTCCGTCGTCTGGAACGCATTGTAACGGTCAATTCACCTGCATACAAAGCCCGTGCGAAGGAGATTCGTGCAGAGTGGGAAACTTTCTATATTTTAAAAATGGCAGGCATCAAAAAGGATAATTTGTTTGCAAACATAGAAAAAATTCCCTCCATCGATAATTTCTACGATATGATCTCCAATCCCAAAACGACGATTGAACAAGATTTGAAAGAATTGCTGTATATTTTAAGCGTGTTCTACGGAGCATTGCTGCAAAACAGCGCACCCTTTGACGAGGAAAATTGCTACATCCATGTTGAACAGTTGGCAAAACAGTTCAAGCGCGACGACTATTCCCTAAGCGAAACATTCGACAATTTCATCCAGATCGTACACAAATGTGCCGAAAGCGAAACCGTTGAAAAACTCTTAGGGCGAAAAGAACAGTGGCATAATGTTGAGGTTAATCTTCAATATCACCGAGATCAGATTATTTCAGCGATTGCCTCCCCCGATGATGCCGATGCACAGCAAGAAGATACCGTAGGAGAATATTTCTTCATCAGCTATGCACATGAGGATAAGGATATCGTTCAGCAATGTGTTGAACGGTGGAAAAAGAACGGAATGGAGTTCTTTTTTGATCAGGCCAGAATGCAGGGTGGAGACGAATGGACAGAGCGTGCAGACGCTGCATTAGAAGACCCGAATTGCAAAGCCGTACTCGTTTTTATGAGCCGTTCTTCCGCAATCAGTGCAGCTGTAAAACGTGAAGTTGAGCATGCCAAAATGATCGCCATGCAACGATATCCTGATTTCGAATATCAGCAAGAGAGATTTATTATACCGATCAATTTGGAGTCGGAGGATATTGAGTCGTTTTTAGGGAAGTTAGAGCACAACCTGGATCATACGCTCACCCGCGATGAAGCAAGACGTGCAAAAGCAATCAGGGAGATCATTCCCGGTACAAAAATATTTATCCAGTACGAACGAAAACAGCCGTCTCAGATCGATAGTGAAGTGCAGCGCCTTTTCAATGAAATGGCAGGAAGAGCAGGTCGGGTAATCGCACCTGCAACATGTTCACGCCTTGAACTGTCTGTGGCTAAATTCTACGCTTTCCTAAAATTCGGCAATCCTGAGATATGGCTCAATGATGCAAAGGAAGTCGACCGCTATTTTAATGATGATACCAACAGCCTGCTCAAGTGCATTTTCCCCTTTGTAGCTTCGCTAAAGGAAACCCGTATCAAGCGCGATAATATCACAATGGTAGGGTACGAATTCATCAATAGCAAGAACCGCAAAAAAACATCGATCAACTACATCCTGTCCTCTAGGAAGCTCGATGTTGACGAATACTATTGCATTCCCAACTATCGGGGAAGCGATTCAGGAAAGATTTGGATGGTTGAACCGTTGCTTCTGCAATGTGATCGATTTATTGAAAGCCTTTCAAAAGGAGAAAATGCATAAACTATGGGAAATATTGTAAAAATAAAAGACGGTAAAATTAACTTTTGCTGCAAAATGAGCTATTGCCAGCACAGCTGTTGCGGTCCTTTTAGCGGTCTCTCCACAGAAATCAGCAATATTGACAACAGACCGTTCGAAGAGATCGTCCTGACGCAAGAAGACTACAAGCGGATATACATGGCCGGATTTGCTGACCTCGTGGAGGAAGGATTCTCCGAGAATATGCAAAAGCGCTATTATAAAATGGCGTTAGAGGAAGATGGTTCCTGCAAAGCACTCAATGACGGTCGTTGTAGCATTAATGCCATTAAGCCCACCCTTTGTCGAGCTTTTCCGTTTTACTTCGATATGTTCTCAGGTTTGTGTGCAATTAACTGTGAGGGCTTCTCCGACGAATACTGGACAGAGTTAGAACAATTCTCCGGATGTTTTGAGGCTGCAAAAAAAATGTACGAATTTTGGCTACAATTTTACACAAAGCAAGGAACAGAATAATGCACCAAGATAAAACCCCCTTGGCAGACGCATTGCAAGCTGTTTGCGATGCGGTCTACATCCCATTTGATGTTCCGGGGCATAAGAACAATGTATCGGAATTAACGGATTATTTTGGGCGACAATGCCTGCATTTGGATAAAAACTCTCGCTTGGATATAGACTATCTTTGCCATCCAACAGGAGTCATTAAGGAAGCACAGGAGCTCGCCGCTGCAGCATTTGGTGCAAAGCATGCCTTTTTTATGATTGGAGGCACAACTTCCTCTGTGCAAGCGATGATTATGTGTGCCTGTGCCCCCGGCGACAAGATCCTTCTGCCTCGCAATGTACATTCCAGTGCGATTAACGCCGTCATTCTTTCCGGAGCAAATCCCGTCTATATCGAGCCTGCGGTTCACCCCAAATTGGGCATCTCCTTAGGAACTCGCATAGAAGATGTGGAAAGATGCATTAAAGAAAATCCGGACGCTAAAGCAATTTTTATAAATAATCCCACCTATTATGGTATTTGCTCTGACATAAAGAAAATTACTCAACTCGCCCATGAGAAAGACATGAAAGTTCTCGTCGACGAAGCCCACGGAACTCATTTTTATTTTAATGACATGTTACCGACTGCAGCAATGCACTGCGGTGCAGACATGGCTGCCGTAAGCATGCACAAAACCGGTGGCTCACTGACACAAAGTGCTCTGCTCCTGTCTAACGGATCAATTGGTTTTGACACAGTTAACACTATAATAAATCTAACGAGATCCACCAGTGCGTCCTATTTATTAATGGCTTCTCTTGATATTGCAAGGAGAACCCTCGCTCTACAGGGCAAACAAATCACAAATCGTTTGATAAAAAATGCACAGAGTGTTCGACAGCAAATCAATATGCTCAACGGTCTCTATGCATTTGGTAAGGAAATCATCGACGGAGATGCCGTAGCAGATTTCGATATCACCAAGCTTGCCGTAATGACTGCGGAAATCGGTCTGACCGGAATAGAGGTATACACCTTACTTCGCGATCGCTATAAGGTGCAGATAGAATTTGGTGATATGAGGAACATTTTGGCACTCTGCACCTTGGGGGATAAGCCTTCTGATTACGATATCCTGATTTCTGCGTTGAAGGATATTTCACGGGTATATGCGAAAACCGGTGTCTCCTGCCCCGCCTATGAATACATTGCTCCCACAATCGTAGTATCACCGAGAACTGCTTTTTACGCAAGAAAAAAAAGCGTTCATATATCCTCTTGTGCTAATTCGATCAGCGGTGAAGCAGTTATGATTTATCCTCCCGGGATTCCTTTGTTGGCTCCCGGAGAATTAGTTACGCAGGAGATTATCAACCATATCACCTTCGCTTCGGAAAAAGGATGCACCATCTCCGGCATGTCTAAGGATGGATTTCTTAACATTATCTGCGAATCTGTATCACACCCGTGTATGTAACAAAGGGATATCGGATCCCGTAGAAAACAGCAGGCTATACCGCAAGGTAAAAGCCTGCTGTTTTTATATGATCTTGCAAGTGCGACACCTACTAATCATGCCGAAATTCGAGAGACTGTATCATTGAATAAAACAAAAGACTTTCGTCCTTTTCTATCTTATTTTTACTCATCGGAAAAGGCTAAGATGTTTTTGCCATTACAATACTCAACGGCGAGCCCCTTTGCGAGGCCCTCCGTTTTTAACTGTTATTTTTCAGTCCCTTGACGAAAGATTACTTGCGGAAGATGTCGAAGATGGCATCGATATCATCGATGTTGGTATCCTGCTTGGGACGGGAAGGATCTACGGAAGGAGCGGGCTTCTGTGCGGAAGCACCGAACATAGAACGACCGTCGTCCTTCTTCTTGGTGTCGCCCTCAAACTTGGTAGCGATAACGGTAACACGGAGCTGATCCTGGAAGTCCTCGGAAACAGTTGCACCGAAGATGATGTTTGCTTCGGGGTTTGCGGCTTCCATAACGATATTGGCGGCCTGCTCGACTTCGTCCAGACCCATATCCGCAGAACCGGTAATGTTGATCAGAACGCCCAGAGCGCCGTTGATGGAGGTCTCCAGCAGGGGGCTGGAAACAGCCATGTTAGCGGCCTGTTCTGCCTTGTCCTTACCGGAAGCGACGCCAACGCCCATGTGTGCGTGACCTGCGCTCTTCATAATAGCGGAAACATCAGCGAAGTCCAGGTTGATGATAACGCGAGAATCCTCGCCAACCAGCTCGGAGATAGAGGTAACAGCCTGCTTCAGAACATCGTCAGCAATGCCGAAAGCGTTAGCAAAGGTGATCTTCTGGTCGGTGACATACTTCAGGCGGTCATTGGGGATAACGATCAGAGAGTCAACTCTCTCAATGAGCTCTGCAATGCCGGTCTGAGCCTGCTTCATGCGGTTTGCACCCTCGAAGCGGAAGGGAGTGGTAACAACACCAACGGTAAGAATGCCGGCTTCGTGTGCCAGCTCAGCAATGATGGGAGCTGCACCGGTACCGGTACCACCGCCCATACCTGCGGTAATGAAGACCATGTCGGTGCCTTCCAGGATCTTAGCGATGGAAGCTCTGCTCTCTTCAGCGGACTTCTTGCCGATCTCGGGCTTGGAGCCTGCGCCCATGCCACTGGTCAGCTTTTCGCCGATCTGCACCTTGTTGGGGCACTTGGACTTATTCAGGTCCTGACGGTCAGTGTTAACAACGACGAACTCAACGCCCTGAACCTCACTGTCGATCATGCGGTTGACAACATTGTTGCCTGCGCCACCGACACCGATAACCTTAATATGAACAACTTTTTCTGCATAAACTTCGGACATTTTAATCTCCTCCTATGTATACTGATAAATTGGATCAGGGCTACCCTAATGTATCGTCGGAAATCACCGTAGTCGGTACGCTCAGACAGACCCTGTGGGGGTTATACACTTATACTGTTCTATTTTACCTTGAATTTCTTCTCAGGTCAATAGAATTTCTTATTTTTTATAAAATTATTTACAAAATTTATGAATTTTACACCTTCGAAAGACAAAAATCAGTCTCCCTGAAGCATAATTGCCTTGTCTCCGTCCTTCAGAGTCAGGTCAATGGTACCTGTAACGTAGGATTCTTCCCGTTCCACCACGGCCTTCAGGTACTCTAATTTATAGTCTATCCTCGTAGTATTTCCCAATTCCACATAGAATCGGTCCTCGTACCACAGAGACACCTTAAAGGAAGAGGGGATCTGAACCGAGGCAACATGTCGTCCCAAGGTAGCTTCCTCAACAGCTACCAAAAGGTTCTTCATAGCCGTAAGTTGTCCCTTTGCCTTTGACTCTTCTCCCGACTCGGCATAGATCTGTACTTCTTCCCCAATGGCAGGAGTAAGGATGATCAGCTCTTCTACCATCGTGAACTCTTTGGCGGCAGAGGGGGTGATCTGTTCCACGATCTTACCTTGGGCTGTCATAAGGTAATAGTTCCCGTTCACATCCTGAACCGCATACCTGGGCTTACTCTCCGTGATGCGAAGGATCAGAGTATCGGGGAGCTGTCTGCTTACCTTAACCGAATCCACATATTTAAGAGGTGCCATGATACTGCCGGAAATTTTCCCTCTTGACAGAGTCAAGAGATTATCCCCCGTAGCAACACCGCAAGCCTGCAGGATCTCTTCCTCATCGTAATAGGAATTTCCCGTTACCTGAATGGTCTCCACGCGGAAGAAGATCACCATGGTAAGGATCACCGCAAGGATGACACCTGCCATTACGATCAACCGCTTAAACAGACCCTTGTCGATCCGTTTTACCGTTCTCCGTTTTGCTTTCCGCTTTTGCTGATTCCGCAAACGGCGAAGTCGTGCATTTTCCGCACGGACGGCTTCCCGAAGCTTTGCGGCTTTCTTGGCTCGCTCCGAAAGTGCCACAGACTTTTTCAGCTGAGCCGATTCAGTGCTTCTCCCCTTAGTTTCAGAAGGGCTCGTCCGTCCCGGAGCAGGCCGGTTCCCACTCCCCGGTTCCCTTCTCCGTTCTCCGCCGTTTCCGGTTCTTTGAGAACGGGTCTCCTCGGCAGGTCGTCTCCGTCTGCCTTCGGCACTTTGGGAACGGGCTTCCTCGGCAGGTCGTCTCCGCCTGCCTTCGGCTCCTGTGCCACGGCTCTCCGGTATCATCCCCTCCCGATGTGCCGTTCTTCTGTGGGAGGAGTCGCCGGAATATTCATAATACTGTCCGCCATAGAGGTTTTCTGTCTCTCCGTTCCGAGAGGATCCTCTCCCTTCGGCAGATCCTTGTCTTCTGTATTCCATATTTTTACTCCATCCTTATATCTCCCTGTGATACCGGCATGTTCTCCGTTCCTCACAGGCTCCATAAGTCATTACCGTGGGGAGCGCTCCTTGGAGCTTCCCAATTCCAGAACGATATCCAGGATCCGCTCTGCGGAATCGATCACAGCCATTTCACGCAAAGCCTGTGTCATAGCTTCCCGTCTCGGCCGATCCTCCAGGATCTCCTTCGCTTTTTCGTACAGAACCGTACCGTCACATTCCGACTCTCGGATAACCACAGCCGCACCACGCTGTTCCAGAATGCGTGCATTCTTCTCCTGATGGTTGTTGGTCACATTGGGAGAAGGAACGATAATGCAGGGCGTTCCTGCCGCCGCGATCTCGTTCAAAGTCGAAGCTCCGGCTCTGCTGATAAATAAATCTGCCGCCGCCATAAGGGTGGGCATATTATAGATATATTCTTGCATGGTCACCAGATCCTGCGCTTCCAGATCCACGCCCATGCCCTTCACAAAGTCCGGCATCCAACGCCAGCCGAAGGAACCGGTAGCATGAACATGACGGTACTTTCCTTCCTCACATTCAAGCTTCATAAACTCTGCGATCTTCTTGTTCATTTCTCGGGCACCTAAACTACCCCAAGCCGACACGATCAGAGGCTTGTCATCCAAACCCAGCTCCTTGCGAGCCTCGGCCTTCTTGGTATAGACAAATTCTTCCCGAACGGGCATACCCACAGGGATCACGCGATCGGCGTGCTTGTATTCCTTGCGACTCTCTTCAAAGCTGACCAGGATCCGATCTACCTTATCGCATACCATGCGAGTGGCCAGACCGGGAACCGCATTGGCCTCATGAAGAGCGGTGGGGATCCCCCGTTTTGTTCCCATTTTCAGCATAGGGAAGCTGGCATAGCCACCGGTTCCTACGATCACATCGGGCTGAAATTCGGAAATAATGCGATCCGCTTTTTTTAGGGCACGGCGAATGGTGCCGACGGTTTGAATATTATGCCAAATAGCAGAAGGGGTAAAGCTTCTGAGATAATTGGAAACCGTAACCGTCTCCAAAGCAAAGCCCTCTCGGGGGACCAGCTTGGTTTCCATGCCGTCATCGGCACCTACAAAGAGGATCTCGCAATTGGGCTTCCGCTCCTTCAAGCGTTTGGCCACAGCGATGGCGGGATTGATATGTCCCCCGGTTCCACCGCAGGTAAAAATCACTTTCATAGCATTCTCCTTATGAATGAGAAATGTTCCGTGATAAATTCAACATGATCCCACACTCTGCAAGCTGCATCATCAGTGCTGTCCCTCCCGAAGAAAAAAAGGGCATGGAAATACCCGTCGAGGGAAGGAGATTGGTCACCACCCCTACATTCAGGAGCACCTGCAGTGCCAGAAGTGTGGTTAAGCCTGTAGCCAGAAGCATGGCAAATCGATCTCTGCAGTGGATCGCGATCCAATAGCCCCGCAGGATCAGCAGGGCAAAGAGGATAAGGATCCCCATAGCCCCCACAAAGCCCAGTTCCTCGCATACAATGGCAAAAATATAATCGTTGTGTTCCTCCGGCAGGTACAGATATTTCTGTCTGCCCATACCGAAGCCTAATCCAAAGAGTCCCCCTGAACCGATGGCATACAGGGACTGTACGATCTGATAGCCCTCATCTGTAGGATACGCCTCCGGATCCAGCCACGCCATGATCCGATCCCCGGTATAGCCTCCCGTCAGGATCAGCAGTAAGAGCAGTGCTCCACCGGATACAGCAATGGTTATCAGGTATCGGCTGTTCACCCCTCCCACCAGCATCAGCAGGAAGCACAGAGAGGCCACAATGATGGTTGCGGAAAAATGTGGCTCCAAGATCAGCAAAACCGCAATAATGATCATCGCCCCGGAGCATGCAAAAAACACCCTTGGGCTACGGCTTTCCGCCTTCCGTTCTGTCAGGATCTTTCCAAGAGAAATGATCAGGGACAGCTTAGCGATCTCAGAGGGCTGGAAGCTGATAAATCCGATCTTGATCCATCGGGTCGCCCCTCCCCCTGTCATACCAAACAGGAGAACACCTAACAGAAGAAGCACACAGCCGAAATACAGGAGCCGTGATGTCGAATAATACAAACCGTAAGGGATCCGACTCACAAAATACATTGCAACGATCCCCAAGACCGCAAATACAAGCTGAGATATAAAATAGCTTGCGGAATTTCCCGTTACATAATAGGCACGGGCAAAGCTGGCGGAAAAGAGCATAACGAGCCCAATGGCCGTCAGCAACAAAGTCAGCAATAAATAAGGCAGATCCATGACACCGCGGTCGGTACGGATCCCGGTGCTTTGGGGCATAAGAAGCCTCCCTTCCCCAAAACCGTCCTATCTATCTGTCAGACATCAATTGTTCAAAATTAAAACCAAATACGAACGCCGAAATAGGCAATCACACACATGATCACAGTGATCCCGACAAAGACCACCCAGATCTTCTTTTCGTGCCAACCACACTTTTCAAAGTGGTGGTGGATGGGAGCCATCTTGAAAACACGCTTGCCGTGGGACAGCTTAAAATATCCCACCTGAATGATATCGGACAGGGCTTCGATGATATAAATGAAGCCCACAAGGAGAAGCACCAGAGGCATATCCAGCGCAAATGCCAGACCTGCAACAGCACCTCCCATGAACAGAGAGCCGGTATCACCCATAAAGACCTTTGCGGGATAGAAGTTGTAGATCAGGTAGCCGCCCAGACCGCCAACCAGAGTTGCGGGGAAGGTAGCAAGACCGAATTCCTTCTTGCCCATAGCGGTCAGAACAAAGAACACCATAACGGGAATGGTCACGCCGGAAGACAGGCCGTCCAAACCATCGGTCAGATTGACAGCGTTGACACAGCCTACAATGATAAAGAGGGCTACCGCCAGATACAGGGGAACAGGAACCGTCCAAACAGGCTCCTTGACAAAGGGTACATACAGGTCATAGTTCAGATTATGGGTGAAATACATAACAGCAAGGAAAATCACAGAGGCAATGATCTGCAATGCCATTTTCTGCTTGCCTGTCAGACCCAGATTTCTCTTTTTCTTAACCTTGATAAAATCATCCAGGAAGCCGATCACGCCGAACATCAGAGCAAGACCCAGAACCGCCAGATGTCTCCATTCTCCTAACAGGCAACCGGTCAGGATGCACAGCAGGGATGCAACGATGAACATGATACCGCCCATAGTGGGGGTACCGGCCTTGCTGTTGTGCCAGGTAGGGCCAACTTCACGAATGGATTGCCCTGCCTTAAGCGCACGCAGTGCAGGGATCAGGAACCATCCCAAAACCCCGGATACAATAAAGCCTGCAATAACAGACACAATGATCGTAGTAATTTCAGACATATCTCTTTCCTCCGTCTTATTCAGTAAACAAAAGCTGTAGGATCTTTTCCATATGCATACCGCGACTTCCCTTGACCAGGATACTGTCGCCGGGCTGTACCGCGGCTTTCAGCGTCTGCGTCAGTTCCTCGTGAGTGGCAAAATGCCGTGCATAGGACATTCCCTCTGCGCCCCGAACCATTTCTTCTCCCAAGGGGCCGTAGGCAAAGAGCAGATCCGCCTGTTTTGCCGTTTCTGCACCGATCTCGTAATGCGCCACAGGTGCGTAATCCCCCAGCTCCAGCATTCCGCCCAGAACAGCGATCCGCCGTCCCGGTCTCCGAGCCAGCACCGACAGTGCCGCACGGGTGGATTCCGGCCCTGCATTGTAGCAATCCTCGATCACATACAAGCCGTCACGGCTGTAGGTGTTCTGTCGCATATCTGTATTGGTAAAGGTGGCGAGACCTCTGCGGATCTCTTCCGGCGTCATGCCGCACAGCAGACCCACTGCGGCGGCTCCGATGGCATTGCACACATTGTGCTCCCCTACCACAGGAAGTTCCACCGCAAAGCGGTGTCCCAGACCCTCTACGGTAAAACGACAGCCTTCTTCTCCCATGAACAGCTCTGTTCCTCGGACTTGGTTCCTTTCCCCTAAGCCGTAGGTAATGGCACCATACTCCTCTGCCACGGCGGAGAGAAGATCATTGTCTCCGCAGAAAAGGATCTTTCCCTTGGGACGAAGGCCTTCCAGGATCTCCAACTTTGCTCTGAGGATCCCTTCCCGAGAGCCTAAGTACTCGATGTGCATAGTGCCTACATTGGTGATCATGGCAATATCAGGTTGGGCAAGACCGGTCAGAAGGGAGATCTCCCCTGCATGGTTCATGCCCATTTCGATAACGGCCTGCTCACATTCCTCCCGAAGAGACAGAAGGGTTACAGGAAGGCCGATATGATTGTTGAAGTTTTTGGGAGTCTTCTGTGTTTGAAATCTCTGTTCCAACACAGTTGCCACCATTTCCTTGGTGGTGGTCTTTCCTACACTGCCGGTGATCCCAACGACACCGCAGCTTAGGCTTTCCCGATAGCCTCGGGCGATCTGTTGCATGGCCCACAGGGTATCCTCTACATAAATTGCAGGGACGGAAGAGTCCTGCTTTTCCGATGCCAGAACAGCTACCGCACCCTTTTCCAGTGCAACAGGAATATAGGTATGACCGTTCCGTTCTCCCGTAAGGGCAACGAACAGTTCCCCTGCGCCTATGGCACGGCTGTCAAATTGGATCCCGGAAAAGGTCAATTCATCAAATTCCGCAGAAACGGTACCGCCACACCATTGGGCGGCTTGCTTCAGTGTGATCACAGACATAGCGCTGCGGCCACCTCCTCCCGTTCATCCAGGTGGGTCTTTTCCTTTCCAATGATCTGATATGTCTCATGACCCTTACCTGCCAAGATAATCATATCATCTTTTTGCCCCAAACGCAAGGCTAAAGCAATGGCTTTCCGCCGATTCTCTTCTACGATATAGGCTTCGGGGCTGTCTTTCATGCCCTTGAGAATATCCTCGATAATAGCCATAGGCTCTTCCGTACGGGGATTATCGGAGGTAACAATAGAAAGATCCGCATATTGTACAGCGATTTTTCCCATTTCCGGACGCTTTGTGCTGTCACGGTCTCCCCCACAGCCGAATACAAGGATCACGCGACCCTTACAGAAGTCCTTGACGGAACGGAGCACATTCTCCAATCCGTCGGGAGTATGAGCATAGTCAATGAGAACGGTATAGTCCTTTCCGGGAGTGGGAACCACCTCTACCCGTCCCTTGACACCCTTGGCACGGGACAGTGCTTCCATGGCAGTTTGGAATTCCATTCCCAGCTTCCGTGCAATGGCAAAGGCCATAAGGCCGTTACTGACCGTAAATCGACCGGGGATACCGATCCGCAGTTTCCCGGAACGCTCCCCTTCCACTATATCCATTTCTACATGGTCGGCTTCCAATACAACATTCTCTGCCCGAATGTCTCCCCCACGGCCGAAGGTACAGCAGGTACACTTGGCCTCTGCTATCATCTTGGGAGTGGCAGGATCCGACAGATTGAAAACACCATGCTCACACCGGGAGAAGAGAAGGGACTTGGCTTTCCGATAATTTTCCATGGTTTTATGGAAGTCCAGATGATCCTTGGTTAAATTGGTAAAGCCTCCCACTGTAAAGGGGATTGATGCTGTCCGATCCAGATACAGGGCATGGGAGGATACCTCCATGACCACATGGGTACAGCCCTTATCCCGCATCTGTGCAAGAAGTCCCTGAAGGTCGAAGCTCTCCGGGGTAGTTCGCTCTGTAGGAAGCTCTTCGTCCCCAATGAGATTGCAGATGGTGCCGATGAGCCCCACCTTTGCCCCCTGTGCTTCCAGCATGGACTTCAGCAAATAAGTCACAGAGGTCTTGCCATTGGTACCGGTAATGCCTATCATCTTCATGGATTCTGCAGGGTGACCGTACCAATTGGCTCCCAGCTGTGCCAGTGCCAAACGGGTAGATGCCACTCGGATCCAAGGTGTATCCTCGGGCATATCCTTTTCGCACAGGATGACTGTTGCCCCACGGGAAACCGCATCGGGGATATACTTATGACCATCGGTCTCGTAGCCTACAATAGCAACGAACATCTCCCCGGGCTGTACCTGTCGGGAGGAATACCGCACACCGCTGATCTCCATATCATCGGAGACAGTTTGATCTAAAATTTCAATTCCTTGAAAAAGTTCTCGTATTTTCATAGTTTATATTCCTTTAGTCCATATCCTTTGTATCGGCAAATGTAACCGTCACGGTGGTCCCTCGATCCACCATGGTACCGGGAGCAATGCTCTGGTAGGTGGCAAGAACATGCCACGCCGTAGCATCCGTTCCCTTGGCCTGTAGGTACAGCCCCAAGTCATTGAGCTTACGGGTACATTCCTCCACGGTCAAGTCGGTGAGATCCGGGACCTCCACCGTTTCATCTACCATGGTACTGTCTGTATATAGGAGAACTGTGGAATAGCCGGGAACAGGCTTCCCCTTGGCAGGGAGTTGGCTGATGACCTTATCCCCATTGCCAATGATCCGACAGTTCAGATTTTCTTCTTTTAACTTTTCCTCTGCGGCATAGATGCCGAGACCTACCACATCGGGCATAGTGACATTCACCCGATACAGTTCTTGCTTGGTATATTCCGCCTCTACTCCCAGGTAAGGAAGAATATCTTCCAAAACGGCACCTACCGTAGGTGCCGCCATAACGCCACCGGAAATATATTGCCCCGTAGCAGGATTCGGCGTATCCAGAGCGATCAGAACCACATACCGCGGATCCTCCATAGGCGCGATCCCCACAAAGGATACGATCTTATCCTTTGTCATCTGTCCGTCCTCATTTCGCTGGTCGGTTTTCTCCGAGGTGCCGGTCTTGCCTCCGATCCGATAACCGACCACATTGGCATTCTTCGCCGTGCCCTCGGAAACTACAGATTCCAGCAACCGGCACATGGTCTCGGAAGTCTGCTCCGAGATCACCTGTCGCAGAACCGTTCTTTCCCGACTCTCTATTATATTACCATCCTCGTCAAGGACCTGCGATACAATATAGGGTTCCAGTAAGTACCCGCCGTTGACCACGGCGGCAATGGCACGAACCATTTGCAGAGGTGTGGGCTTGATAGTCTGACCGAAGGAGGTAGAGATTAAATAACTGGTGCCGTGGGTGTCGTTGTCTGCAAGGTGCTCCTTGGAATGGAAGATCCCCCTTGCTTCACCCGGCAGATCCACATCTGTGGTCTCCATAAGCCCAAAGGCTTTGTAATATTCGTAGAGGGTCTCTCCTCCCGTTCGCAAACCGATATGTGCAAAAGCAAGGTTGCAGGAATTCTGCAAAGCCTGTGCCGTAGTCTGCCCACCGTGTCCCGCACTTTTCCAGCAATTGAGGATCTGGGAACGACCCTCAAACTTTTCCGATCCGCTACAGGAAAAATGATCTCCCAAGGTTACCGCCCCGGAGTCCAGTGCCGCCGCAAGAGTCAGCGCCTTAAAAGTCGAGCCCGGCTCATAGCCGTCGCAAACACAGCGGTTACGCCACTGCTTCAGCCTTGCCGATGCCACGGTGTTGGTATATTCCTCTAAGAGTGCCGTTCTCTCGGTGCTTTCCTTGGGATAGGTCATAGCCCTTTGGTACAGATCCCGGGCTTCTTCACGGATATGGGTATCGTAAATCTCCAAATATTGATTGGGGTCGTATCCCCCCAAGGTCGCCATGGCCAGGATCTCTCCCGTATCTGCATCCATGACCATACCGAAGGCTCCGTTAAGCACATCGTAACGGTCAATGGCATCCTGCATCTGCTTTTCCAGAGCCCGCTGCACAGTGAGATCCAGAGTCAAAACCAGATTTTCCCCACTTTTCGCCTCAAAATAGGTCTCGTAGGAATAGAGCATTTCCGTTTCGTTGTTCCCCTTGGTGGTGATCACCGCACCGGCTGTGCCCTGCAGCTTCTTGTTATAATAGGCCTCTAAGCCCTCTGTCCCTACATTCTCCGTATTCACGAAGCCCAGCACCTGAGACGCTGTTGCCTTATAGGGATAGTATCTGAGAGAGTCCGGTTCTAAGTGGACTCCTTTTATATCGTTTTGTGCCAGAAAGTCCCGCACCCTATCGCAGACATCCGGGAATTGCTTCCGCTTCAGGATCTTATATCGCATAGAGATATCCCGGGCTTTTTCCAGAATATCCTCCGGCTCCAGTTCCAGAAGCTTCCCCAGTTCCTGTGACAGGAAGTGGAGGTCTTCTCCATTCTGTTTCAGTTCCAAGGGATCCAGAAAAATATTTTCCACGCTGAGGGAGCCTGCAAGAGGATCCATGTTGCGATCATAGATATTCCCTCGTTTTGCGGTCACAGAGGTGGAGCGGGTCTGGTTGGAAATTGCTTTCTGTTCGTAGTAGTCGTGATCCACAAGCATAACCTTTACCAACCTTGCCCCAATGATCAGAAAGGACAAGATCCCTAAGGTAGCCATAAGCCATAGGATCCCCTTTTTCACGTAGGTATCGGAAACCCGTCGGGGTTTTCTGTCCGATCCGTTCCTTGGTTTCGGAACTTCCCTGCGTTTCACACATTCGCCTCCCGGAGAATCTGTCTGTCTACTTTTTTTGATCGGTACAAAAACATGGGCGGCAATCGAACCGCCCATGTTCTGTTTTTATGTATATATCAGGAGCCGGGGAAATATGCTTCCATATCCCGTGTCATGGTATGGAAATCCTCTGCAAGCCCCTGTTCTATAGCTTCCGCGGTCTCAAGAGCCGGTTGGGGCAGCTCGATCTGTACATATCGGATCTGTTCTGCCCAAGGGACATGCATCCCCATTTCTTCCGCCCGTCGTGCAACAGCATCCATGTCGATCGCCCCTTCGTATTGGGTGATCAGCCGATCCTGTTGGGTTTGGAGCTGTCTGACCTGCCGTTGCAGTTCCGCCTGTTGGCTCCGAGCCTCAAACAATTGTGCCATGCTTACAAGCAAGCCCACAAACAATGCAAAAACCACTACAGCACCTATGACCGTTACAAGAGACACTCTTCCGCTCTCTTCCGGCTCCGGTGTGGCCCGTTCTTTTCTGGGATCCTCAGGCAAATGACTCGACACCTCTCCCGGAACAGGTGCGTAGGCTTCCGAACCGTAGGTATAGAATTCCTTCAAATCGAGTCACTTCCTTTCTGCAATGGTTATAATTTTTCGCACACGCGGAGCTTAGCACTCCGTGCACGGGGATTTTCTTCCAGCTCCTTGGCTCCGGAAACAATGGGCTTCCGAGAAATGAGCTTAACGAGGGGCTTCTTGCCGCAAATGCAAACCGGGAATTCCGGAGGGCAGGTACAGCCCTTTGCGGCAGCCTGCATGGCGTTCTTCACGATCCGATCCTCTAAGGAATGGAAGGTGATCACTGCCAATCTGCCACCCTTATTCAAGCGGGCAATGGCAGCCTCCATCATGCGATCCACAGAGCCCAGCTCATCGTTGTCCGCAATGCGGATAGCCTGGAAGCTCCGCTTGGCAGGGTGCTGTTTTTCCCGCAGTGCCTGTGCAGGCATAGCGGAACGAATGATATCCACCAATTCAAAGGTGGTTTCAATGGGTCTTTCTTCACGCTTCCGCACCATAGCGGCGGCGATCTGGGGGGCATATCGCTCTTCCCCAAAGGTGAAGAGGATCCGCTTCAGTTCTTCTTGAGAATATGTATTGACCACATCTGCAGCGGTCAAGGGATCCTCACGATTCATACGCATGTCCAGGGGAGCATCCGACATATAGGAGAAGCCTCTGGATCCGTCATCCAACTGAGGAGAAGATACGCCTAAGTCGAAAAGCATACCATCTACCCCCTTGATCCCCAACTCATCCAGGATCTCATGGACACGGCAGAAATTGGAATGCACTGTGGTAACGCGGTCAGCATAGTCCTTCAGTCGCAGGGACGCGGCCTCCAGAGCCACCGTATCACGATCAACGCCAATGAGTCTGCCCGTATCCAAACGGCGGACGATCTCATAGGAGTGACCTGCACCACCTAAGGTGCCGTCTAAGTAAATTCCGTCGGCCTTAATGTTTAAGCCTTCGATACATTCATCCAATAAAACGGATTTATGAGAAAATTCCATATCAGAACCCCAATTCATTTAATGCCGCACGGAGGGCATCAGGCGTCATAAAGGCCTCCTCCTGTGCTTCATAACGGTCATTGGCCCAAAGCTCACCACGGGCACCCAAGCCCAGGAAGATCACATCCTCCTTGATGCCTGCATATTCACGGAGATACTCCGGCAGAAGGAATCTGCCCTGCTTGTCCGGCTCGCACTGCCATGCCATGCCAACAAAGACACGGAAACCCGAGGCCGTTGTGAGCTGGAACTGGTCGCAGCGGTCCAGGACCTTCTGCCATTCCTCCTTGGTGTAGATGACCAGGCAGCCATCGGGGGATACGGTTACATAGAACAGATCACCCAGCTCATCACGGAGCTTAGAGGGGACCACGAGTCTGCCCT
>JAZOXB010000201.1:0-1619 GCA_045659585.1 Faecousia sp. | reverse complement strand
ACGGAACCCTGGTCGGTGTGCAAGACTACCTGGGGTGTCTGCTCCTCATTTTTCTTGCCTGCAAGCAACTTCAACTGTTCTAGGCAATGGTAATACGGTTTCGTACTGCCTTGGATCGGTGTAGCTTGATGGGCAAGGATCTCATTGTTGAATGTATCGACAAGGAGTGTCCATTCCCAGCTCCGTCCGTTACTCTTGAATATCGTCATGTCGGATACGACGATTTCAACAGGACGGGTTGCGTTCCAGTTTCCTTGTACTTCGTTTGGAAACGCTATATGTTCTTCTCCTGCTTTCTTGTAGGTATACTTTCTTGCTTTAGATCGAATACCAGCCTGTTTGCAGCATTTGTGTGCAAGATTGTGAGAAAATACCCATCCGGTAGCCTCAAATACGGCTTTGGCTAACATATGGTAGCCGTGGGAAGGATGCTTTTTATGCTGCTCTGTTAGTAGCTTTGTAAGCAGTTGCCTGTCTTGTTCATATCGGTTCAGTTTGCCTTGTCGTCCTCTCCACCGATAGTAGCCGGATTTGCTCACCCCCATAATTTCGCACAGGAATACCACGGGATATTTTTCTCTTAGTGTTTCGATGATTTCGTACTCTTGTCTGGTCCGGTAACGAACACCTTGTTTGCACCAACTCCTTCCACCCAATATCCTTTTTTTAACCGTTCGTTCTCGATTTCAAGCTTGGCGACCATGAGCCGCAACCGCTCTAACTCAGATAGATTCTTGCTAACATGTAATGCTGCAAATGGATTGCCGGGATGTCCTTTGGGAATGAATGCAGATTCTCCCTCCGCAATATACTCCTTAACCCACCGGCAGATCATGCTCCTGTCTGCAGTATATTCTCTTTCCAACGTTCGTACTGAAATATGCTCGTCTAGATGCTTATGTACAATCTCTGACTTCTGTTCCGGTGTCCATACTCGTTTCTTCTGTCCTTTTCTCACTATTCCCACCTCCATCCGTATTTTAGCATAAAGAAAAGGTAGACAACATGGTGGTTTCCCATGTGTCTACCTTTATCTTACAACTTCATACAGATGGTGGTATTCTTTAACCAAATAACATATCGGCTAACCCTAAGATGGTTAGCCGATATGTTTTTACAGCTTTTTTAAAAGCATTTGTAAATCTTCGGGGGTGAATTGATAGACCGTATCACAGAACTGGCATTCTACAGGGAAGGTTTTGCCCTCATTGGCAATCTCCTGCAGTTCCTTTTTACCCAGGCTGATCAGTGCGCCCTCAACCCGATGGCGGTCACAGTAGCACTTGTAGGTGATGGGGGTAGTCTCCATAAACAGGATTCCCAAATCGCCGCAGACCTGCCCCAGAATATCCTCCGGGGTCATCCCCTGCTCCAGCATAGCGGTGACTGCGCCGGCTCTTTGGATGCCCTTTTCCAGGGCATCGATGGTCTCGACGGGAGCACCGGGAAGCAACTGCAGCAGGTAGCCGCCCGCCACCTTGACACTCTGATCCCGGTCAATGAGTACACCCAACGCACAGGCTGTGGGAGTCTGCTCACTTTGGGCAAAATAGGCAGTCACATCGTCGCCGATCTCGCCAGACACCAGCTCGATAGAGCCTACATAGGGTTCTTTCATC
>JAZOXB010000200.1:0-17324 GCA_045659585.1 Faecousia sp. | reverse complement strand
GCTTTTTTCCTTTTCCTTGTCGCAACAGGGGATGATAGCGCCGATAAAGACGAGGTTTTTGATTTCGTGAGTGAGAATGAGGAAGAACTGCTGAAGGCAATTGAAGCCGGAGATTATTCCGCATTTGAGAATCAAGGCTTTATTAAAGACATAGATGCAGATGAAACCGTTGTTGATTTTTCCTGTGGTGGTGCCGGTGTAGGTTCAGGGACCTCCTATGTAGGTTTCTATTATACCCTGGAAAACGATATGGCTGCTGTGTGGTGTGCACCATCATCTGCTAGTACGTTGACACCTTTCGGAAACGGATTTGAGTGGCAAGAACCAAATGGGGATAATCGGTATTATACAGAACATATCTGTGGAAATTTCTATTATTATGAAGCTTCGTTTTAAGTTGCACTTCCCTGAAATGGGAATTTGCACCCCCTTAGAGTTTCTGTTAAAAATACAAATAAAAAAGGATATCCTTTTCTATTTGGCAACCCCGGCGGACTGTTGCTGCCGATGACTCCACGGCGAAGAACCTGAATTTTCACTCCCACCTGCGAGTGAAAATGTAAACGAGTATCATTCACCGTGGGATTTCCCTATGGAATCATTGACACTATGGGTCTGTGTTTTTTACAATTGTAATTTGCAGCTTGTTGTGCTATAATCCGGTAAGACAAGGTTGAATTTGATTGGGGTTGTTACAATCAAAATGATACATATGGAATTAAACGAAGAATGTGTGAATGCTAAATATGATCAATCGGTTCCAATGATCAATCAATACAAAGCTTTCAAGCATATAGACCCGGATAGCTTTCACGACAAGGAACTGACCCTTCATGACTGTATTGCAAACAAGATCATTTACGAAAACAACACTCTCCGCTTTGTTTTGCCCGAAGGCTTTTGGGTAACACATCACCATAGGGATAATCCGACTCATAAGGTTGTACGAACAGATGCTTCCGTAGTGGATTTTTCTACAGAAGATTTGGATGATATCTTCATTCATGTTGTAATCCGGAAAAGGCGACCTTGGGGCATGAAAACAACGGTGGAAACATGGGATATGGAACAGCTCATGGCTTGTGTAAACAGCGGAAAATGTGTTTTGGAATTTATTACCCAATACAGAGCCTATTACGAGCAGATGTGGCATGGTTCCATTCGTTCCCCCAAGAAACCTTATTATAGGGAGTGCTACATACATCTGCCCAATACTAAAGCTACTTATTTTTGGAACGAGCTTAACCCGGAACGGGAATGGTAACGTTTTATAATCCTTCTTTTTTGAGGGAGAGTTCTTTTAGGAGTTGAACAAAATGAAATTTAAGGCACCGACCTTTGGTGAATCTTTGGCTCTCTTGGTGATCGGAATGCTCTTAGGTACGGTCTTTATCTTTGGGGCACAGTATTGGACTGAGGAAGTTTCACGGGAAGATTGTGCTATTGTAGAGAGTTTATTTCTTTCTTATAACCAAAGATGGAGCGTGAAAGGGAATCGCAACAAGGAAATTTCCGTGGATTGTTCCAACAATGAGAGATATTTTATTGGCGAAGTTATGATCACCGAGGAATTGAAACGGGAATTATCCGAACTCCATTCCGGCGACCGGATCCGTTTGTTGATCCATCCAAATAGTTCTAAGATAATGGAGTTTTCCACAGAGGGAAGAACACTGATTTTCTTCGAGGATTCGGCCGAATTGATGCAGGGAGAAAACACGGGCTTCTTGATTTTAGGTGTGTTGTGTTATGCATTTGCACTTGCAGGCGGATATTACAGTATTCGTTATGGGATCCGCTGTTTTAAGCATGGTGCTTGACCGATTTCCGAAAACGATGAATCCATCACTATCGATGTTTGGTTAAAAAACAGGCTTGTCTTATGAATCCATAAGACAAGCCTGTGATTTTTGCATCATGAAATTACTGCTTGGCAGTTTCCTTTTCTTCTGCGTCGTTCTGAGGCAGGATCTTAGCAAGGATCACGCCGAGAACAGCGGCAATAGCGGTACCACTGACATTGAAGTTACCGAAGGAAATGCCGTTGGGCAGACCCAAGCCGATAACCAGCATGACGGCAGCAATGACCAGATTGTAGCTTCTGGTAAAATCTACCTGATTCTCAACCAGCATACGCAGACCGACGGAAGCGATCATGCCGAAGAGAATGATGGAAACGCCACCCATAACAGGTGCGGGGATGGTGGAGAGTACACCGGAAACAGTGCCGAACAGGGAGAGGATAATGGCGAATACGGCAGCGATCCGCAGGGTAGCGGGGTTGTAGTTCTTGGTAGCAGCGAGAACGCCGGTGTTCTCGGAGTAGGTGGTGGCAGCAGGGCCACCCATAAAGCCGGAGAAGATGGAAGCCAAGCCACAGCCGGCCAGAGTGCGGTGGAGACCGGGCTCTTCGATGTAGTTCTTGCCGGTAACTGCACCATTAGCGGTAATATCGCCTACATGCTCAACGAAAGTAACGATGGAAATGGGAGCGATCATAGTGATGGAGTAAGTAATGGCACTCCAATCCTTGAATTCGGGGAGGGAGACCTTGGGGAACTGGAAAACAGGAGCGGAGGTAACGGGAGTGGTGTCTACAATGCCCAGTACAAGGGAGAGGATATAGCCTGCAACAATGCCGATAAGAATGGGAACCAGCTTAATGAAGCCCTTGGTAAAGAACATAACGCACAGGATGGTAGCAACGGTGAAAATTGCTACGACCCAGTTTTTCCAAATGGGATAGTCTGCGACAGTGGTAATGTTGTTCATAGCGGTAGGAGCAAGCATCATGCCGATGATGATGATCATACAGCCGGTAACGATGGGGGGGAAGAAGTTGGTAATGCGCTTGGCACCAAAGAGCTTAACAGCACCGGCGAGAATCAAATACAGAACGCCGGAGGCCAATATGCCAATGCCAACATAAGAAGCAAAATTGTCGATGCCCTTTTCTGCACAGTGAGCACTAACGGCACAGATGGGAACGATGAAGGAGAAGCTGGAGCCCATGAAAGCAGGAACAATACCGCCGGTAACGAGGTGGAAGATCAGTGTACCAATACCCATGCACAGAAGGGTCAGTGCGGGATCCAGGCCTGTGAGAGCGGGAACCAAAACAGTGGAACCGAACATAGCAAAAACATGTTGCAATCCCAAGGTGACAGCGCGTCCGGGCTTATCATTGCCCCAGAGTGTGGTTTTCAGTTTCATAGAAACCTCCTGATGATTATTTTCGTGAAATACCACGAATTCATGGATTCATTATAGCACATATTTACATTCTTGACAATCTATTTCTTTTTTGATTTTATATATGGAAATAAACGAAAAAGGGGATAGACATTTTAGGCCTTTTTTGATAGAATAATGGCATTATGGAATCTCAAGGAGGTTTACCCCTATGAAATGCCCCTATTGTTCTTATTTAGAAAGCAAAGTTGTTGACTCTCGCCATTCCGACGAGGGCAATAGCATTCGTCGTCGCAGAGAATGCCTGTCTTGCCAGAAACGCTTTACCACTTACGAAACTGTGGAGAGCATCCCTGTGATCGTGGTAAAGAAAGATAACAGCAGAGAACCCTTCGACCGTGAGAAGATCCTTCGCGGTATGGTTCGCGCCAGTGAGAAGCGTCCTGTTGCGATTGCGGATATCGAAGCCGCTGTTACAGAGATCGAACAGATCGTTCAGAATTCTCTGGAACGGGAAGTCAGCACCGATAAGATCGGTGAACTGGTCATGGATCGCCTTAAGCAGATGGACGAAGTTGCTTATGTTCGTTTTGCGTCTGTTTATCGCCAGTTTAAGGATATTAACAGCTTCATGCGTGAGCTGACGAAGATCCTGGAAGAGAAGTAAGAATCGGTCGATTATGAAGAGACTAACTTTATACACATTTATACTCCTTGTGATCATGTGTGTCATTGCTCTGTTGCTCCATATGGGAATCATTGAACCCAGCTATAAGGTATATCCTACCCCTACTGCATCGACAACGGAGACCACCATTGGGGAGTCTGCCACAGAGGCACCTACCACAGAGATGCCTACTACAGAACCTCCTACCACAGAGCCTCCCACCACAACGGAACCGGAGCCTGTGATCGAGGAAAGTGGTAAGACTGTGATCTACGAGGGTGTGTCCCTCACTACCTATTACATCGACGGGGACGAGACCTTGATGGCTCTTGCGGCAGACCTGAAGGAAGAGAGCGAAGAGGAATACATTCCCTTGTTGGCGACGGTAGAGGAACGGGGATATCCCATGTGGGATGACGAGGAAAGCGGCATCCTGTATATTACTCCCTCTGCAAGGGACTTTGAGGTTCCCGAGGGTATCAATGTGCCGGTTCTTATGTACCATGCTGTCAGTGACGAAATGTGGGGGATCGGAGAATTGTTCGTCAGCCCCTCCGATATGGAAGATCAGCTGGTCTACTTGCTGGATAATGGCTATGATCCCATTTGGTTCCAGGATCTGGAGCATATAGAGGATTACGACAAGCCTGTGATCTTGACCTTTGATGACGGCTACGATGATAACTATACGGAATTGTTCCCCTTGCTTAAGGAGTATCAAATCAAAGCGACTGTCTTTGTGATCGGCAATGCTTTCGGCATGTCCCACAAGATGACCGCGGAGCAGATCAAGGAATTGTCCGATTCCGGTTTGGTCACCGTGCAGTCTCACGGATATACCCACCATGATATGGATGTCATGGGAGAAGAAGAACTGGAACACGAATTGGGAGAATCTTGGCGTGTGATCACTCGCACCACGGGAAAGATCCCTTCCGTACTTTGCTATCCTACGGGAAAATACAGTGATCTCACTATTGAGATTGCCGAGAAGTATTATAACTTCGGTCTGAAGATGAACGGTGGTATGTATTGCACCTCTGCGGAAAATTCCTTTGAGGTCAACCGCTACTATGTATCTCGATACACGGATATTTACACCTTTGCATCTTACATTTCCGAAGCCGGAAAATCCTAAAAGCATAAAGAAGATCCGCTTCCTCGTAACCGGGGGAGCGGATCTTTTGGTTTATAGGTTTGCCTTACTTATGACTGTTTCTCGGAAACTGTTTTCTTTAAAAAAGGGGTGCAGTGCGTTTTATGGAAAAGAAAAGCAGGTAAAGGAGTTTAGCCACAGAAAGGAAGGAAAGGTAAGGGTTAGAGAGAGGGGGGGCAGGGAGGTTTTACGCACTGCACCCGGAGAGCAGGTGACTTTAGATTCCTAAAGGGTCACTGAAATACGCGTTTATCTGGAGCAGAAGAACATAATGGCGAACAGTGCACCGATGATCCAAGTTCCCAGTTTGATCTCCTTGAACTTTCCGGTAAACAGGTGGATGATGATATAAGAGATCATACCGAAGGCGATGCCGTAGGAAATGTTGTAGGAGAAGGGCATCAGGGTCATGGTGAGGAATGCGGGAACAGCGGTACAGGGATCGCTCCATTCGATATCCTTGACACCACCGATCATGAGGATACCTACATAGATCAGAGCGGCAGCGGTTGCACAACCGGGGATCATAGCTGCTACGGGAGCCAGGAACAGAGCGATGAAGAAGAACAGAGCGGTAAACATGGAGGATAGACCGGTTCTGCCGCCTTCTGCAACGCCGGCGGAGGATTCTACGAAGGTGGTTACGGTAGAGGTACCGCAGACAGCACCGGTGCAGGTTGCAATGGCGTCTGCCAACATAGCTCTATCCATATTGGGGATATTGCCGTCCTCGTCTACCAGGCCGCCTACGGAGCAGGCACCGAAGAGGGTGCCCAGGGTGTCGAACATATCGACCATGCAGAATGCAAGGGCAGTGGTAGCGGCGGTAATGATGAAGTTGGAAGTGCCGTTTGCCTCAATATAGGGCTTAAAGTTGAAGCCTTCGGTAAAGACCTTGCCGAAGCCCAAATTAGTGAAATCCTTAAAGGGACCGAAAACATCGGCGGTGAGATTGGGAGCTACACTGGCGTCATAGAATCCGTTGACAGTGGCAAGACCCAGAATGTAGTAGATAACAGAGCCACCCAGAATGCCGTAAAGAACAGCACCCTTGACCTTACGCTTGCTGAGGATAGCGATGATAAAGACAGAGAGAACTGCTACCAGAATGGGCATGATCTCGGGCCAGGTGGTATTTCCCATGAAGAGGTTGAAGCTGTGCAGGTCAACCAGAGTGGAGTCGCTGTTTACGATCAAGCCGGCATTTTGCATTCCCAGGAAGGCGATGAACAAGCCGATACCGGCAGAGATTGCACCCCGAACAGCCTTGGGAATGGCTTCGAAGATCATCTTACGCAGGCCGGTAACAGTCAGCAGTATGAACAGTAGACCGTCGAACAGGACCAATACCAGAGCGTTGGCATAGGAGAATTTCAGACCGAAGCATACGGTATAGACGAAGAATGCGTTAAGACCCATGCCCGAAGCCTGAGCGAGGGGCAGGTTGGCAAGTAGACCGATGAGAATGGTGCCGACTACGGCGGAAATTGCGGTTGCGATGTAGACTGCGTTGTAGTAGCCTTCTCCCAGATCGCCGAACATGCCTGCGTTGACCATCAAGATATAGGCCATAGCCATAAATGTGGTCAGACCGGCAAAGAATTCGGTACGAACGGTAGTATTGCGTTCTTTCAGCTTAAAGAACTTTTCCATAAGTGTCCCTCCTAATCATTATTTTTGGTTGCGGATGAATCCACCTCCATGGTTGCAGTATATCAGAGGGAAAGAAAAAATGCAAGGGTAATTTTGCTGAAATGACTAAAACAAATGAAAGAAAAAATGGGAAATATGTCAAAATAAACAAAAAGAAGCGATAATGATAAATGAGGAGCTGTCATGGTACAAAATGGAAAAAGTAAGGGGTTTCATTTCTAATAATAAGAACAATTATCGAAATGAAACGCCCTGTAAAGTTTTTATTGAAAGGATATTTTCTTTTGAATTTCTTCCAGAGTATCCTTGGTGTCCACATCAGTCAGCTCATTTTTGTGAATTTCTACAAGAAGAAGACGATCTTCATTTTCACGGATAATTTGGTTTCCACCTCGATCTCCGCTGAGGGACAGTAGGGCAGGGAAGAACTCACGGGGGAATAAGCAGGGATTCCCACGGACGCCCATATGAGAAGCTCCTACGATATAATCGGGGTGGGCTTTCCATGTGGCAACGATCTCTTCTACAGAGCTTTGCCGAAGCATGGGCTGATCCGATACCATATATAATATACCGTCGCAGTGGCACAGATACCGGGTGCCTAATTCGATGGTATGGCTGATCCCGAGCTCCGGATGCGAATTGATCAGGGGGTGAAAGCCGAATTCCTTGGCAAGGCTTACCACAGCCTCGTGCTGTGTGACTACTACGGTTTCAACATGGTTAGGAACGGCTTCCAGTGCGTGGCGGATCATGGGCTTTCCGTTTATGACAGCGGTCAGCTTGTTTTCTCCGAAACGGGAGCCGTTTCCGGCGGCCATAACAACACAGCCGATTTTGAGACAGTTCATAGGATGTCCTCCTGTAGCAACATGAGATCAGAGCAGGGCTTTTTCCTCTTCGGTCAGGGGAAAATAAAATTGTGTCCCCTCACGCCAAAGGGCTTCGCGATAGGTGTCCGGACCATTCAGCTCTGTAAAGTCTCTGCAAATACAGGGAGGGACATGAGCACGGAACACGGGAACGGCAGAAGGGTATTGTTGCTTCAAGGCAAAAACATGAGCACGGCTCCGCCATTTGGGGACCAGATCGTAGAAAGCACCTTCCTTACAGACGACACGGATGAAACGGTGATCCGAGCATAGTGTCAGGGAATCGTATTGGACTTGTGTTTCCATCAGAAGCAACCTCCCATAGATATTTCTTGCATGATGTATTGTAGCGGAAAAGCAGGGATGTGTCAACGATATCGACAAAATATCCCAAAATTCGACAAAAAAACCTTTCAACGGCAAAAAAATAAAAGTCCTTGCATTCATGGTGAGAATCATGTATAATAGTACAAGAGGCAAAGGGTGAATTTTTAATTCGGAGGTTCTTTATGGCAAAATTATACTTTAAATACGGCACCATGGGATCATCCAAGACAGCACAGGCTTTGATCACCAAGTACAATTACGAGGAAAAGGGACTGTCTGTTTGGTTCCTTAAACCCTCTGCCGATACCCGCGACGGTGTCACTATGATCCGTAGCAGAGTCGGATTGGAGGCACCGGCAGAGGTCATTGCACCGGAAACGGATATTTTGGAGCGATTCGAGTTCCAGAGTCATGTGGATGCCATTATTGTTGATGAGTGTCAGTTCATGACTTCGGCACAGATCGATCAGCTCCGCCATCTTGTGGATGTGCGGAATGTTCCTGTTTTGTGCTTCGGCCTGCGGACGGACTTCCTCAGCACCTTATTCGAGGGCTCCAGACGCCTGTTTGAAGTTGCGGACACCATTTCTGAGATCAAAGCCGTCTGCGATTGCGGTGCAAAGGCTACCACCAACGCCCGTATCGATGCCGATGGATATATTGTTACGGAAGGTGACCAGCTTCTCCTTGGTGGCAATGATCGGTATCTTGCTATGTGCCATAAGTGCTGGATCCGTAATATTCGCGAACACCTGAAAGTTAAAAAATAAAATTTATTTCACATACCCGAAAGGAGACACATTATGAATTGTCCTACCCCCCACATCAATGCTAAGCTGGGTGACTTCGGTCAGACCGTCCTCATGCCCGGCGATCCCCTCCGCGCTAAGTACATCGCTGAAAACTTCCTGGAGAACCCCGTCCTGGTAAACAATGTTCGTGGTGTTCAGGGCTACACCGGCACCTATAAGGGTGTTAAGATCAGCGTTATGGCTTCCGGTATGGGCATCCCCTCTATCGGTATCTACTCCTATGAGCTCTACAACGCTTACGGCGTACGTAACATCATCCGTATCGGCTCCGCAGGCTCCATTAACCACAACATCCATGTCCGTGATATCGTCATCGCACAGGGTGCTTGCACCGATTCCAACTTCATGCATCAGTATCATATTGATGGTACCTATGCTCCCATTGCTTCCTTCGAGATGCTCCGCACTGCAGTAGAGACTTGCGAAGAGCTGGGTGCAACCTACCATGTAGGTAACGTTCTGTCCACCGACAACTTCTACAACGATGACGAGGGTATTCCCGAGGCTCTCCAGACTGTTCCCATGTGGCAGAGAATGGGCGTTATGGCTTGCGAGATGGAAGCATCCGGCCTCTACGCTACCGCCGCTCGCTGGGGTAAGAACGCTCTGTGCATCTGCACCATTTCCGACCATATGCTCACCGGTGAGGAGCTCCCCGCCGAGGAACGCCAGACCTCTTTCCGTGAGATGATGACTGTTGCTCTGGAAACTGCCGTAAAGCTGGAGAAGTAATATTATGAAGCGTATTTTCTTATTTGTTCTGGACTCCTGCGGTTGCGGTGCTATGCCCGACGCAGAGGCTTTCGGTGATGTTGGAGTCAATACTCTGAAGAGCTGCTCCACTTCCGACAAGCTGAATATCCCCAACCTGATCGCTTACGGTCTGGGTAATATTGAATCCGTAGACTTCCTGGGTAAGACCGATGCTCCCAAGGGTGCATACGCTCGTCTCCATGAGTCCTCTATGGGCAAGGATACTACCATCGGTCACTGGGAGATCGCCGGTATCGTATCCGAGAATCCTCTGCCCACTTATCCCGAAGGCTTCCCCGAAGAGCTTCTGAAGCCCTTCTCCGAGGCTACCGGTCGCGGCATTCTCGCTAACGCTCCCTGGTCCGGCACTGCTGTTCTGGATGCATACGGCCAGGAACATCTGGACACCGGCAAGCTCATCGTTTATACCTCTGCCGACTCCGTATTCCAGGTTGCTGCGCATGAGGAACTGGTTCCTCCCGAGGAGCTTTATGAGATCTGCAAGACCGCTCGTAAGCTTCTGGTTGGCAAGCATGGTGTAGGCCGCGTTATTGCTCGTCCCTTCCTGGGAAACAGCAAGGACGGCTTCTACCGTACCACCAACCGTCATGACTTCTCTCTGGAGCCTCCCACACAGACCATGCTGGATGCCATTAAGGCAGCGGGTAAGGATATGCTGGCAGTAGGCAAGATCTACGACATTTTCGCAGGTCACGGTACTACCGAGCATGTTTATACCAAGGGCAATACCGACGGACTGGCTAAGACTATGGCATATGCAGAGCGTGATTTCAACGGTTTGTGCTTCGTCAATCTGGTTGATTTCGATATGCTCTACGGCCATCGCCGTAACATCGACGGCTATGCAGAGGCTCTCACCGAGTTCGACGGCTGGTTCGCTGAGTTTATGGAAAAGCTTGGCGAGGACGACCTGGTCATGATCACCGCAGACCATGGCTGTGACCCCGCTTACACTGCTACCACCGACCATACCCGTGAGTATGTACCTCTCCTCATCGCAGGTAAGAAGGTAAAGCCTGTTGATCTGGGGACTCGTATGAGCTTCGCGGATATTGCCGCTACGGTTACCGAGCTCCTGGGCGTGGAATATGAGACTCCCGGCAAGAGCTTTGCTAAGGAAATCCTGGACTGAGAGGGAATGACTATGACACCTGCCGAATTGGTTAAGCTGGCTCTGGAAGCAAGAGAGCACTCCTATTGCCCTTACTCTAACTTCGCTGTAGGGGCGGCTCTCCTGACCAAGGGCGGAAAGATCTATCAGGGATGCAACATTGAGAATGTCTCTTTTACCCCTACGATCTGCGCGGAACGGACAGCTTTCTTTAAGGCTGTGTTCGACGGAGAACGGGAATTTGAGGCAATTGCCATCGTAGGCGCCCCTGCAGATAAGACCGTCGATTCTCCCTGTGCACCCTGCGGTGTATGCAGACAGGTCATGCGAGAGTTTTGCAAAGATGATTTTAAAATCTATCTTGGAATGCAGGACGGTTCCTTTGTAGAAAGCACTTTGATAGAAATGCTACCCTTCAGCTTTTCAGGCTCTAATTTAGAAGGGTGAATTTGGTAATATTTCACAAAAATAAAAAAAGCACTTGATTTTTTGACATTTTTGTGTAATACTGTATCAAGCAGATTATCTGCAACAAAAATTTTGGAGGTAAAGAAAATGAAGAAACTCATCGCTCTTCTTCTGGCTGTTGCTATGGTTGCTTGCCTGTTCGTAGGCTGCACCGGCACTACCGAAGAAACCACTGCTGCTCCCGAGACTGGTGCAGCAGACGACACCACCGCTGCTCCCGCTGAGCAGATCGTTAAGAAGGTCGCCCTGGTTACCGACGTTGGTACCATCGACGACGAGTCCTTCAACCAGGCTTGCTGGCAGGGTGTTGAGGCATGGTGCACCGAGAATGGTATCGAGTACACCTACTATCAGCCCTCTGAGGACTCCACTGACGCTCGTGTTCTGTCCGTTGGCCAGGCTGTTCAGGAAGGCGCTAACGTTATCGTTATGCCCGGTTACCTGTTCGGCACCACTCTGATGGAGACTCAGGAAGTTTATCCCGATGTCTACTTCGTAGCTGTTGACGTTGGCTCCGGCGACATGACCTATGACTATGTTACCTATTCTGCACCCACTGCTAACGCTGTTTGCATGACCTTCGCAGAAGAGCAGGCTGGCTATCTGGCTGGCTACGCAGCTGTTAAGGACGGCTACACCGAGCTGGGCTTCCTGGGCGGCATGGCTGTTCCCGCTGTTATCCGTTACGGCTTCGGCTTCGTTCAGGGCGCTGACGCAGCTGCTGCTGAGCTGGGCGTAAACATCAACATCAAGTACACCTATGGCGGTCAGTTCGCAGGTTCCCCCGAGATCACCGCTAAGATGGAAGGCTGGTACGAGGCTGGCACTCAGGTCGTCTTCGCTTGCGGCGGCGCTATCTACACCTCCGCTCTCGGGGCTGCTGAGAAGTTCGACGGCAAGGTTATCGGCGTAGACGTTGACCAGAGCTACATCTCCGATCGTATCATCACCTCCGCTATGAAGGGCCTCCAGGCTGTCGTTGAGACCACCCTGGCTGACCTGCAGGCTGGCAACTGGGAAGCTAACTACGCTGCTCAGTTCAAGACCTTCTCCCTGAACGAGGGTGACTATGTTGGCATCCCCACCGCTGAGAAGTCTTGGGGCCTGACCACCTTCACCGTAGCTGACTACGAGGCTGTTAAGGGCGAGATCATGGCTGGTACCCGTACCGTTTCCAACGGCACCGAGGCTATGCCCACTGTTTCCGCTAACACCACTGTTGAGGAAATCGGCTAATATTACTTAAACCCTTGGGGTCTCCGGTTCGCCGGAGACCCCTTTTTCTATATTTTAAGGGAAAAAGTACATAATTAAAAAAATCTTGTGGATTTTTTACAGATAAATCGCAATTTAATGTATACAAATTAAGAAAAAAATCTAAAATTGGTGGTTGCAATTTCTTTATCCGTCTGCTATAATGATGAGGTAGTAAGCAATAAAGACACAAAGGAGTGAATGATTTGGCAGACTATGTAATTGAAATGCTGAACATCACCAAGGAATTCCCCGGTATTAAGGCAAATGACAATGTCACTCTGCAGTTGCAGCGTGGCGAGATCCATGCCTTGCTTGGTGAAAACGGCGCAGGTAAGTCCACCCTCATGAGTGTCCTTTTCGGTCTGTATCAGCCCGAGCAGGGCAAGATCCTGAAGGACGGACAGGAAGTTAAGATCCGCAACCCCAATGATGCAACCGCTCTTCATATCGGTATGGTTCACCAGCACTTTAAGCTGGTTGAATGCTTCACCGTTCTGGATAACATCATTCTGGCTGCTGAGCCCTGCATGGGTCCTGTTGTTAACCGTGAGTTAGCTCGTAAAAAGGTCGTAGAGCTCTCCGAGCGTTACGGACTTGCTATTGACCCCGATGCTAAGATCGAAGATATTTCCGTTGGTATGCAGCAGCGTGTTGAGATCCTTAAGATGCTGTATCGTGATAACGAGATCCTGATCTTCGACGAGCCCACCGCAGTTCTGACTCCTCAGGAGATTGACGAGCTCATGGACATCATGCGTGGCTTCAAGGCTGAGGGCAAGAGCATCCTGTTCATTACCCATAAGCTGGCAGAGATCAAGGCTGTTGCAGACCGTTGCTCTGTTCTCCGTAAGGGTAAGTACATGGGTACCGTTGATGTTAAGGATACCAGCGTAGAAGAGATGTCCCGCCTCATGGTCGGTCGTGATGTTCAGCTGGTCGCCTCTAAGAAGGAATGCACCCCCGGTGATGTGGTTCTCGAAGTCGAAGGCATTACCGTTGCTTCCAGAATCAACAAGAAGAACGCTGTTCAGGACGTTTCCTTCAAGGTCCGTCAGGGCGAGATCGTTTGCCTGGCAGGTATCGAAGGCAACGGTCAGACCGAGTTTGTTTATGCACTTTCCGGTCTGGTTAAGCCTGTTAGTGGCAAGATCACCATGCTTGGTCAGGATATTACCAAGACCAAGATCCGTGATCGTAGCAAGATGGGCATGAGCCATATTCCCGAAGACCGCCATAAGCACGGTTTGGTTCTGGATTATACTCTGGAGCAGAACATGGTTCTCCAGCGTTACTGGGACAAGCAGTTCCAGTCTGCCGGCTTCATTAAGGACGGTGCCGTTCGTGAGTACGCTGAGAGATTGATCGCTCAGTACGACGTCAGAAGCGGCCAGGGTCCCATTACCACTGCACGTTCCATGTCCGGTGGTAACCAGCAGAAGGCCATTGTTGCTCGTGAGATCGACAAGGATCCCGAACTGCTCATCGCTGTTCAGCCCACCCGTGGTCTGGACGTTGGCGCTATCGAGTACATCCATGCCCAGCTCATTGCCCAGCGTGACGCCGGTAAGGCTGTTCTGCTGGTTTCTCTGGAACTGGACGAGGTTATGAACCTGTCTGACCGTATCCTCGTTATGTATGAGGGTGAGATCGTCGGCGAGTTCGACCCCAAGACCACTGATGTGCAGACGCTGGGTCTTTACATGGCCGGCGCAAAGCGCATGTAAGATATGATAGGAGGAACGACACATGAATAATAGAAAGTCCTCTATCCTGGCTAACACAAAGAGTGGCATTGCCTCCTTTAGCTCCTCTCTGATCTGCATCCTGATCGGTCTGGTAGTAGGTTTTGTCCTCCTTGTAGTTCTGGCGTGGATCACTCTGCTCCAGGAAGGTGAAACGGTCACTCTCGCCGGTCTGATGAACTCTGTTTTCACTACCGGTCTGACCCCTATGCTTTCCGGCGGCTTCTATTCCAAGGCTAACATCATGGGTGCAGGCGTTCGTACCGAACTGCTCAAGACTGCTCCTCTGATCCTCACCGGTCTGTCTGTTGCTTTTGCATTTAAGACCGGTCTGTTCAACATCGGTGCCGCAGGTCAGTTTACTGTCGGCGCTTTCGGCGGTCTCCTGTTTGCATACGCATTCCAGGCTCCCTGGTGGCTGTGCCTCATCATCTCTGCATTATTCGGTGCTGCATGGGGTGCTATCCCCGGCATCTTCAAGGCTTATCTGAATGTTAACGAAGTTATTACTTCCATTATGTTCAACTGGATCGGCCTCTACGGTGTTAATACCCTGATGTACAACAAGGGCAGAAGCTTCATGTTCAATCAGCTCACTGCTAAGACCTATGCACTGTCTCAGAAGAGCCCCGAGTCTGTGATCCCCACCTTCAACATTAAGGTCAATGGTGCTGATTATTTCAACAAGATGAGAGAACCCTCCATTGCGATCTTCATCGCTATTGCTGTTGCCATCGTTATCTGGATCATCATCAGCAAGACTACTTTCGGCTATGAGCTGAAGGCTTGCGGACATAACAAGGATGCCGCTAAGTATGCCGGCATCAATGAGAAGAAGAACATTATCCTCTCCATGGTTATTGCCGGTGCTCTGGCAGGCCTGGGTGCAGGTCTGTACTATTTGACCGGTACCAAGGAGTGGGAGCCCATGCAGTCTACTGCACTTCCTGCTGACGGTTTCAACGGCATCTCCGTTGCACTGCTGGCATCTTCCAACCCCATTGGCACCATCTTCTCTGCTTTGTTTATTTCTCACATCACTCTTGGCGGTACCTTTATGGAAGCAAAGCTCTTCCCCCAGGAAGTTGCAGATATCGTTTCCGGTGTTGTTATTTACCTGTGTGCATTCAGCATCATCTTCCGCGGTGCTGTTACCAAGCTGCTCAATAAGAACAGCAAGGAAAATGCCAATGCTGAGGTTGCTGCCAAAAAGCCTGATGCAGACGACGGAAAGGAGGAAGCCTAATGCTGTTATTGATTAAGTATACTCTGCTTTATTCCGCAGTTTTGACTCTGGTTGCTCTGGGTGGTATGTTCTCTGAGCGTTCCGGTATCATCAATATTGCTCTGGAAGGTATCATGACCATTGGCGGCCTCGTCGGTGTCGTTATGATCAATGTCATGAACAATGCAGGTGCTCCTGTATTTGTTGGCGTTATTCTTGCTATTGTCGGTGCCGCTCTTGCAGGCCTGATTTATTCCACCCTGTTGGCTTTCTCTGCTATCAATCTGAAGGCAGACCAGACCATCGGTGGTACTGCACTGAACCTTCTGGCTACCGCTATTGCAATGGTCGTTGCTAAGCGTATCAACGGCAATGACTCTCCCAAGATCGCATACAATGTCAACCGTAACGAAGTTCTGAACAACTGGCACTTCACCTTTAAGATCGGTGGTCTGGAGCTGAACTGGTTCCTTCTGATCTGCGTTGCTGCTGTTGCGCTGGCTTGGTTCATCCTGTACCGTACTCGTTTCGGAATGCGTCTGATGGCTTGCGGTGAGCATCCTCAGGCTGCTGACTCTGTCGGCATCAACGTTTATAAGATGCGCTGGGCAGGCGTTATGATCTCCGGCGTTCTGGGCGGTATCGGCGGTATGGCTTACATCGTTCCCGCTGTTGGCGACTGGAACTTCGAGATGGGCGTAGCAGGCATGGGCTTCCTGGCTCTGGCTGTTATGATCTTCGGTCAGTGGAAGCCTGTAAATATTGCAGCTGCTGCAGTATTCTTCGGATTCTTCCGTGCACTGGCTAACATCTTCGATAGCTTCGCTTTCCTCAAGGCTCTCGATCTGCAGAAGGAAGTTTACAACATGATGCCTTTCATCGCATCCATGATTGTTCTGGCTCTTACTTCCAAGAACTCCAGAGCTCCCAAGGCTGAGGGTATCCCCTACGATAAGGGACAAAGATAAGATTCGACAATTTGTCCTATCCCCGTTCGCGGGGATAGGACAACCAATATGTATAGAGAAATACGACATGGAGGTACATCTATGCCTAATATTATTGTTATAGGCATCGCCGGCGGCAGTGGCAGTGGTAAAACTACCCTGATGAAAAATCTTCTGGCTAAGTTCCAAGAAGATGTTACCGTTTTGAGCCATGACAACTATTATCGTCCCTTTGATGAAATGACCATAGAGGAGAAGAAGCAGGTCAACTACGACCATCCCGATGCTTTTGAGACGGAGATGTTGATCGAGCACCTCCGCTTGCTCAAGGAAGGAAAGTCTATTGAGTGTCCCATCTATGATCATGCTACATATTCCCGTGCTGTGGAGACCACTACGGTTTATCCCAGCAAGGTCATTCTTGTTGAAGGTATTTTGATCTTCGAGAACAAGGAACTGTGTTCTCAGATGGATATTAAGATCTTTGTTGACACCGATGCAGACGTTCGCCTGATCCGTCGTATCAAGCGAGATGTCGCAAAGCGTGGCAGAAGTCTGGAGTCTGTTCTGAATCAATACCTTGCTACGGCCAAGCCTATGCATGAACAGTTTGTTGAACCCAGCAAGAAGAACGCCGACTTGGTCGTTCTGGAGGGTGGCAAGAATCTGGTCGCTTTGGAAATGATCATCGATCGTATCCAGCGTCATATCGACCACGAAGAATAAACCGAAATAATCAGGAGTTGTCTCGTCTGAGACAACTCCTTTGCTTTCTGTGCTCACATGTATCCGAGTGCTACAAATTCCCGTTTATCGAGCTGTTCCCAAGTCCGTGCACACCCTTGGCTCTCCCTCTGGGAGAGCTGTCAGCGTAGCTGACTGAGAGGGCAGTAGGGGTTGGGAGTTAGCAGGAGAGTTTAGAGGCTCATGGGCACCTTTTGGCTTGCCAAATTTACGAAATACGACAAAAGATAAGGAGTATTTATGACTCGGTATTGGTTTGCTCCCTGCCGGGGGGCGTTCATTTCTTGTTATTTGACAAGAAACGAACCAAAGAAGCAAACCGGGGGAGGCGCTGAGGGTTTCACCGGCTCGTTACCCCGGTGGTGTCGTTTCCTTTT
>JAZOXB010000199.1:0-2025 GCA_045659585.1 Faecousia sp. | reverse complement strand
GTTATCGGTGGTGCTTCCCTGGCAGGCGGCAGAGGTGCTGTTACCGGTACCTTCGTCGGCGCCCTCCTCATGGTTGTTATTGAGAACGCCGGTAAGGCATTCCTCATCAACGACTACATCCTGGAAATGCTCACCGGTATCCTGATCATCTTTGCTGTTGCAATGGACATGGTCAAGAGCCGCAAGAAGGGCTAATTTCTCAAACTCCGTTTTTATTGCTACCGAAAGGGGAGAGTTCCGCAAGGAACTCTCCCTTTACAATTGATTTTTTGACGATTAATCCTTCCGTGAGAAAACCTCCCCCAAGCCTCTGATCGGATCCGACACTGAAATGTTCTTAAAAGGGATCATTTTGCCGGAAAATCCCCGAAAATGCAAGAAAATAATAGATGGTAAAAAATGTAGTAATTTTTAAAAAATTTTTGAAAAAAACTCTTGACAAAACAAGGTTTTCTTGCTATAATATCGGAGCAATGAGGGAAACGCAAGACACCTCGAAATGCTGCTATAGCTCAGCAGGTAGAGCGCATCCTTGGTAAGGATGAGGTCTCCAGTTCGAATCTGGATAGCAGCTCCAGTTAAAACCTGAAATCGAAAGATTTCAGGTTTTTTCTTACCCATTTTGAAACCTTGTCGTAATACTGACATTCCGTTGGATTTTAACTTTGATTTGGGAATGGAGGAGAATGGATATGATCGTTCATGTTGTTGGTGCATTGATATGGCAAGAGGATCGATTTATGATCTGTCAACGCCCTGCACATAAAAAGAGAGGCCTCTTGTGGGAATTTGTGGGAGGTAAGGTAGAGTACGGCGAAACCAAGGAACAAGCCCTCATTCGGGAATGCATGGAGGAACTGGATGTGACCCTTGCCGTAGGGGATGAGTTTATCCAAGTGGATCATGTATATCCGGATATCCATATTATCCTGACCATATTCCATAGTCGGATCGCAGAGGGAACTCCCGTTCTGAAAGAACATGCAGATATGAAATGGATCCCGGTGTCCGAGATTGAACGATATGATTTTTGTCCTGCTGACGCCCCCGTTCTGGAAGCATTGAAAAAAGCCTATTCCTAATATTGAATATATACCGGATCGTCTTTGTTTGTGCCACACAGACAAAGACGATCTTTTTCTTTTATCAATTACAGTTTATCGCTCTGTTTTATACACAAATCATCCTATCTCGCGGTGGGGCGACCTGTGGTCGCCCGCCTGTTTTGACGAAAAAACGGTGATTTTCAACGGTAGATTGTTCAAATTTCGAGTTCCTGCACCGGGAGACCACAGGTCTTCCCTACAAACAGATGAGGTAGGTTGTGCAAGAAACAAACCGATAAACGGGTATTTAAAGGCTAAATCATAGTTTATCACGACCGCGGAGCGATAAACGGGAGTTTGACCGCTAAATTATGTTTAGCCTTGGATTTGTTATGCAATCTATGGGCTTTATGATCTCTATGATGTTGACTGTGCTAATTCCGATAGAATATCCTCTCATGATTTACTGCGTATATACTCAAAGAAGTTGTGCCACACAGGAAACCCAAGTGCATTTCCTGCATAAATTGGCACGGGGGGATCTTTATGTCGAGATTTGTTGTGAAATTCGGTGGTAGCTCTGTGGCGGATCCTAAGAAGCTTTACGCCGCTTCCCGTAAGCTGGCGGCATTGCGACGGCAGGGACATGAGGTCATAGGCGTTCTCTCAGCCCAAGGAAAGGCCACAGACAGTCTTTTAGCCCGAGCAAGGGAAATTGACCCGGATTGCAAAGGAAGAGAATTAGACGCCCTTCTTGCCACGGGAGAGCAATGTTCTGTTTCTCTCTGTGCAATGGCACTGGGTAGATTGGGCATGGATGTTGTCGGCCTCTGCGGATGGCAGGCAGGGCTTCTGACAGACGGGAACCATGGCAGTGCGCGGGTCAGGAGTCTGAGCCATGACCGTATCCTTCGGGAATTGGATAAAGGGAGGATCGTTCTTGTAGCCGGCTTTCAGGGGGTCAATGAGGAGGGGGATA
>JAZOXB010000198.1:0-4066 GCA_045659585.1 Faecousia sp. | reverse complement strand
GAAACGCCTTCCTCAGCAGGGGCTTTGGATTAGATAACAGGGCGGTAGCGACTTTTCTTTAGGCAGGGTGGTTCCTCCGGTGCGGAAGTCGCCCCTTTGATGCGATCTTGTTTACTTGGTGAAGAAGGCCTTTGCACTGTCGGAATAGGCCATCATTGCCTTGCAGAGCTCGCGGAGGGTACCGGTTCTGCCACTGCAATAGGTATCTACGCTGTACTCTATGGTAGAAGATACCCGGACGTCACCTTCGTAAACTGCCGCAGACAGGACAGTACGGAGTTCTGCCCCACGGAGTTCTGCAAAGTCAAAGGCATACCAATTCTTATCCTCTCGGAAAACCGCAAGTTCGGAGATCCGAGTCGTGACGACCTCTCCCTGAGAGTCGGTATATGTAACAACCAAGTTCAAGTCTTCTTTCTTTCCGGTATAAGCAGAAAGGTCTACAACATAGCGAATCGTCACTCTGGAATCCAGACTCAGGGTCTTGCCTGCCCAAGTGACAGTAGGATCCTGAATATCTTCCAAGGTCTTGTTGCAATCGTTAAAGACGACAGTGTCCGGATTTGTCAGATACTCCTTATGTGCCTGAGTCATTGCACTGTCGGCGAGGGCATTTGTACGGTATCCCTTATAGCTCTGAGCGGCGGCACCGTAGCGGAGGAGGTCTGCACACATGGTCTTCAGCCCCTGAGAGGCCTTGCTCTTTCCGAGCTGACTGTAGGCATAAGTGGCAATGCTGTATTTGTCGGTCTGAGAAACGATTCTTTGCAGTCCTACAGCCACCGTCATGGTTGCCGATACCTCGTCGTTCATCTGAACAGCCGTAATGCCGGAAAGAGTAAAGTAATAATAGTCCCCCTTCAGAACAGGCTGCAGTTTCACCGATTTGGCTATTGAATAATAGTTGCCCTTGTAAACAGGGATCACAACCTCCATGGTGCAGGTAAAGTCACCGTAGCCTTCCAGCTGGTCCGCCTTGACCATATAATTGATGGCAAGCTCGTTGGTGAGATCCACACTGTGGTTGATGGTAAAGTCTACATAGTCAGCCAAAGAGACAAATGCCTGTTCCTCTCTCAACGCATATGTATGGATCGGACTGTCGGGATAGGAATATACAACCGTCTTTTCGGCAGGCCCAAGGGTCCCAACCGGCCCTGTAGCGATTAAGCACTTGGGACTTAAAATATAGATTTCCTCCAGATTCTCACAGTCGAAAAAAGCCCAGTTGCCGATACCGGTCACACTATCGGGCAGGATCACTTTTCGCAGGCTCGTACACTTATAGAATGACTGATAACCAATGCGAGTGACACCCTCCATAATGGTAATGTCCTCCAAACTTTCGGCATATGCAAAGGCTTCCTTGCTGATTTCTTTCAAGGTGCCGGGAATGGTTACTCCTGTTAGGTTCTCATGATAGGCGAAAGCCCTTTCCTCCAACGATTCTACATGCTCCGGAATCTCAAACGTTCCCTTATAGCCACCGGGGAAACATATCAAGACCGTCTTATCCTTATTGTACAAGACGCCATTCTCGTCAGAGGCGAAATTCGGGTTATCCTCCGCTACACAAATCGCGGTTAGAGCAGAACATCTTTCGAAAGCGTAAGTTCCGATGGTAGTAACGGAGGCAGGGATGGTAATGGACTTTATCCCGGAGCTCGAGAAAGCACGGTTGTCGATGGTTGTCAATCCCTCGGAAAGGATCACGGTCTCCAGAAGGGAACAGTCGGAAAATGCACTACCGGGTATGGATTTTATGCTACCGGGAATGGTAATGCTTGTGATCTTGCTATTTTTAAACATACCGCTCGTCATAGAAGTGATGCTGTCGGGGATCACATATGCACCCTCATATCCGGCAGGGAAAGCAATGATCTTTGTTTTGTTCTTATTGTACAGAACACCGAATTCATCACTGCAATATACAGCATTGTCTTCTGCAACCCAAATACCTGTCAGAGAGTAGCATCCGGAGAAATCATCTGCAATATCGGTAATTTTCTCGGAGATATAGATGCTTTTCAGGCTTTTGCAGTTATTAAAGGCCGCGACGCCGATTGTGGTAACGTTCTCCGGAATTACCAAGGTCTCTAAGGCGTAGCATTCAGCGAAGGTGCTTACAGGGATCGTCGTCAGGCCTTCCGGCAGTGTGATGGTATGCAGGGAATAGCAGTGTGTAAAGACTCTCGCTCCCATGGTTTCGATGTTATGGGAAAGGAATGTGACTTTCTGCAAGCTTTCACAACCCCACAAAACATCATCTCCAATGGTCGTGGTGGTTTCCGGGAACGTAAATTCCGTCAGTGCTTCACAGCTCATGAAAACCCTATGACCGAAACTGACAACACCGTCCACCTTTGCCTCCACGAGGGAGGAGCATCCGTAAAACGCGTAGTCCTTCAAAACGCTCACCTTTGCGGGAATATGGATACGCTCCAGCCCGGTGCACCAATAAAAGGCATACCCGCCCAAGGATGTCAAATTCTCCGGAAGGTCCACCTCCCGTAACATGGTACAGTAGGCGAAGGCATTTTCTCCTATGGTTGTTATAGAATCCGATAAGATCACTTCTGTCAAGTTACGGCAATCATAGAAAGCATAGTCTTCAATGGTCGTTACTGTATCGGAGATGGTTACCTTTTTCAGATTCCTGCAATCGCGGAACATATCGGCGGTAATGACGGTGATACCCTCGCGGATATAGGCTTCTTCTAACGTTGCCTTATCACGAATTGAGAGGAGATAATTTCCGAGATAAAACAGATCCCCTTCCCAATTGGCAGGGTCATTATACAGTGCCGTTCCATCAAAGGCACCGGGATAAATGCTGACCATATTATCGGGCAAACTCACATGCGCCAATTTCTCACAACCTACAAAAGCGTTCACACCAATGTCGGTTACCCATTGGGGAATCGTAACGCTCTCCAGAGAAGTACAGCCGTAGAAAGCCTCCTCCCCAATGGTCATTGCCCCGGGCATGGTCACATCGGTCAGGGCAGTGCAGTTTCGGAATGCTTTTTTCCCGATCACCGATACACCACCGGGGAGATGGATACTCTTTAAAGAGGTACAATTTTCGAAAGCATTTTCAATCCAAACCAATCCTTCGGGCAGAGTGATGCTCTCCAGAGAAGTACACCCGATAAAGGCGTATTCGATATTATTCATCGTTTCGGGCAAAGTCACGTTTTTCAGAGCGGTACATTTCCAAAACGTGTACGGTGCCAACGATTTAATACCCTCAGAAATGACTACATCCGTCAATTGAGTACAACGCTCAAAAATTGACATATCGAAAGATGTCACCGTTCCGGGCAATACGGCACTCTCCAATCCGGATGCCGCAAATGCATAATATCCAATATACCGCGTACTCTCGGGAATAGTCACGCTCCGGAGAGATCTGCATCCATAGAATACCTTTTCTCCGATCTCAATCAGAGTGGAAGGAAGAGATACCTCAGTAACGTTATAGCAATCTGTAAAGGCTTTTTCATAAAGATTCGTAATGCCTTCGCTGACTACGATCTTTTTGATAGATCCTCTGATATCTGCCCAGGGGGCCACGGGATCTACGTTGTCAAAATAGAAGGGATCTTCTTCAAAAGAGGGGGGCGTAGGGAGAGGATAGGACATCCATCCGGTGCCGGAAAGGGTCAATGTGCCCGTTTCCCCATCGAAAGTCCAAGTAATATCGTCTCCACAGGTACCGGATGTCTGTGCCGCAGATACTGTTGTTACATTGAACAACAGGACACCGCAGAGCAAACATACCGCTGCCATCAAAATAATACCGCGTTTTTTCATGGTTTATCGCTCCTTTGCAACTTTGTACCGGGGTATAATTTAATTATATCACCATTTTTGGGTGTCCGCAATACTTTGTTTTTGGACATTTTAACAATTTTAGCGTTTGGAGGTGCCAAAGTGCCGATCCCTAACGCTTCAGGGAATTTCATATTGGTTTGCCTAAAAAACACAGGGGCTGTTAACTACGATGCACAAAGATAAAAAGAACCAATTGACAGCAAACCGTTACCCAAATCGCAGTTTATCG
>JAZOXB010000197.1:0-3572 GCA_045659585.1 Faecousia sp. | reverse complement strand
CAGTTTTCACGGAGATATTTTCTGTCAGAGCAAGGAAGAGTCCGATGGGAATACCCGTCGGTATTTCCGAGGACGATGACGATGCTATGGCTGAAAAGATCCTGTGAAAACCTATCGGGGTTCGACTCCCCTCAGCTTAGGGTCATGCAACATGACCTACGCTTTAGTTTATGCTGAAAATTGGATTTTGTCAAGGAATTTTCAGGAAAATTTTGTTCAAATTATGTCATTGAAGCTAAAATAAGTGGTAAAAGTGCCTTGCCTAAAGGGAAAAATAAACAAAATTATCAGAATTCTTCTTTAGTGGTTGCAATTTTTGTGCAAAGTGGTATAATTAGTAATAGGCAATCTATGCAAGGGAGGTGACTGCGGTCAATGGAACAGGGATATGCATTACATAATGCCCTAAAGCGCTTTGTGGGAGGCGAGGAGCTTCACGCATACAGCTATATGGGATGCCACCGAGATATCCGTACCGAGGAAGACGAGGAACCACAGGAAGGCTTTACATTCCGCCTTTGGGCCCCCAATGCCACAAAGGTCACTGTTGTGGGAGATTGGAACCGATGGGATACGGAAGCTCAGCCTATGGAGTATCTGGAATACGGTGTGTGGGAATGCTTCTGTAAGGATGCCAAAGAGGGCCATGCCTATAAATATTATATCCTGGGATCGGACGGAATAGGCCGATACAAAACAGATCCCTTTGCATTTTCTATTTGTGCTTATCCGGAGAATTCCGGTCGGATCGCCTGTCTGGAGGACTACGAATGGCAGGACGAGGCTTACCGCCGTCAGCAAGGCAAGCGGAAGCTTCTGGACTCTGCCATGAACATTTATCAGTGCCATCCCGGCTCATGGAAGCGTCATTCCAATGGCACCTGCCTGAGCTACAGCGAGTTGGAAGAAGAGCTGATCCCTTATCTGAAGGATATGGGTTATACCCATGTGGAGCTGATGTCTCTGATGGAGCCTTCCCGCCTGAGCGGAAAGCTGACTTTGGGCTTCTTTGCTCCTGCTCAGGCCTATGGCAGTCCCAAGGAACTGATGGCCTTTGTGGATCATTGCCACCGGGAGGGCCTCGGTGTTCTCTTTGAGTGGAATCCCTATGCCTTTCCCAAGGAAGAACAGGGGCTTTATGATTTTGACGGAGGCTGTTGTTACGAGTCTATGGACAGCCTTATGAACGAGCTCCCGGAAGGGAAGGGAAGGATCTTTGATTTCAGCAAGGGTCAAGTCCAGTCTTTCCTGATGTCCAACGGCGTATTCTGGATGGATCTGTTCCACGGTGACGGTGTTCGCATCGGCTCTGTGACCGCTATGCTGTACCTGAATTATGACAGACAGAGCTATCATCCCAATGTTTATGGCGGAAAAGAGAATCTGGATGCCATTGCCTTCTTGCGGAAGGCCAATCGTGCGATCTTCTCCACCCGTCGCAATGCCATTACCATCGCACAGGAGCATACCGCCTTCCCCTTGGTGTCCAGACCGGACTACGACGGTGGCTTGGGCTTCCTGTACAAATGGAACATGGGATGGCTGAAAGACATGGTGGAATACCTCCGGTTGGATCCCCTGTGGAGAAAGGGAAGCCACACAAGGCTGACGACCTCCATGGAATATGCCTATGCGGAGAATTTCGTTCTGACGCTACCCCACACTCTGTCACGGGAGGACGGACCGCTGATCTCCCTGATGCCCGGTGACTATAACGATAAGTTTGCCGGCTTGCGTGCCTTTTATGGCTTTATGATGGCATTCCCCGGGAAGAAGCTCAGCTTCATGGGCAATGAGTTTGCGCAGTTCGATCATTGGGAACCGCGAGGGGCTCTGCAATGGGAGCTTTTGGACTATGAGCGGCACGAGCAGTTCCGTGATTATGTGCGAGAGCTGAATCGTTTGTATCTCAAGGACAGCTGTCTGTGGAACAACGACACGGAAGACGGCGGTTTTATGTGGATCTGTATGGATGATTGCGACAATTCCGTTTTGGCATTCCGTCGTATCGACAGACGGAGCCGTGAGATCATTGCCATCTGCAATTTCTGCCCCGTACCTCGTGAGAACTATCGATTGGGTCTGCCCCGATTGGGAGAATATGAACCGGTTCTGTCCGGAGATGCCGGAGAATTCGGCGGCACAGGCATGGAGCTTCCGGTTGTGGTTGCGGAAAAAACACCATTCCATAACCTGCCCTACAGCGGTGTCTTTACGGTACCGCCTCTATCCACGACCTACTATAAGAGGGTCGTGAATCCCCGTAAACCTTAGGAAAGCTGACCGAGAGGACTCGGTCTCCATATACAACAATATTTATTTTATCAATACAAGGAGAGATGAGCATGAACTTTCAGAAGAAGCATTGCGTAGCCATGCTGCTGGCAGGCGGCCAAGGTAGCCGTTTGATGGTCTTGACGGAGAATACCGCCAAGCCTGCAGTCCCCTTCGGGGGGAAGTACCGGATCATCGACTTCCCCCTGTCCAACTGTGTGAACTCCGGTATCGATACCGTAGGTATCCTGACCCAGTATCAGCCTCTGGAGCTCAATGAGTACATCGGCAACGGTCAGCCTTGGCACTTGAACCGTTCTCATGGCGGTGTGCAGGTTCTGCCTCCCTACGCTAAGAGCAATAAGTCTGAGTGGTACAAGGGCACCGCAAATGCTATTTACCAGAACATTCCCTTTATTGAAAGATATGACCCCGATAATGTCCTGATCCTCTCCGGTGACCACATCTATAAGATGGACTATGCCGCTATGCTGAAGGATCACATTAAGAACAACGCAGATTGCACCATCGCCGTTCGTACCGTTCCCATTGAGGAAGCCAGCCGTTTCGACATCATGAATACCAATCCCGACGGATCTATTTACGAGTTTGAAGAAAAGCCCAAGGTTCCCAAGAGCACCAATGCTTCCATGGGTATTTACATCTTCAAGTGGAGCGTTCTGAAGCAGTTCCTCATTGCCGACGAAGAAGATCCTGCCAGCGAAAACGACTTCGGTAAGAATGTCATTCCCGCCATCCTGAATGCAGGCCACCGTCTCTTTGCCTATGAGTTTGAAGGCTACTGGAAGGATGTTGGCACCATCAACTCCCTGTGGGAGGCCAACATGGAGCTTCTGGGCGAGGCGCCTGAGTTCAACATTTACGGCGAACCCGGCAAGCGTATCTATGCTCGTAACTATGCCATGCCCTCTACCTTTATGTCCAAGAAGGCAGAGACCGACAATTGCTTCATCGCAGAAGGCTGTGAGATCTACGGTACAGTGAAGCATTCCATTATTTCCACCGGTTGTACCGTTTCCGAAGGTGCTCTGGTAGAAGACAGCGTCATTATGCCCAATGTTGTCATTGAGAGCGGTGCCATCGTTCGCCATGCCATCGTCGGTGAGGACTGCCGTATCTGTGCAAACGCCGTTGTAGGTGGTGCTTTCCCCGAGGGCGAAGAAAAAGCTATTGCGGTCATCGGCAAGAGCAAGACCATTGAAGTCAATCAGTGTGTCAAGCCCGGTGAAATTTACTAATCAAGAGGAGGAACACCATCATGACTACTATGGGTATTA
>JAZOXB010000196.1:0-5465 GCA_045659585.1 Faecousia sp. | reverse complement strand
ATCCATTGCCCTTTTGTAAATTTGGTAGCTTGATCCGTCATATTTGTAAACACCTCTTTGGGGTTTGTTTTCTTTGGGGGACAACCGGCCTCTGTCCTACTAATCGGTATACACGATAGCATACCAACCCTCACAAATATGTTCTTCCTCTATCACTGTCATCCTTGCTTGAGATTTATCTTCTTTGGAATATCCAAGGAATGCACGCCTGCCCCAATCGTCTTCAAATACAAATTGTACCCTTCCTTCTACTCCAAAGAGGAATTTGATATCGTATTTTTCGAACAGAGCAATCGCAAAATCATATAATGTAGCAAGTTTGTCTCCCTCTATGATTCCTTCCGATGTAAAATACAGGGATCCCATTTCCACTACATGATCTTCCGGACTATGAATATGGTCCTTATCGCGGTATACGGAGACCACACCGCTAAACTTTTCAAGTTCCCCTACTACTGCATCAAAGAGTTCTCTGTCGTTATGAAATGCGTTGATCATTGTGTTTGCTGTAGTAGGAGGCTCGGTTACCATGATACAAACCCCGAGGCCAATTGCTATTGCTATGATAACGGATATAAGCAATACTAATCTTTTCTTTTTCGACTTTTTCGGCAAAGAGCCAAAGCCGTCAAAAAACAGGAAGATCCCCGAAATAAGGGAAATTACAATGATATATACGATCATAATAACGCACTCCGTTTCTATTTGATACTTTCAAGACAGAGGAACAGGCGTCCTCGACTGTCCCAAATGTTCCGTAATCGGCATTCCTCCATACATGAAATATCATAGCTATCACGGGGCATAGGCCCAATAGAAATAAATGGACGCATTTTCACGGTTTATGAGAACATAGCACATTTCTCCACGATACTCTCCATCCCAGTATAGGTGATACCGGGTCGATTCTCCCTCTTTTCCCAAAACATTGTAGCCCCGGAAGGTTTTTTCCCACTGCCAATTGGGACCGATCCATTGGGCTTTTGACTTCAAAGCCGTCTCCCAATTTTCTATCTCCTCCGGTGTAGTGTTATATAAGAGGGTAAAAATCTCTCCCTGTTGCATAAACAAGGGGCAATAGAAAAATTCAATCTCCCGGGCATTTTCGGAAATTTCCTCCGGAAAAATGCTTTTTACATCATAATCCACACCTATGCGCTCATAGGCCTTTCCGTAGTCCTTGGGATCACAAGTCCCCTCTGCTTCGACACAGGCGAGAAGGAAGATGCAGATCAGCAAATACACCAGAAACACCGGGATCAATCCTGCTGTCCAGAGGCAGGTTTTGCCCCTTCCCCATTTCCCCCTGAGTCCACGAAAACCAATGAGCAACAGGATCACTCCGGGAACCGCCAATATAAATTTGTGTAACCACAGGGGCGTAATATCATTCCAAGACCAAATATACAGCCACACAAATCCCAGTAGGAATATGGACCCGGTGATCAGAGGAAAGAGGGCATATTTATGCTTCATTTCCGGCTTCACCTCGAGCGATCGGTGGATACATATCCGCGGTCACAGGCTTCGGGGTAGATTGTATCCCAATTGTCTCGGATCAGGCAATAGGCTCTGTAGGAACCGAAATTAAAGGATCTCCAATCGTAGGAACCTTCCTCACTATCTTCTTCAAAGAAGCCCAAGTCCGAAGCGTGGACACATATGATTTCCCAGGCATCTGTTTTCACAAGCTCATCAGAGTCCTCGGTCAACTTCCATACATAAGGAACCACTCCATCGGATTCTAACATATATAATTCATCCATATCCACAGAATCCAGTTTTCCGGTTTGATAGGCACCGACATTATAAGATGCGACCACACGAGCAGGATCTGCAAAGCTGACTCCGAGAACCAAAATCACCGCAGTAATCACCACAACCCGCATATAGGGCAGCTTCCGCAGGAAGATCCACAAACACATGGTACAGAATACCACACACAGGAATACCATAAATACAGAGGTTAGGATCCGCAAATAGGTCATGCCAAAGCTGAGAATATACAGGTTCATCTTGGACATAGCCGTTGCGATCAGTACCAGAGAGAACAGGCACAGGAACACCGCAAGGATACGGATCACAGCAGGTTCCTTGCCGTTTTCTTTTTTTCTTGCTCCCAAGAGGGCGAAGAACAAAAGTCCCAAATTGATGACACAGACTGTGGTCATCTCGAAGAAGCCCCGTCTTGCATATTGTGCCACAGTGAAATCCTTCGGCAAAAGGCCTGCAAAGGCGTTGAAGAAATATGCCAACTGAGACACCAGATACAGCACATAGACCAGCGCAATCACAGACAGGAAAGTAATCAGGAAGGCTGTATCCATACCCTTTCTCGGGCTACGGCTCTGCTTTTCCTCCTGTTTCCGGATCCTCGCTCCAAAATGCTGACCGAAAATCAGAATAAACAAGGCCGTTCCGAAAATCAGCGTAGCCGGTAATTCCTTTCCCCCATCCATGCCGATCTTATCCATCATTCCCTCAAAGGCGCCGTCTGCACCCATAAGAAGAGGAATGACCATAAGCAAAACAGGGACGGCACAGAGCAAACCGATGAGAACAGAATTGATCTTCCGTTTTTCGACGGTACCGTCTTCCGACTTTTTCCGAAACAGGGCATAAAACACATTGCCGATATTTCCAAAGGGTAATACTACCTGTGTACGAAACCAATCGGATGCACAACGGATCGTACCCTTATTCTCTCGGCGGAGAGCCATATATTCATTGAGAGTAATACCGCTAAGTCCATACATGGTCGTGACGCTGAAGAAGGCCCCCATGGAACTATCCGACAGCACCAAGGTGAAAGCACACAGCACATAGGACAGTATGCAGAAAGCCATATAGAAGCCACCCCCCCGTCGATGGGGTCTCAGGTACAGGAGTCCTCCCACATACAGTCCCAGAGCCGCCACCGCAAAGGCGCTTCCGGCACCGCCATAAAACAAGAAATTAACGCACAGAAGGCTGAGAATAAAGAAAATTCCGCTAAATATCATATCCCGTTTGCTTCCGGTTTCTCGCACAACGGGTTGTATGGGAGTGCCGTTGGGGTGAGAATAGGGGCCCATATAGGGATTGGGAACTCCCTGGGGATAAAGCTGTTGGGAAAGCTCCCGAAGGTCCCGACTGTTATTTTGTTCATTCTGATTCATAAGGATCCTCCTCTCGAAATTCTAAAATGTCTCCCGGCTGACATTGGAGAACTTTGCACAGGGCTTCCAAGGTGGAAAAGCGGACAGCCTTTGCCTTGCCGGTTTTTAAAATAGACAGGTTTGCAGGGGTGATGCCGATTTTTTCTGCCAGTTCCCCGGAAGAGATCTTCCGACGGGCCATCATCACGTCTAAGTTGATCACGATCATAGTCCGTCACCTCAAATGGTCAGGCTGTTTTCGTCCTTTAGCTCTGTGCCGCAAATCATACAGCTACATACCACCCGGACAATCAGGAACACAAACAGCATGGCAACCGCCACCAGAGCAAAGGGTAAATAATGATAGCAGGCTGCAAAACAAACGGCACTGACCTCGATACAGCACCAGGAAATGATCTCTAAGAGTTGGCAATTCTCCTTTACGAACATCTCCCCCTTGCGGATATTCCGCAGAAGCCGCCACAGACAGTACAGAGCCACCGCCGCAGGGATCGAGCATGTATAGAAGGCCGCAACGATACAGCGGATCACAACAGGCTTAAACCCACGGAACTGTCCATACCACCGCCCAATCTCCGGTGCGAAAATCATAAGAGCACCCAATGCAGCGGCAAAAAGGACAACAAAAATCATACTAATGGTTACAGAACGCGCTTTCATAGGTCTATCATACCTCCTTTTCTCTGTTACAATAGCATAGAATATATCGTTTGTCAATAATTAGTTTCCGTTTTTCATAAATTATTTATTCTTTTTCCAATCGATCCTTTCCGTAAATCCCGTTCCGGATCTCTTTCCGATCGGAAGAGATTCGATCTTTTTTTACAAAAAACTATCATAAAATTTTTACAAAAAATATATAGTAATTTGATTCGATTTATGATATGATGTATGTGGTGGATGTTGGATTTTTCCTACCTTCGCCAAAGCAAATATACAAACCGTCTCCGGGCGGTATTATCTATTAGGAGGAAACACTATGGAAACCTACGGTCTCGAAGCATTGGGCATTCTGGCTCCCAAGGCAGTTTACCGCAACCTGGGCCCTGCTCAGCTCACCGAAGCTGCTCTCCGCCGCGGCGAAGGCAAGCTCTCTAACACCGGCGCTCTCGTCGTCACTACCGGCAAGTACACCGGCCGGTCCCCTAACGACAAGTTCATCGTCGACACCCCCGCTATCCATGACGATATCGCATGGGGCAAGGTCAACCGTCCGATTTCCAAGGAGAAGTTTGACGCCATCAAGGGTAAGCTGTGCGCATACCTCCAGGGCCGTGAGATCTTCGTATTCGACGGCTATGCAGGTGCAGATCCCGCTCACACCAAGAAGTTCCGCATCGTAAACGAGCTGGCTTCTCAGAACCTGTTCATCCATCAGCTCCTTATCCGTCCCACCGCTGAACAGCTGGCTGAGTACGGCGAGGCTGATTACACTGTTATTGCCGCTCCCGGCTTTAAGTGCGATCCCGAAATCGACGGCGTAAATTCCGAAGCTGCTATCATGATCGACTACGAGGCACACCTCATCGTCATCTGCGGCTCCCGTTACGCAGGCGAGATCAAGAAGAGCGTATTCTCCACCATGAACTACGTTCTGACCAAGGAGAACATCCTGCCCATGCACTGCTCCGCTAACATGGATCCCAAGACCGGTGAGACCGCTGTCTTCTTCGGCCTGTCCGGCACCGGCAAGACCACCCTGTCCGCTGACCCCAACCGTAAGCTCATCGGCGACGACGAGCATGGCTGGGCAGACGACGGCATCTTCAATATCGAAGGTGGCTGCTATGCTAAGTGCATCAACCTGAAGCAGGAAAACGAGCCCGAGATCTGGGGCGCTATCCGCTTCGGCTCCCTCATCGAGAACGTTGTCATGGACGACGAGACTCGTGAGTTCGACTTCGACGACGGCTCCCTCACCGAGAACACTCGTGTCGGCTACCCCGTTGAGTACATCTCCAACTCCGCTATCCCCGGTGTTGGCGGCATCCCCAAGACTGTTATCTTCCTGACCGCTGATGCATTCGGCGTACTGCCTCCCATCAGCCGCCTCAGCGAGGACGCAGCTATGTACCACTTCGTTACCGGCTTCACCTCTAAGCTGGCAGGTACCGAGCGTGGCATCACCGAGCCTCAGCCCACCTTCTCTACCCTCTTCGGCGAGCCCTTCATGCCCATGGATCCCTCTGTTTACGCAGAGATGCTGGGCAAGCGCATCCGTGAGAGCGGCGCAAAGGTTTACCTGGTCAACACCGGTTGGGCAGGCGGCTCCGCTGCTGCAGGTGCAAAGCGTATGAAGCTGGCTTA
>JAZOXB010000195.1:0-2856 GCA_045659585.1 Faecousia sp. | reverse complement strand
TTCCGCTCCGGTGAGGATTTCCACCGAGTGACCGCCTCTCAGGTCTTCAATGTCCCTGTGGATCAGGTCACCTCTCAAATGCGTAGCAATGCCAAAGCAGTCAATTTCGGTATCGTCTACGGCATTTCTGAGTTCTCTCTGTCTCAAGACATCGGAGTCACTCGCTATGAGGCAAAGGCCTATATTGACAGCTACCTCAGCAAATATCCCGGTGTTCGGGATTATATGCATGATATCGTGGAGACTGCAAGACGGCAGGGCTATGTAACAACAGCTTTTGGCAGACGGCGATATCTTCCCGAGATCACCAGTACCAACTTTAATATCCGCTCCGGTGCGGAACGGATCGCACTGAATACCCCCATTCAGGGAACGGCGGCGGATATTATTAAGCTGGCTATGGTTCGGGTATTCCATGCCTTGGAAAAGGATGCACTGCAGGCTCGTCTGATCCTGACGGTACACGACGAACTGATCATTGAATGCCCTGCTTATGAGGCATACATGGTCATGGATATGATCACCCGTGAAATGGAAGAAGCCGTAAAGCTGTCTGTACCTCTCATTGCAGAGGCAAAAATGGGAGAAAGCTGGTACGATGCAAAATGATCCTGCCTATGAATGAATCCCATGTTTCTGCGGTAGCGGAACTGGAAAAGCTGTGCTTTTCTGCCCCTTGGAGTGAACGCTCCATAGCCGCAGAGCTGAAGAGTGAATGGAGCCTGTGGCTGGTAGAGGAACGGGACGGCGTAGCCGTTGCCTATGTAGGTTCCCAATCTTCTCCTCCGGAAGCAGATGTCATGAATGTTGCCGTTTCTCCCGACTATCGCCGGCAGGGGATCGGCGAGAGCCTAATGATCGCCCTTGGTGAGGCTTTAGCCTCCAAGGGGATCGAGACCCTAACCTTAGAGGTTCGGGCTTCTAACGAGGCGGCAATCAGCCTCTATACCCGTCTGGGCTATGAACAAGTGGGGCGCAGACCCAATTACTATATGGATCCCAGGGAAGATGCCCTGATTATGAGAAAGGAGCTTTGAGATGCTTATCATGTCTGTTGAATCCTCTTGCGACGAAACCGCTGTTGCGGTGGTGCGAGACGGTAGAGAAGTGCTCTGTGATTGTATTGCTTCTCAGGTAGAGCTCCATCGGATCTACGGTGGTGTTGTTCCTGAGATCGCATCCCGTAAGCATATCGAGGCCATTTACGGCCTTGCGGATCAGGCACTGGAAAAGGCCGGTGTGACCCGTGAAGACATCGATGCCATTGCGGTGACCTATGCTCCCGGTCTTATTGGTGCTTTGTTGGTAGGTGTCAACTTTGCCAAGGGTGCGGCTCTGGCACTGGATAAGCCCCTGATTCCGGTCCATCATATTCGGGGACATATTGCCGCCAACTATATTGCCTATCCCGATCTGAAGCCTCCCTTCCTGTGTTTGGTAGTCTCCGGCGGTCATACTATGATCGTGAATGTGAAGGACTACACAGATATGGAGATTTTAGGCTCCACTCGTGACGATGCAGCGGGAGAATGTTTTGACAAGGTTGGACGTATGCTGAATATGCCCTATCCCGGCGGTGCGGCTTTGGATAAGGCAGCACAGGGAGGAGATCCCTCTGTCTATCCCATGCCTCAGTCTAAGCTCAGTGGCAATCCTTTGGATATGTCCTTCTCCGGTCTGAAAACCGCCGCTGTGAACCTGATCCACAACAAACAGCAGAAAGGGGAGGAGATCCAAATCCCTGACCTGTGTGCAGGTTTCTGCTCTGCTGTGACCCAAATGCTGGTACCTCGTACCATGATGGCTCTGGATCAAACGGGACATAAGACCCTTGCGGTTGCCGGTGGCGTTGCCGCCAATTCTCATATTCGTGCCGCTCTGACACGGGAATGTGAAGCCCGTGGGGTACGGCTGTGTATGCCCCCTCTGTCTCTCTGCGGAGACAATGCCGCTATGATTGGCTCTCAGGGCTATTATGAGTACTTAGCCGGGAATATTGCAGACCAAACCCTGAATGCTTATGCAACCAAGTCTTTTGAGGGTGAAAAATTGTAAAACCTATGTTGCTGATCATTAGAAAGGATGTTTGTACGATGAAAAAATGGATTGCGATCGTTCTTCTTATTGCAATGATGCTGAGTCTTGCGGCCTGCAAGGGTGGGGAAGAACAGGAAACCCGGCCTGCGGAAAGTCTCCGGACAGAAGAGCAAACGCCGGAAGAGACCACCGAGGCTACAGAGGAGACTACAGCGCCTACAGAGGAAACCACCGAAGCTACAGAAGAGACCGCAGAGGTGACGGAAGAGACCACGCAAACCGAATCTGTCTCCGAAGCGGAAACGGAAGCTGCACAGCCGGAAACCTTCTGGGCTGAGGAAGGCTTGGAATATCCCATGGCATTTTATTTCAGCAGTGGAGCAGGTGGATGGAGTACGGATCTATACCTGAACGAGGACGGTAGCTTCACAGGCTATTACCATGATTCCGAGATGGGATCCATTGGTGAAAACTATCCCAATGGTACCGTTTACGTATGTAATTTTTCCGGAAAGTTTGGATCTGCCGAACGGCTGGATATGTACACCTATGGCTTGAAACTGGAGGAACTTACTTGGGAGAAGCCAGTAGGTGAGCAGTGGATCGAGGATGGCGTTCTTTATATAGCAGCACCACCTAATGGTCTGACAGATAGCGAGGATTTTGTCATCTATCTGCCCAATACCCCTGTGGAGATGCTGTCCGAGGATCAACTGTTCTGGTGGCCCGGCCGATATGGTGAAGAACTGACGACTCTAAACGGCTACGGCTTATATAATCTTTACGACCAATCCGGATTCTTCTCCATGATGGATAACT
>JAZOXB010000194.1:0-10797 GCA_045659585.1 Faecousia sp. | reverse complement strand
GGGAGGGCGGTTTTTCATCCGGCGAAAAAGGAAACGACACCACCGGGGTAACGAGCCGGTGAAACCCTCAGCGCCTCCCCCGGTTTGCTTCTTTGGTTCGTTTCTTGTCAAATCACAAGAAATGAACGCCCCCGGCAGGGATCAAACCAATACCGAGTCATAAATTCTCCTTATCTTTTGTCGTATTTCGTAAGTTTGGCAAGCCAAAAGATGCCCATGATCCTCTAAACTCTCCTGCTAAATCCCGACCCCTACTGCCCTCTCAGTCAGCTACGCTGACAGCTCTCCCAGAGGGAGAGCCAAGGGCGTGCACGGACTTGGGAGCAGCTCGATAAACGGGAATTTGAAGATTTGGGCGATTTGAAACAAGGAGACGGACAGAAAAAGGCTCCCGATCCGTGGTGGATCGAGAGCCGAAGGATATTGATTCAGGGATTATGATGGGGAGCCTTACTCTGCGAAGAAGGCATATGCGGCATCGCTGTAGGCGATCATAGCACGGCAAGTTTCGCCCAATGCGCCTGTTTTACCTCTTCCGTAGGTGTCTACACTGTACACTCTGGTAGCAGAGACCTGTGTCTCTCCTATAAAAGCGGCGGCAGACAGGACGGAACGGAGCTCTGAGGCATTAAGTCGGGAGAAATCGAATGCATAGAGATTGTCTTCCGGCTTATATGCTTCGCAATCGGTGAGAGTATAGGTGGTCTCCTTGCCGGTTGTATCAGCTACATTTACACGCATGGTCAGATCTTCGGGAGAGCCGGTGTAGTCGCTCAGATCCAAGATCATACGGACAACGATCTTGGTTTGCAGATCCAGACCCATACCTGCCCAGGTGATAGATGCATTGGGCAGATCGTTCAGGATCTCCTTATTGGAGCCGAAAACGACTTCTTCCAAGGGGGATAAATATGCCTTGTGCTCCTCGGTCATGGAGGCGTCTACCAATGCATCGGTACGATATTTCTTAAATACCTGAGACTTACTGCCGTAACGCAGAAGCTCCGCACAGACCTTCCGCAGAGCGGTGGAGCTTGCCGTTTTATCTAACTGATTATAGGCATAGGTTCCGATGCTGTAGTAGTCGGCTTCGGTAATATAATCTACGCCTTCCTTGTGAGCGTAGATGACAGCTTGCAGAGGGTTATTCATCTGCACGGCGGTCATGTCATCAACGGTGAAATAGAAATATTCCCCGTTATCTACAGGCTCCATGAAAATAGTTTCCCAAGTTACCAGAGTGTTGCCGTCAAAAATGGGACGATCGATCTCCATGCGGATCTGCTCAAAACCGTTGAACTGGTCCTTGGGCAGGATATAGTTGATAGAAATATCATTTGCCAGGTTCAGGGAGTGGTACAGGAGGACGGATTTCAGTTCCTCGGTGTTCACCTTCTTGTATACATAGAAATGAATATCGCCTGTATCATCGGGATAAGTTGTAAAGCCGCACATGCCGTTGGTGCCGGTGACGGAAACATCGGAGCGGAGAGCCAGATAGCGGTTCAGAGCAGCGAAAGAGAAGGTTTTCTGCTCGGCATTGTGAGTGGCGGTCCATTTGGTGCCGGCGGAGGTCAGGGACACTGCGGAGGAATCGGAGGCGGCGGTCAAGTAGGTGCCATCGGGGGTTTTCATGGTCAAACCATTGACATCACCCTGAATGGTCCATGCAAACTGGCTGTAGATAGAGTCGGGCAGGTTCAGAGTTGTAGGCAAGGTGGTAAAGCCCTGTCCGATACCTTGGATCATCATATACTTACTGTCTTCCTTGGTTGTCATGGCGTAGTAGTTATAATTGCCTTTGTTGGCACCGGTGGCGGTGGCAACAAGCAGATACTCGCCGGAGGTCAGGTTCTTGGGGGACCTGACCAAAACGTAGGCATAGGTTTCAGCGGCATTAGCGCCATAGGAGAATGCGGGGAGAAGTCCGAAAAATACCGCAACAACTAAAAGAAGGGAAAATGCTTTTACAATAATTTTCTTCATGATGGTAATATCCTTTCTGCATAGTCACCCAAGTATATGTGATATAAACTTGGATGACTTATTTTACCACTCTACCGAGGGAAAGTAAAGTTAAATTATAGGACATTTTCAATGATATTTAAGCCAAAAAAACCTGTCTCTTGATCCATGGGATCGGGAGACAGGTCTTAATGTTTATTTTGAGATTATGGACGGGAATTATTCACCGGGGAACTGGATGCCCAGCTCTTCGGGACGGAAACGGGGGCAGACGTTTTCTGCAGAGGTAATGACGGAGGCGGCAAGATGGGTGCCGATCTCTACGGATTCGGGAAGGGTCTTTCCGTAGGTCAGACCACTGGCGACGCCTGCACAGAAGGCATCACCGGCACCGGTGGTGTCCTTAACAGCCACTCTGCGGGCGGGGCAGTAGCCCTTCAGTCCGTCACGGCTGGCATATACAGCACCATCCTTACCCAGGGTCACAACCATGGAATTGATGTTTGCTCTCTTGATCTTATCTGCCAAGATGTCCTGAAGCTCTTCGTGACCGGTGTTGGTATAGTCATCCAGGAACAGGAGCCCTGCTTCCTCACGGTTACAGATGAAGCAATCAAACTTCTGCAAGAAGTCGCGACGCTCTGCAGCAATGCTCATGTTGGAAACCAGAGCGTAGGTCTTGATGTTGTACTTATCTGCAAGATCAAAGACTCTCTTTACAATATCCTTATGGAGGTCAACCTGGAGAACAACGGAATCAGCCTTTTGGAAGATCTCGTCGCCCTTTTCGTCCAGAAGCTCTACCATGGGATAGGCGTTGGGACGCTTGGAAATAGAACCGGCAACATCACCGGTGTTATCGAACACTGCCAGCCACAGACCCATGCCATCGGGAGCGGTGAGAACATAATCGCAGTTGACCTTATGCTTTTTCAGCTTTGTCAGAACTGCGTTTCCCATGGGGGTGTCGTCTACGATGCCAATATAGGTGGGGCGAAGCTCCATGTTGGCAATGTCCTCAACCACATTTCGGGCAACGCCGCCGTGGACGTATTCGACTCTGCCTACGTTTCTGCCTGTGGGCATATAGGTATCCTCGGGGAAGCCCTTAATATCCACAAAAACGTCACCGATGACTACAATACTCATGATGTGTACCTCCGTTTTTTAAGTTGCCCCTATTATAACAGACTTTTCCCAAAAGTACAACAGGTATCTGCAAAGTTTTTTAGCCTTCTTCTCCGGCCTTGAAGTTGTAGATGGGAGTGATGATCTTTTCTATGGTGACCGTAGGCTCTATGTTATCTACAATATCCTCCATGCGCTTGTATGCCATGGGGCATTCGTCCAGGGTGCTACGGCTGACACTGGTTGTATAGATCCCTTCCATCTCCTTCTTATATTGAGAAACGGTGAAGGATGCTTTTGCATCTCCCCTGCTCATAAGCCGACCGGCACCGTGGGGAGCGGAGAAATTCCATTCAGGGTTTCCCTTGCCGGTACAAATAAGGCTACCGTCACGCATGTTAATGGGGATCAGGAGGGTTTCGCCCTCCATGGCAGAAACAGCCCCCTTGCGGAGGATCTTCTGCTCTGTATCAATGTAATTGTGGACAGTGGTGAAGCGTTCCTCTTCGTGGAGCTTCATTTCCTTCAGGATCACATCCATCATGGCTCTGCGGTTGACCGCGGCAAATTCTTGGGCGATCTTCATATCGTGGAGATATTGCTCCATGAGATCCCCCTCCACATAGGCAAGCTCTTTGGGAATGGGGATCTTTTGATCCTTGAGGGCTTGGATGGTGGCTTGTATCTCTGTTTCCCGTCCCTCTGCCCGGAGGGCATCGATTCGATCTTGTATAGCCTGATTGTTATTCTTCAGGGCTTTAAAGGCGGCATTTTGGTAATATTGGGCAATCTCTACCCCTAAATGACGGCTGCCGGAGTGGATGACGATATAGATTTGGCCGTCGTCGTCCTTATCCGCTTCGATAAAATGGTTACCGCCCCCTAATGTGCCGATGCTTTTTTCCGCACGGGACAGGTCGATGTGCTTGAAACAGCACAGCTCTTCCAGAGGAACCTCCGATGCATATCTGTGCACCTTGTCACGGATGGCAAAGCCGGAAGGGATCTCTTGACGAATGAGTTTATCTAATTTTTGCAGTTCCATACGGCTTTCTCGGACACGGACGGTCTCCATACCGCAACCGATATCCACGCCCACCAGATTGGGACAGATCTTGTCTCCAATGGTCATGGTAGTACCGATGGTACAGCCCATACCTGCATGGATATCCGGCATCATGCGGATCCGACTGCCTGCGGTGTAGGGCTGATTCAGCAGAGACATTACCTGTGAAACAGAGGCCTGATCCACTACATCGGTAAAGATTTGGGCTTGGCCGTACTTTCCTCGTAATTCTAACATATTTTATTACACCTCCTGTGGTGATTAACAAAGGGTTGCGTAGGCATCTCACCAAGAGGAGGAATTGGGGGATGCCTATGCTATGAATGGTCGTTTCGTTGGAGTAATTTTTTTAGGCCTTCTCCATAGCCTTGGAATCCGAGACCCTTGTAGGTAGCAATGCAAGCCATACCTGCATAAGAAATATGGCGGAAGGGTTCACGGGTGTTGATATCGGACAGATGAACCTCCACTGCAGGGAGGGCAACTGCCTTGAGGGCATCTAAGATGGCGACGGAGGTATGGGTATAGGCGGCAGGGTTTATAACAATGCCGTCAAATTTGCCGTAGGCTTCTTGGATCCAGTCTACCAAGACGCCCTCGTGGTTGCTCTGGCGGATGTCTACCTCACAGCCCAGCTCTTGGGCGGCGGCTTCTATATAGGCCACCAGTGCGGCATAGGTCTGACTGCCGTAGATGGCAGGCTCACGGACGCCTAACATATTTAGGTTCGGGCCGTTTAAGACAAGAATTTTCATAGTACCTCCAAGATGATGTCAACTACGTGGGCAACACTCCACCGGTTTTCTACGGTGAGGTCGGCAAAGTCTTCGTAGAGGGGATCCCGTTTGGCGAAAAGCAGGGACAGATCTGTACTTTGGCTCACAGGTCTGCCCTCTGTGGGCAGGTCTGCAAGATCACGGTCAATGCGGATGATGGTGCCGTTTTGGTGGAGAAGGGGATAGTTTTCTTCTCTTGTGACACAGCCCCCACCGGTGGCAATGACCAGACCGGATTCCTTTCCCAGACGGGCGAGAACGGCGGTTTCTGCCTTGCGGAAGGCTTCTTCTCCGTATTTTGCAAAGAAGGTAGGAATGTCCCCAACCTCTTTTACGATCTCTTCGTCTGTATCGACGAAGGGTCTGCCCAATTTTGTTGCCAGAGCCTTTCCGATGGTAGACTTGCCGCAGCCGGGCATACCCACGAGAATGATGTTTTCCATTTGGGATTGTAGTTTACATAATATTTTTGCCCACTTGCTTTTGGGAACTTCTGCACCTGTGAATAATTGGGTAGCGACCCCGGCTTGGGCAACCAGCATGGAAAGACCGTTTTCGTTACGGATTCTCAGAGCCTCAGCATCCAGCAAAAGCTTAGTACTACGGGGATTATAGATGAGATCCAGTACGCACCGCAGGTTGGAAAGACGGGATAGATCCACGAGGCTTTCCCCATTGTTGGGGTACATTCCCACAGGGGTTGCGTTGACCAAAAGCACTGCATCTTGGTGGGTATACATGTTTACATAATTATTATCTCCTGTACGGGAGATCTGTATTGTCCGGGCTCCACGGCTTTCCAGCACACGGCACACCGTACCGGCGGCACCTCCGGAGCCTAAGACCAGAGCCTTTTCCCCTGCTTGGATCCCACCGTTGCGGTCTAAGAGCCATGCAAAACCGGCGGCATCGGTGTTGTCCCCGTAGAGACTGCCATCGGGACGGCGTACAACAGTATTGACACAGCCCATGGATCGGGCGGTCTCCGACAGCTCCGTGCAGTAGGCCATGACCGCCTTTTTGTAGGGAATGGTTACATTGAGACCTTCAAAATTCCCCTTGGTCATAAAGTCTGCCAAGTTTTCCGGAGCTACCTCAAAGAGATCATAGGCATACTCCCCCAATTCCCTGTGGATCATGGGGGAATAGCTGTGGGACAGGTGTTCCCCTAAGAGACCGTAGCCCATCAGACGACCTCCGAATAGCTGCCTAAATATCTGAATTCTTCGCAAATTCCCCCGATCTCACACATGAGACGGGCGAATTCCTGAGAATAAACAGAGGTTTCCAGATCCAAGTAGAACATGAACTCGAAATCCCGTTCAGGCAGAGGACGGCTCTCCAGCTTCAGGAGGTTAATGCCCAGAGCGTAGAGTCTGGCAAGAACCTTGTACAGAGCACCGGGCTTATGGGGCAGAACCATCATGATACTGGTTTTGTCTGCACCGGGATAAATTTCTGTATTCTTGGAAATACACAGGAAACGGGTGTGGTTGTTACCCTCGTCCTGAACACCGGACTTTAAGATCTTCAGGTTGTAGAGCTCTGCGCACATACGGGAGGACAGAGCGGCCACATCCTTGCGGTCGGACTGTGCCACCATCATGGCGGCAATGGCGGTGTTCTCGCAGACAGTGATCTTCACATTCCCAAGGGATTTTAGGAAAGTGGCACTCTGGGCAATGGCCTGCTCATGGGAGTAGATCTCCTGGATCTCTCCGTGGTCGGCCTTGGCAAGGAGGCAGTGATCCACCTTCATACGGGTGGAGCGGACAATGCTGAAATTGCGCTTGACCATAAGGTCGTAAACTCGTTTGACGGAACCGGCGGTGCTGTTCTCAATGGGCAGGATGCCGTATTGGCAGAAGCCTGCTTCAATGGCGGAGAACACACCCTCAAAGTTACGGAAATACTGGATCTGAGGGTTCTTGAACAGCTTTTCACAGGCTAATTGGGAATAAGCTCCCTCAACGCCCTGACAGGCCACAGTGGCACTCCGGGGGAAAAGTCTGGGGGTGTTGTCGATGGCATATTCGATCTTGCCAAAGAGCTCCGTGCGGTTGCCTCGTTCCTGATAGGTACGGCTCAGCTCAAAGAGGAGAGAATACAGCACTCGCATATAGGATTGCATATCCTCACGGGATTTTTCGCTGACCTCTGCCAGCTTTTCCCGTTCACGGGCAGGTTGTAAAATAGCCATGCCCTGTTCCTTCTTATATTCTGCGATTTTCGCAGCAACATCCATTCTCTCTTGGAACAGACGGACGATCTCGTCATCAATGCGGTCGATTTCATTACGATAGACTTTTAATTCCATTGTCTTGCCTCCAAAATCATGTCTAAGATTGCTACTGCAACTGCGGCTTCTACACAGGGGACGGCACGAGGCACGATACAGGGATCGTGGCGGCCGTGAATTTCCAAGGTCTCTCCTTTGCCGTCGTAGGTCACACTTTCCTGGGGACGGGCAATGGAGGCGGTGGGTTTGATCGCTACCCGTAGGATCAGGGGCATGGAGGTAGAAATACCTCCCAGAATACCACCTGCATGGTTGGTACGGGTTTGGATCTTGCCATCTTCATTTATATAATAAGGATCATTGTGTTCACTGCCTCGCATACCGGAGCAGTCAAAGCCACTGCCGAAGTCCACCCCTTTCACTGCGGGGATGGCAAAGAGGATCTGTGCCAGTCGGATTTCCAAGCCGTCAAACATAGGCTCTCCCAAGCCGGCAGGGAGTCCGGTAACTGCACATTCTATGATACCGCCGATGCTGTCCTTATCCCCTTTGGCTTCTGCGATCTCTTGGAGCATCTCTTCCGTAGGGACGGCGTTGGCAGAGGGAATGGCAGGATTCAGGGGATCGAAACGGGGATTTTCTGCCTTGCCGATCTTTAGGATCTGGGCGCCGATGGTAATTCCCTTTTGCTCCAACAGTTGCAGACACAGACCACCGGCAATACACAGGGGCGCTGTGAGTCTGCCGGAGAACTTTCCACCACCTCGACCGTCGTGAGCGGTACCGTATTTGACGAAGGCGGGGTAATCTGCATGAGAGGGACGGGGAATTTGCTCCATCAGGTCATAATCCCCGGAACGGGTGTTAGTGTTGGGGATCACGGCACAGATGGGAGCACCGCAGGTCTTTCCGTTCACCATTCCGCTGAGAAATTCCGGCACATCGGCTTCCTTACGGGAGGTGGTATGAGCACCCTGACCGGGAGCACGGCGGTTTAAAAAGTTCTGCAATGCTTCCATATCCGGGGCGAAACCTGCTGGGAGACCTTCTAAGGTCATGCCGATGGCAGGACCGTGAGATTGACCGAAAATACTTAATTTCAGGGCGTTTCCGTAGGTATTACTCATTGGGGCACCTGCATTCTTTCTAAATCCTCCCAGAAATCGGGATAGGATTTTTCCACAGCTTCCGCACCTACCACTCGGACAGAGGCGGAGCAGACGCAGGAAGCAATGGCTCCGAGCATAGCAATGCGGTGATCGTTTGCGGAATTGACTCTGCCGCCGAAGAGCTTACCGCCCTGAATGATCAGGCCGTCTTCTGTGGCCTCGGCTCGTCCACCCAAGGCGCGGAGAGCACCGGAAATGCTTTCCAGACGGTCGCTTTCTTTTAATTTGAGACGGGCGGCACCCCGGATAACCGTGGCGCCCTCTGCACAGGCGGCAACCAGTGCAATAGGCGGTACCAGATCGGGAATGTCCGAGACATTTACGGTAATACCCTTGAGAGGGGCGGGGGAAACGGTAACTCCCTCTTCTGTAGCGGTAACGGTGGCACCGAAAGCGCGGAGGATGTCTGCGATCTGTCTGTCTCCCTGAGTGGAGTTTAGATCCAGCCCCAAAACCGTTACGGGACGGGAAATAGCACCGGCACAGAGCCAGAAGGCGGCATTGGACCAATCCCCTTCTACCCGAACTCGACCGGGTGTATGATAGGTCATGCCTCCGGGGATCTGCCAGCCACGGTTAAAGGGAGGCATCCGCAGACCAAAGAGGCGGAGAACGGACAATGTCAGCTCCACATAGGGAGCAGACTCCAAGGGAGTAGTCAGACGGATCTCACTGCCCTCTTCCAAAAGAGGCAGAGCAAGGAGAAGACCGGTGATAAACTGGGAGGAAATGTTTCCTGCAAGGGGGTAGACCCCGGCGGTTAATTTGCCCTCTACACGGATACGATCGGGAGCGGGGCGAGTCAGGGTGATGCCCTTTTCCTCTAACAGCTCCCACAGAGGAGACAGAGGTCTACGGGGCAGTCTCCCGTGGAGGATAAACTCGCCCCCACAGCCCAGTGCCGCCACAATGGGCAGGAGGAAACGGAGGGTAGAACCGCTTTCCCCACAATCCAATTCCCCGAACCGTGGCTCGGTTATAGGCTCTATATAGAAAGTTTGGTTTACATAATCTATTCTCGCACCAATAGCGGTGAGACAATTGACGGTAGCATCAATATCGGCAGAACGCTGGGGACAGTACAGCTCCGAGGGGCGGTCTGCCAGGGCGGCACAGATCAGGAGCCTGTGACCGTGGGATTTGGAAGCGATGGCCTCAATGGTACCGCCTATGGGGTTGGGATATAGGGTTTCAGTCATGGTCTAATCCTCCCTTTATGATGGTTTCCAGTTCCGCAATGGGAACTTTTTTGAGCGAGCAATTTCCAACAGCCTTGGGAACTACCAAGGTAATGGTATCTCCCTGCCGTTTTTTATCCATAAGTGCGGCTCCTGCCAACAGCTTTGCAGAGAAGTAACTGTCCGTAGGCAGATCGAAGGTGCGGAAGCACTCTACAATTTCATCGGGGTTTTCTGCAAAGGCTCTTGCAAAAATGCAGGTACCGGCGGCTACGGCATAGCCGTGAGGAGTGTCATACTCCGTCAGAGCCTCGATGGAATGGGCAACGGTGTGTCCCAAATTCAGAAGCTGTCTCCGGCCACGGTCAAATTCGTCTGCACAGACGATATCCCGTTTCCACCGGACGCAACGGGTAATGACCAACTCACGATCGAAGTTGATGCCTTTTGATTGCAAATGAGTGAACAGTTCCGGATCGAACAAAATGGCGGTCTTAATGACTTCTGCACAACCGCAACGGAAGACTTCTTCCGTCAGGGAATCTAAGCAATCCGTATCACACAGGACGAAAGATGGTTGATGGAAGGCTCCTGCCAGATTCTTCCCTGCCTTTAGGTTGACGGCGGTTTTTCCCCCTACGGAGGAATCCACCATAGCAAGTAAGGTTGTGGGGATCTGCACAAAGGAGATCCCACGTAAATAGGATGCGGCTACAAAGCCCGTCAGATCTCCTACCACACCGCCGCCCAGAGCAATCAGGGTGTCGGAACGGGTCAACCCCTTGTCCGCAACCATTTCCAACAGATTGATATAATACTTTAAATCCTTGGAGCTTTCTCCTGCGGGAACGGAGCTTGTGTAGACCGTAAAGCCGGCTTGGGTAAGGCTTCGGTAGACCCTGCCTAAATACAGAGGAGCCACATTTTCATCGGTGACGATCATGACCTTGCCTTTGGTGATCTTGGCAAGTTCTGAACCAATGGTATCTAAGATCCCTTTGCCGATACGGACATCATAGGTTTTTGAGGCGGTGACGGTAACGGTGTTCATCCGACCTCCTCCTTTCGCTTTTTCCCTTCCTCTAAGAGGCGGTAAAGTTCTTCCCGATTTTCTTCTTCCATAGCATCACGGTATTTTTGCAATTCCGTAATGATTTGGTCAAGCTCCGGGATCAGGTATTCTTTATTTTCAATAAACAGCTCCGACCACATACCGGGATTCAGCCAGGCAACGCGGGTCAGATCCTTGTAGCTTCCTGCGGAGAAACCCTTGTGG
>JAZOXB010000193.1:0-30061 GCA_045659585.1 Faecousia sp. | reverse complement strand
GCCTTCACCGGTGCTGATCCCGCTGCACTGACTGCTGATCAGGGTGAAACTGTTACCGTTACCACTAACGATATTGACTTCGAACTCGGCGTAGGCATCAACAAGATCCGCGTTTACATTTGGCTGGAAGGCCAGGACGTTGACTGCATCAACAACATCTCCAACGGTGACTTCCAGGTTACCCTGCAGTTCGCTGTTCCCGAGACTGTTGAAGGCGACAATACTGAGGCTACCACTCCCAGCGAGCCCGATAACGGCTAATTCTTAATTATTCCTACCAAGGAGCAGGGCCCCCCTGCTCCTTGGGGAAAACAAAAAGGAGGGGAAATACATGAATAGAGCGCTCAAGAAGATCGGCTCAGCGGTCATTGATATTTTTATCGTCGTGCTGGTCTTATTGTCCATTATCATTTCTATTTCTTCTATTACTGCTAAGTCCAATAACGGTGTTCCCGATTTGTTTGGATATACTCCCTTTTCCGTACAGACCGATTCTATGAAGCCTACCTTGAACAAAGGTGATTACATTTTTGTTGAGGAATGCGACCCGGAGTCCCTGGAGGTCGGTGATGTAGTTACCTATTTTACCATAATCCAAGGCAATCGTGCTGTTAATACCCATAGAATCGTAGATGTGATCAATGAAGGCGGTGTGATCCAATATCAGACCCAGGGTGATAATAAGGAAACCAACCCCGAACCCGACGAATTGCTGCTTGCCCCCGGCGATATTATCGGTCGGTATACCGGTTCCAAGGTTCCTGCATTGGGTGCTGTTATCGACTATCTCAGCACTAAGATGGGATTCTTCCTTGTTATTTTACTTCCCGTATTGCTGTTTACGATCTATCAGATCTACAACCTGATCTCGGTCATTCTCTACAATCATAAGGTTGACATGATCAATGCCGCAAACGAGGCAACCAGTGACGAGGTTAAGGAAGCTATCATCGCAGAGTATTTGGCAAAACAGAAAAAAGAAGAAGCAGAAGACAAAAACGAGTAAGTGTGCAGTGTAAAATACATATTTTATACTGGAAGAACACTTTGTAATATGTCTTTTATACTGCACACTTGAACGGAAGGGATAGTTCAAATGGATGTTTTTCTTAAATTTTTTGTTGACTTTTTAAAAACCTTTTTCGGATCCCTGTGGTCCGCCATCAGTGGCTTGTTCTCCGGTATTATCGGTATGTTCAATGTTCCGAGATATGTCGGTGTGTTTAAGCAGTACTGTGGAGATTTCGGCGGTCTGGCATGGGCTTTGGCAATCATAACTGTTCTGCTGGTGATCGCGGTTCTCGGATGCATTGTTTTCGTGATCTATTTAGCCATCAGAAAGTATATCCGAGTCAGAACTACCTTGGTCAGTCAGGAAGAGCTCCTGAATGAGGTAGGTAAGCTGAACCGAGAGGTCGTCAAGCTTTCCAATGAGAAGGACAAGATCATGGCTATGAAGGTCTCTCAGCTGGGCTTGAAGCCCGATGAGAGCGATACCATCGAGGAAGAGCCCGAAGAAAAGGAGGAAACTCCTTTGACCGAAGGCGAGAGCCGTTTCTACAAGTGTACCTTGATCGACGAACAGATGAAGAACTATATTCCCAAGGAATATAATTACGACATTACTCTTTCCGAGATCTGCGACATGTTCAGAAACTTTGCTTGCTCCAGACTGGGTCTGTTCTATGAGATCAAGATCATTCGTCTGTTCCTTGCGGCTTTCGCTTCTACCAGACTGATCATTCTGCAGGGTATTTCCGGTACCGGTAAAACCTCCCTGCCTTATGCATTCGGTAAGTTCATTCAGAACGATACCAACATTGCTTCTGTTCAGCCTTCTTGGCGTGACAGAACCGAGCTTTACGGTTACTTCAACGAATTTACCAAGCGTTTCAACGAAACCGAAACCCTTAAGAGAATGTACGAAGCAACCTATACCGAGGATGTCTTCCTGACCATCCTGGACGAAATGAACATTGCTCGTATCGAGTACTATTTCGCTGAAATGCTTTCCATTCTGGAAATGCCCAGCCGCTCCGAGTGGGTCATCGACCTGGTTCCCAGCGGTTGGCCCAATGACCCCAAGCATATTGTGAACGGCCGTTTCCGCCTGCCGGAGAATATGTGGTATGTAGGCACCGCTAACAACGACGACTCTACCTTTGCTATCTCCGATAAGGTTTATGACCGTGCACTTCCCATCAACATCGATACCAAGGGTGTCTATTTCGAGGCTCCCTACACCGAAAACCTGAATCTGAGCTACAAGCATCTGGAGAGAATGTTTGACGAGGCTAAGCAGAAGTATAAGGTTTCCGATGAAAACCTCAAGAAGATCGAAGTCCTGGATGACTATGTCATTGAGCACTTCCGTCTGGCTTTCGGTAACCGTATTGTGAAGCAGCTTCGTGACTTCGTTCCCGTTTATGTTGCTTGCGGTGGCACCGAAATCGACGGCATTGACTATGTTCTGGCTAACAAGATCCTGAGAAAGTTCGAGAGCTTGAACCTGGCATTTATCCGTGACGAGATCGAAGGCCTTGTCTTCTACCTCAGCGAGCTGTTCGGCAAGGAGAACATGGGCGAATCCAAGGCATATTTGACCAGACTGCAGAAGCTGTTCTGATCGGCAGCTATTCTTATGAAAGTATAGGAGAGAGATAAAATGACCTTAGACTTTGAATTACTTTATGCCATATATACCCAGGACTTTATCTCTCTTGTTCGGAACGAGGATTTTTATACCGAGTTTATGAACAAAGCACGGAGCGGTAACTCTGAGGTTTCCTTTATGCACCGCTTTGTAGATAAGCAGATCGATCTGACATGGATCGAGGCCATTGAAGAGGCTATTATCCCTCTGGATAATATCATCCGAAATCCTCGCCGATTCATCGTTCAGGAAGAAGAGATCGTCAACATTGAGTTGGCAAGAAAGATCTCTCCGGAATCCATTCGACATCTGGCACAGCACACCAATATGATCGCCAAGGTGGAAAAGGATACGGTCACGCCTAACAGGATCCTGAATATCTTTAAAGAAGAAAGCTTCGAAACCTACGAGAACCGCTTCATCTATACTTTGCTCATCAATCTGCAGTATTTTATCAGTAAGAGACTGAAAGCCCTTGATGACAGTATCAGTGGCAACAATGTTACATCCATTCTGTTTAAGGACAATTTCACTATCGGTAAAGAAAATGTGAAATGTACCTTTGAGATGACCATTGACTCTCCCGGCTTTAAAATGGATGGAAATCTCTTGGATGTTGATCCGGAAAAGCTGAGCAAATTCCAGAGAATCGAGAGAATCAAGAAGATCCTCTATGATTTCCAGAATTCTCCCCTGATCAAGGCACTGTCCGGCACATCCCTTGTTCGTCCTCCCATTATGAGAACGAATGTCCTGCAGAAGAACCCCGATTTCAAAAAAGCCAAGGCACTCTGGGACTTTATCGAAACCTACAGAGAGTCCGGCTTCAATGTTGAAATTACGGAAACCAACGAGATCCCCAACGATGAGTATCTTTCCGATCTGTACTCCACTATGGTCCTCAATTATTCTCTGCTGAAGCACCATATCGGTAGCGAGGGAGAATACGAGCCTCAGAAGAAGAGAAAGATCATTACACCCAAGATCATCGAGAGAACTTTCTTCGATGTATTGGATGACCTGACCTTTGATATCGATGTGGTTCAGAGGATCTTTAACGAGCAGGTAGCCAAAACTACCAAGAAGAGACAGAAACAGGAAAAGGAGATCCTGGCCGTTATCGATCGGGCAATCAAGACCGAGAAGAAGCGGAAGGACGATATCGAGGCCGCCCGTTTGGCACAGTTGGAGCGGGAAAAGGCCGAAAGACAGCGGATCCGCGACGAGCAAAAGCGGCAGCGGGAAGAAGAGCTTCGACTCAAGCTCCTCAAAAAACAGGAGGAGCAACGGCTTAGAGAAGAGGCCAAGCAGAAGCTGGAAGCCGAGAAATTGGCAAGAAAGCAGGAACTGGAGCGGATCAGAGAAGAAAACAGACAGCGGCTTGAGGCCGAAAAGCTGGCAAGACAGCAGGCCAGAGAACAGGCTCGTCTGGAAAAACAGCGCCTGATGGAAGAAGAAAAACAGCGTGCTGAGGAAGAGAAGCGCAGAAAAGAAAAGGAAAAGCAGGAACTTCTGGCGGCACTGGAAAAGCAAAAGGCACTGGAAAAGAAGCAAAAAGAGCGTGCAAAGCTGAAGGCTCAAAAGGAAAAGCAACTGGCAGAGGAAAAGGAACGCCAGCGGAAAGCAAAAGAACAGCAAAAGCTGAAGGAACAGAAATCCAAAGAACTGGCACAGCAGAAGGAAGCTGAGCAGAAACGCAAAGAGCGTGCAAAGCTGAAGGTTCAAAAGGAAAAGCAGCTTGCAGAGGAAAAGGAGCGTCAGCGGAAGGCAAAGGAACAGCAACTTCTGAAGGAAAAGAAGGCCAAGGAACTGGCACAGCAGAAGGAAGCTGAGCAGAAACGCAAGGAACGGGAAAAGCTGAAGAAGCAGAAAGAAGCCCAAGAGGAAAAAGAACGCTTGGCAAAGGCGAAAGAACAACAAAAGCTGAAGGAAAAGAAGGCTAAGGAAGCCGCACAGCAAAAGGAAGCCGAGCAGAAGCGGAAAGAGCAAGAAAAGCTCAGACTCCAAAAAGAAAAAGAACTGGCGCAGCTGAAAGAGGCGGAGCAAAAACGCAAAGAGCGTGAGAAGCTGAAGCTTCAAAAAGAAAAAGAAGCTCTGGCAGAAAAGGAAAAGCTTCGTAAGGCCAAAGAGCGTGAAAAACTCAAGGAAAAGAAAGCTAAGGAAGCTGCCTTGCTGAAGGAGAAAGAAGCAAAGATCAAAGCCAGAGAAAAAGCAAAGCTGGAAGCTTTGAGACAAAAGAGCAAGAATAACTAAGAAAGGAGGGTAGCAATTATGAAGAAAATACCGATTTGGAAAAATCTTGTGTTAATAGGTTCTGCCATTATGGTTATTGTAATTGCTACCTTCGCATGGTTTAGCTACGGACCCAGAGGCAGCAACAAAGATCTTGGAGTTCGGGTCGGCAGAGCAACCTATATCCAGATCTCCTCAGGGGGAGGGGGCTTATGGTCCGATGATTTGGATGTAGCCATTTCACTTGACAAGAAGTTTAAAGAGATCTCCGGTGATGGGGCGGAATTATATGCTCCCGTTTACCAAGAGGTAGAGGTCTCGCCCAAAAGCAATGTCTACGAGAAAAAGCTTACGGAATTTCAGATAGTGGATACAGACTGCTACTTTGAGCAGGATCTTTATTTCCGCTCCGATACGGAGCAGGATGTATTCCTGTCTACGGAAAGCTTTGCAAAAACGTGGGAGCCCAGAAGCGGAAACCGTATCGACGGTGCGGTCAGAATCGGGCTTTTCGAGGTTGATGAGAACAATAACGAGACTCTTCGATATATTTGGGCTCCCAATTCCAAAGTCGAATATTCCTATGAAACCGATTCCTTTACAGGAGAAGGCATAGTTGAACCTTATTACTATTATCAAACATCCACGGTTTTCGAGAACACTTCGTCCTTAACAAGTTCCACGGATAATGTGGCGGTTATTTCCACCGCAGGATCGGATGAAAAGGGCTGTGGCTATTCTTCCGACTACAAATTCATGTGGAGCAATGGCGTGGATCTGCCGGAAAATGCCCCTCCCGCATTTACCTTTACCAAGGATGACTTGGGAGAGAAGGGGCTTTACTATAAGACCATTAAGGTTAGAGTTTGGATCGAGGGCCACGACAGAGAATGCGTCAGCAGACTCAGCGGTGAAAAATTTATCGTGAAATTAGAATTTGTTGCACAGGAGGGTGAAGCAGATTATGAATAAAAAGCGTATCATATTTGTCAGCGTTTGTGCTATTCTGCTGCTCTCTCTCGTTACCGGCACATTGGCATGGTTCTATGTGAACGAAGATGTTAGCGTCAGTTATGGCAACAGTGTTTTCTGTGAAGCCGGCGACAGTCTTGAAATCTCTCTGGTTGAAAACGGAGAGAACTCCAGATGGACAAGTACCATTGATTACAGCGGTGTGGATTTTACCCTTATAGATATCTCCGGAGACGGTATCAACATGTATCGTCCCACAGAGATCGATGAAGACCAACAACCGGTTGCAATGCAAAAAGCAATTTCCTCTCTGGAAGACCCCCAAAAATATGATTATCTGGAAATGGAACTTTCTTTCCGTTCCACATCCAAAATGAATGTATATTTCAGTGAGGAGTCTTTTATCCTCCCTGTAGACGCATCCAATACCACATCCAACATTTACGGCTCTTTCAGCAGAGACTACATTGCAGGAGCAATGCGCGTTGCCATGGTAGATGATTCAGGCAACCTTAAAATGTTGTGGGCGCCGAATTCGAAATATCATTTGATTCAAAATGTCAATGGCTCCTATTCCTTCAAGTCGGAATCTACTCCGGAATCCGCCTACTACTATTATGCGGAGGATGCAGAGGGAAATGTGGTACAGACAGAGATTCCTGCTGAGTATTATGCAGACAATCGATTTGTGATCGACTCTACCGGGGCAACAAAGGAAAATCCCGGGAATTCCCCTGTTTTGTTATCCCTTGCTCCTGAGGGAGAGGGTTCCTACGATCAAAAGAACCTAAAGATCCGGATCTGGTTTGAGGGAACTGACCGGGAAGCACATCAGGCCCTTGCCGGTGGCAATGTAAAAATCAAACTGAAGTTTGTAGGCATTGGCAAGGAAACGGACGAGAATAAGCAGGCAGCCATTGATGCCATTACTTTCAACCAGAATGATTCAACCTTTACCGGCGTGGTTGAGGGAATGGTATTCTCAAGGGACGGACTCACTTGGACAGAATACAAGGCCGGTTCTGATAGCTTGCCTGTTCTTCGGAGTGGCGAATCGATTTACATTAAGTATCCCGAAACGGATACCCATTGTGAAACAAAGTATATTAAGTTTACCAAAGAGTAAAGTAAGAAGCAGAAAGAGGCGAGAGTATGCCAAAATTCAGAAGAGGTTTATCCATAGTTTTAGTTGTATGGCTATGCGTGATGTTAGTTACATTTACCTATACGTGGGTCTCTCGCAACTGGACGCCAAGTATTAAGAGTGACGACATCGACATTGCCAGCTCCGGCGCACTGGTTATCAGAGTTCTCGGTGATACTTCTGCGGTTCATGAAGAAGTGAAATTGAATGAGGTTGTGGGTTTAGAGGTGGAAAATGGATTCACCTTTAAGCAGGTGTCCAGTCAAGATGGTGTGAACTTCTTTTGGAAGGATTTTACTCCCACCATTGGCGGTGTGGACGAACCTGCTGTGTTCTACAAGATCACCGGCAACGATACCCATAAGAAGGATTTCATTGATACCAAATTCTGTTTGCAGTTGGATGATTCCCTCGATACGCCCAAGTACATTTTTATTCACCCCGAAACACTGATCAAAAATGTGAGTGGTAGCGTAGACGGTGTGGATCTGAGTAAGGCTATCAGAATTTCTTTGACATATGACAAGGAAATCAACGGACAAACTGTGACGGAAACGGTTATCCTCGGAAATTTGGACGATAACGAAGGCGTTATCAATAGCTACGAAAGTGTTCAAAATGACGACTACAAAGCTGTATTAAGTGATGCAGACGGAAAGAATGATAGGGACGATTCCGGTGCACTGGGATACCAACGGGTTTATGGTCTACAGTACTTTAACTGTGGCAGAGTGTCCTATAATGCTGAATCTCCCTTCGATGAATCCAACTACGCCTTTGCAAGGGATGCGAGCAAGGCGCTGTTTACCCTGAGCCCCGGCGAACAGAAGTGGGTAAGTTTGCGAATCTGGCTGGAAGGCCAAGATGAAAACTGCAAAAAAGAAATTGCAGGCGGTACTTTTAATTTGGTGCTCAAATTTGACTCTGCATTTGTGCAATAAACATATGATTTGAAAGCTTACGAAAGGAGGCACAAGATATCATGAGCAAAAAGAAAAAAATTATCATTTCCATATTCTCCATCCTCTTGTGCGTCCTGATCTCTTTTGCATGGATCAATGAGATCCAGACCCATCAAGGTCGTGTTTTGGCTCTGCGATTTGAACCGGCCTCTGTTGCTACCAGTGAATTGGAAGTCAAACTGTCTGTGAATGTGGCAGAAGATGAGTATAATGAGATCACAAAGCTGTACAAGGAGGAGTCCGATCCTGAACTGGCCTCCTATGACAATTTTGCACCGGGTTCCAGAAAGAAGTTCAAGGTAGACATTACCAATCTCAGCGAGTCACCCGTGACACTGCGTATCCTTTTGACCGATATTATTTGCGAAAACGAGGAGCTTCGCAACAGCATTATTATCGGCACAAACGGATTTGACGGATTTGATGCCAACTATCCCGCCCCGGAGGTACAGAACAAGCTTTTGTCCGACGGTATGAATGAGGCGGGAGGCTTCGTTTTAGTGGATCATGTGGATCTTCCGCCGTCAAATATTGAAAAACCGGTGACCATTTATTTCTATGTCATGTTCACTGCAGCAGGAAGCGAAAATCTGGAAGATATGACATTCTCCATCGGTACCATTAACTTCCTGTCGTTGTAATTAGGAGAGAAAATGAGAAAGCTGATTTCCAAAATCGTTAAAATAGCTTCATATTGTATTTTTGCTTTCGTGATTTGTCTGTCTCTGTTCGTTGTAACATTGCGATTTATCGGGGAATCTCCCAGTGTATTTGGGTATTCCTGCTATTATGTCCTCACGAAAAGCATGGAGCCGGAGATTATGGCCGGGGAAATGATTTTGGGAAAAACGGCTGACCCGAAAGACCTGCAGGTTGGTGATATCGTCACCTATGTGGGCGATACGGGTGATTTAAAAGATAAGATTATTACCCATAAGATCGTTGAGATCGACGGTGATATCCTTGTGACACAAGGTGTTGCAAACGATATGCCCGATCCTGCTATTTATTCCTCTCAGATCATATCCCGATATGTGACAACGATCCCACTTGCGGGAAAAATCTTCTCTGTTATCAACAGCAAATTCGGTTTTATTTTCCTGATCATAACTCCTCTTGGATTATTGATCGTCAATGAAATCTCTATTATCGTGAAGACCTTGAAAGAAGATAAGGAGGAGCATTTAAGTGAATAATATATTAAATGCAGTGATACATAAATTGAATATTTTGAGAGAGAACAGAAAACTCAGGATCATTCTTATTTCTGTTTTTGCACTGCTTCTTATCTTTTCCGTTACCTTGGCGTGGTATATCAACAATCTGCGTCTGTGGGGTATGCAGTTCAGCACCGGCAACATCGACTTTAATGCCTATGTTTACGATGTGAACGGTGTTCTCAAGGTTGGTCCTGTGGGACCCGATGATGTATTCGACAATGAAACGGAGTATATCAATGCGTCGATCCCTCTTGAGGAAAATCCGCTGATTTCTGTGGAAGATGGCGAGATCGGTACGAAAGCTACTGCTTATATCGCAGTTGAGAGCACCGGTTCTATCGGCATTCTGTATCGAATTGCCTTTGATGTAACCGGAAGAAATAACGACAACACATATCTCGGAGGATATAAATACAATATTTCTAAGGTTACGGATAAGGTATCTTTTAACGGTGGGGAAAACTTGGATGTCTCCGGCTGTGACGACCTTAAGGCCGAGGATATCAAGGATGATATCGTTACCATTGACAGAAACTCCATCAATCATAAAATTGCGGAGAAAAACGGGTACGAAGTATATCGGATCGATATCACCTTGGCACAAGGTAATATTGAGTATGTGGATGGGGGCATGAATGTTTATTTCAATATTTTTGCCACCCAGTATGATGGTGACCTGGATGACAGAGCAGAGAGAGGTTATACCTACTACTGTTCCACCAGAGAAGATCTGGATCGTGCCAGAGTCGAAGCTTATCCCGGTGATATTATAAAGCTTAGTTCCGATATCGTTTATTACGGGGATCTGGTATTTAATAAGCCTGTCAGCTTGGAAACCAACAATTACACCTTGACGGTCAATGGCAACTTGATGTACGACTATGTCCTGTCCAACAGTCTAAGACTGGATGTGGGCGGCTTAGGTAAAATCGTTGTGCAATGTACAAAGGACGGTGCCGGCGGCAACCTTCAGATCAAAGCACCCATTGGCGATGTCACTTTGATCGGAGCCAATTCTGCGAATGGTGATATTGTTGTAGAAAAGAATGTTGTGATCGACGCCACCAATGCCTATGGTTCGGCGGGTGCAAGCTTCAACGAGATCCGAATCGTTGACCAGAAGAATTCTCGAAAGACCATCCAGGTAGAGTCTAACACCAGAGTTACCGTATCTTTTGATACTACCATAAGCTATATCCAGGCTGTCCTAAAGGCAAATAACATTGAAATCATCAACAACGGTGTTATCGAAGAAATCAATCTGTCTCAGATGGCAACTTTGGGACAGACCAATAGTCCCCAGATCTATATTCTGAATAATAACGATATTCAGAAGCCGATCCTATTGCCCTCTTGGTCTGTAAAATTCCAAGAAAACACCGACGGGACCTGCACCGGTAATACCAGAATCATTCAGAGCTTCTCCGGTGCACTTACGCTGGTTTCCGGTAACTGCAATTTCAATAATGACGATGTGGAAGTTGAGAGAAAAGACTCCATGGTAGAACAGCTCGTTGAAGGAGACGACAGCCGCCTGAAGATCTACTATCAGGATGTGGATGGCAAGCCTACCACGATCCAGTCCATTTTAGAGGAATATCTTGAGAATGTGGCAACTTCCGACCTGGTCATAAACGAGATCGTACAGCTTGAGATCGTTTCCGTTGGCACAAAGGTCGTTACCAACGATGATATCACCTTTATGAACAGCACTCAAATGAGATCCTTAAAGCAGTTGGATCTCAAGAGAGCTACCGTATATGGAGACGGCACGTATCATAAGCTTCCCGATAAAGCATTTGAAGGGGTTTCCAAGTACGAAAGCTTGGTTCTTCCCCAGAACCTGACAGAAATCGGTAGTGAGGCATTTTCGGCATCGGCGATCCATAACATCATTACCATTCCTTCCGGTGTTGAAAAATTTGGTGCCGATTGGTTTAAGGATGGTTACTATGTTCGCTTTGCAAGCTCCGTCCCCACAACCAAAGCTGTAGCCGGCTTGACAAATGTAAAGGCGATTTTTGTGGATGAAGCCTACATCAGTTCCTATAAGTCGGTTTATTCGGATTACAGCACTAAGATCTATCCGACCTCCGTTTTGGATGAAAACAAAGAGCATTTCGTCCGAAATCTTATGGGAGATGAATGGGAGATCACCTATTATATCAGTGGTGGGAATGCAATCATTGGTGAAAATATTACCATTGATGGCACCAAGCTGAATATTACAAGTATCTATGACAATGCATACAGACACAATTATACCGGAACGGTTGTAAAATTTGCAGACAGTGTCAAAGTCCTTGGTTCCGGTAATTTTGCCGACAATAAAAACATAGAAAAAGTTGAACTGAATCGCTTGGAGTCCCTCGGGATCGGTGTATTCTCCGGGGCGGAGCGTTTGGCGGATGTGGTTTTCGGTGACGATTTGGAAACCATCAGTGACAAAGCCTTTTATGGCTGTGTCAGTTTGACTCGGGACATCGTTTTGCCTGATGCAGTAAAGACTATCGGAAAGTCGGTCTTCCAGAAGTCAACCATCACTTCTGTGAAAACCGGTGGTGCAACCATGGTGGATAGCAGTGCTTTTGCAGATTGTCCTCGCCTCGTTTGGGCTGAACTGCCTAATGTTCGTACAGTGGGTACCGAGGGTCAGGATAACAAGCTGTTTTCCGGCTGTGAATCCTTGGTTAGCGTAAGAATTCCTTCCCTTGTAAGAGCCGACGGAAAGAAGATGTTTGACTATTGCGTTTCTTTGCGTGAGATCTACATGGGATCCGACGATGATGGTGTCACGCTGGGAAGCATCCTTCAAACGGATGTCTTTAACGGCTGTAATATGGCCAAGCTAAAGATGTTTGTACCTGAGAAGCTGGTTGCGTTCTATCGTGAGAAATGTCCCGGCGGAATTGGAGCTTCTATGATCTATCCCGAAGGGGAAAAGTTGGGAGAGGTTCTTGTGAAGGGGTATAATATCGGTGAATTTATCGTTAGTGATAACGGTGATGATACCTACACCTTGAGCACAGCCAACTTGGACTATACGGATCGGCTTGTGATCCCCGAGACCTTTAACGGAAAACCTGTAACCCGTATTTACTCCGGTGCTTTTAAGAACCAGACCCTGACAAATGTGACCATAACTTTGGGTACATGCTTGGAGCAGATCGACGATAATGCATTCAGCCAGATCAAAGGCTTAAGAAAGGTTGAATTCGAAACCGCTACCTCTCTCCGGGTGATCGGAGCTTCCGCTTTCTCAGGGTGTGACAATATGGTCCAGGATGTGATTTTTCCGGATACTATGGAAAGTGTTGGAGCCAGTGCCTTCAACAAAACCGGAATTCTCAGTCTCAATACCGGAGGCATGGTTTCGGTGGGTAACAGCGCTTTTAACAATTGCACATCTCTGGTTTATGTTATTATGCCTGAGGTGACCACTATCGGATCAGGCACAGCTAACTATGTTTTCAACGGATGTACATCCCTGGTAAGCGTGGATATGCCAAAGGTACATAAGGTTTCCGGTGAGGGTCTGTTCCAGAATTGCAAGTCCTTATTAGAAATCTACATGGGACACGAGGACTCGGATGTGACCTTGGGCACAAAGGTCTTTACTTCCGGTTATACAAAACAGGTGAAATTGTTCGTTCCTGAGGAACTACTGACAATTTATAAAAATAAGGGAGTTATTACGAAGGAACAGATCTATCCCCGTGGAGAAAAGATGGGTGAAAAATCCGTGAACGGATACCGGGTAGGTGACTATGTCGTTCTGGAGAGAGAGGATAGTTATGTATTGGTTACATCTCATCTGAACTTTAGGGGAGATGTTACCATTCCCGGGGAGTACCGGGGTAAGCCTATTACCGAAATCTATGACTATGCCTTCTATAATCAGACTTTTACAAATGCAAATGTCTTTGTAGATGGAAATATAACTAAAATCGGCGAACTTGCATTTTTTAAAGCTACAGGATTAAGAACGATAGTCATGGATGGAGTTGTGACAGTTGGTACTTCAGCTTTTGCCAGTAGTGGAATTGTAGTATTGAACGGTCCCAAAATCAAGAACCTTGGTGGCTATGCGTTTTCCTCTTGTGCTAATTTAGAAGCTGTAACGCTTCCGCAGGTGGAGAAAATTACAAATTCACATGTATTCTATAATAGCACAAATCTGAAATATGTTTATTTTGAAAAAATAACTCAAATTCAGTTCCGTACATTCCTTGGAGTTACTAAATTGGAGAAGATCATTCTGAATCGTCTGATTACAAGTTCAAAGGAGATTCCGTCAACAGGATCAACAGCGGATATGGTTTTGGAGGCGAATGCGCCTTGTAAGATTTATGTCCCCTATCGATCCCTTGCGATTTATGGTGATACTTGGTACGGAAAGCCGGTTGTGTCCTATGACATCGTTGCTACCTATAATGAGGATACTTATATTTTGGTAGATGATGACGGACGCTACGTGTTGAGTGACTACTTTACGGAAGATGCGAGATCCGAGTTGGTTATCCCCGATGTTTTCACAGTGGCCGATGTGGGAGATGTTTCCATCTATTCTATTGCACCTGATGCATTCTCTTCGGTATACACCGTTCTGAGAAGTCTTACATTACCCGCTTCCGTCTCCTATTTAAGTAGTGATGTCTTACGGGAGTGTACGGTGCTTGAGAATATCTATGTGGATGCCGATAATCAGAACTTCGCCTCGGTCGATGGAATATTGTATTCTAAGGACGAAAGAATTTTACTGAAGTATCCTGTGGGACGAATCGGAACCTTTGATATGACAGGAAGCATTTACAATTCTACTGTAGCCATTGCATCCAGTGCATTCCTCAATGCAACGGATTTGACCGGAATTGTCTTCCCTGCATCTCTTGGGGTGATCGACAGTAATGCATTTGTAAAATGTACAGCTTTGAAAACCGTTACATTTACAGGGAATACGCCTCCTGTCTTAATGGGGAGCGGAATTTTCGATACCACTGTAAGTGGCTTTGAGATGATCATTCCCATCGGGGACGAGGCTGTTATTTCTGCATACTTGAATGGGTATAATTTCGCTGAGTATGAGCCTTATATGGTGCTGAACTGAGAACCCGGTGGTCGATAGAACTCCTCAAACTGCAAACAAATCACTCCGAAAGCAGATATACCAATGCTTTTGACTATGCTGTGCAATGGCAGTGACTGTGATCACAGTAAAATCAAGACGGAGAACCTCTTATCGGAGGTTCTCCGTCGAATTTTTTTCGACCTGCACATGGGGAGGGAACGGAAAAAGGGTGCGATTTTAAAAGCAACAGTATGTATGAACAAATCATGCCCTCTCTGCTGAAAGTGCAGAGGGGCACGATAGAAATGCATATTTCCAAATGGCATAATGGTGTAGGGATGCCGCCTTAAAATCATATGGGGGCTGCCGGGGGAGATACGCAAGGCTGTAACAGGGAGCTTTTACTTTACGGAAAGAGTCTCGCTGAGCTCCAAACCGGGATTGCGACGAATGGTAAAGTCAATGGCCCAGAAGCTGGAGAATACCAGAAGCTTGTGACCTCTGTAGTCTTCCAACAGCTCTGCATCGGAGGAAAGATTCAGGTCCTTCTCGTCGCAGGGAGACTTGGAGATGAAGCGGAGGACTTCGTAGGGTAGTCCTTCCATACGGAGCTCGACACCGTATTCCGACAGCATTCTGTGGCGGAAAACGTCAAACTGCAGGGTGCCGACAACACCTACAATGACTTCTTCCATACCGGTGTTGGGAACCTTGAAGATCTGGATGGCACCTTCTTGTGCGATCTGCTCCGTGCCCTTGACGAACTGCTTCCGCTTCATGGTGTCCTTGGGGCTGACACGGCAGAAATGCTCGGGGGCAAACGTGGGGATGCCGTCAAAGCGGAACTTCTTACCGGGCATACAAATGGTATCGCCGATGGAGAAAATGCCGGGATCGAATACACCGATGATGTCGCCGGCGTAGGCTTCGTCGATGATCTCTCGTTCCTGTGCCATCATCTGCTGAGGCTGGGACAGGCGGAGCTTCTTGTTGCCCTGTACATGGAACACTTCTGCCTCGCGTTCGTACTTGCCGGAGCAAATACGCATGAATGCCAAACGGTCACGGTGTGCCTTGTTCATGTTGGCCTGGATCTTAAAGACAAAAGCGGAGAAATCGGGGCTGAATGTATCGATCACGCCGCAATCTGCAGTACGAGCCAGGGGAGAGGAGGTCATCTGCAGGAAGGCCTCCAGGAAAGGCTCTACGCCGAAATTGGTCAGTGCGGAACCGAAGAAAACAGGGGATAACTGTCCTTTACGGACTTCTTCCAGATCGAATTCACGACCTGCACCCAGAAGCTCTACGTCATCCCGGAGGGTTTCCCAGCGACGCTCGCCAATGATTTCGCCTACCTGAGGATCATCCAGGGAGATCTCCATTTTCTCTGCTTTCTTTTTACCGGAGACGCCGGAGAAGAAGTTGATCTGGCTCTTCTGCCGATCGTAGACACCCTGGAATTCCTTACCGCAACCGATGGGCCAGTTCACCGCATAGGTCTCAATGCCCAGCTCCCGTTCCAACTCGTCCAGAAGATCAAAGGGATCCTTGGTTTCACGGTCCATTTTGTTGACAAAGGTGAAAATAGGGATATGACGCATGGCACAGACCTTAAAGAGCTTGCGGGTCTGAGCTTCTACACCCTTGGAGCCGTCAATGACCATGACTGCAGAGTCAGCGGCCATGAGGGTACGGTAGGTGTCCTCGGAGAAGTCCTGATGTCCCGGGGTATCCAGAATGTTGATACAGAAACCGTCATACTGGAACTGCATAACAGAGGAGGTAACGGAGATACCACGCTGTTTTTCGATCTCCATCCAGTCGGAAACGGCGGCACGGGAGTTCTTCTTGCCCTTAACGGCACCGGCCTGCGCAATGGCTCCACCGTAAAGGAGGAACTTTTCGGTCAAGGTGGTTTTACCTGCGTCGGGGTGGGAAATGATAGCAAAAGTGCGACGACGATTGATTTCTTTCTGTAAATTTGACATATTCTTCACTCCATGGAATGTAAACTATAAAATCGTCCATTATATTACCACAAAAACCTTAGAATTACAATACCTTCTTGCAAAATGCTTAAATTCTTGCTATAATATATAAGGAAGCGAGAGCGCTTTGGAATTTTTGTCCTTGGAGGTTCATATGAATTTAGTTTTAGCCGGTCTGACCGCACAGAATGTGGCGGATATGGTCATGGGAACAAGCGGTTTGATCAGCTTGGTATACCTGGTTGTGATCTTGTTTTTCGGATGCTATGGACTCTATGGTGTGATCCGCTTGAAGAAGGAGCAGTATTTGATCCCTCATCGGCTGATGTACCCTAACTATCATAGTGGAGAAGATTGTGCGGATCCTGTGGAATATATGGATTATATTCTCCCTCGCCTGACCATCCTCAGCGTGTCCATGCTCTTGTCCGGGCTGTTTATCTTTTTCGGTTATTTTATTGATGCTCTGCGGTCGTTGATTATGATGCTGTTACTGTACATCGTACCTTTTGTGGTATTTCTGTGGTACAGTGCTTGTTTGAAAAAGGCCGCTAAAAAATACTGGTGATCATTAGGAGGAAAATTATGAGAATTTTTACGGCTGTTGAACAGCAGGACGCCTTCGGCACCATGGGGAGGGCACTGGATCTTGTTCTTCTTGCAATGCTGGTGTTGGTTGCGGTTTACGGCATTTATACTGTGATCCGTTTGAAGAGAGAATATATGCTCTTTCCCAATAAGTTCCTGTATCCTACAGGTTGTACCGCGGAAAATTGTTTAGACGAGGGTGGATATATTGACTATATCATCCCCAGATTGCTGATCCTCAGTATTGCATGTTTGGTGATGGCCATTGCCTATGGAATTAAGGTTTATGTATTTCCCGATGTTAACAATTTAGTGATCGAACTTGCAACCATTATTTTGCCCTTTGGAACTCTGCTCTGGTATGCACTTATCCAGAACAAGGTATCTAAGACTTTTTGGTGATTGATTATGAAAATAGTAGTATTAGACGGATATGCTTCCAACCCCGGGGATCTCAGCTGGGAACCTTTTGCACAAATGGGCGAACTGACGGTCTATGATCGTACAGCACCTCATGAGCTCCATGACCGCATCAAGGATGCGGAGATCATTCTTCTGAACAAGACGCCCATGAATGCCGCTGCTTTTGAAGTAGCTTCCAAGCTGAAACTGATCTCTGTGTTGGCAACAGGCTACAATGTGATCGATATTGAGGCGGCGAAGGTACATGGAGTCCGTGTCTGCAATGCAGGGACTTACTCTACCAATGCTGTTGCACAGATGACCTTTGCACTTCTGCTGGAGGCCACTCAGCAGGTCGGATCCCATGATGCCGCTTGCAAGGCAGGGCAGTGGAGTGAGAGCAAGGATTTCTGCTTCTGGAACCGCCCTCTCATGGAACTGGAGGGGAAGACCATGGGCCTGGTAGGCTTCGGCTCCATAGCACAGGCGACTGCCAAGGTAGCAGAGGCTTTCGGCATGAGGGTGATCTACAATACCAGACATGTTCATGATGATCCCCGCTATGTGTCTCTGGATACCCTGTTAAGACGATCCGATATCATTTCCCTTCATTGCCCCCAAACGGCAGAGAATGTCAAGATGATCAACGAAGAGACCATCGGTAAAATGAAGGATGGTGCTATCATTATCAATACCGCCCGTGGCGGTCTGGTAGATGAGGAAGCTGTCTGCAAGGCACTGGAAAGGGGAAAGCTTGCTTTCTTTGCCGCGGATGTGGTGTCCAAGGAGCCCATTGCTGCGGATAACCCTCTGCTGAAGGCAAAGAACTGCTACCTAACGCCCCATATTGCTTGGGCTCCCAAGGAGACCCGACAGAGGCTCCATGCTATCAATGAGGAAAATGTCCGTGCCTTCCTGGCCGGGAAGCCTCAGAATGTGATCGTATAATCAAAACCTCTCCAACACCGATCCGATGTTGGAGAGGTCTTTTATATATTACTTAATGATTTTAACAAATGTGTCAAAATTCTTGCATTGCTCCAGAACTCCTTGGCGATGGAGGGAAACAAAGAGTGCAGCGGCAGCGGCTTGGCAGTTGAGACTCTTGTCGGGATTGAACTCAATATCCGTGAAAGCATCAAACTGTAAAACTTCTTCTGCAAGGTTCGGATTTTCCATCAAAGCGTTGATATACAACCAATTGTAAAAGGCTGTGCGAGGCTGTAGGGGGAAATCCTTTCCGTCAAAGGTAAAACGGAGCAAGAAACCGGAGTCTCTCAGGCGAGGATCCTTTTTTGCTTCTCTCGGGGTCACATGATACAGATCCGCAAAAGGTCCTCCTTCAAAAAAGACCTTACCGCCTTGAAAAACGCATTCCAGGGGAATGCTATGCCCCAGAGCAGGTACATATTTCTGCAAATGGAAAGCACTCAGCTTTGTGCCCAAGGGTTGCAGAGATTTGGAAGAGATCTCCAGAATGTTTTTCTCGGGAAATCTTGTATGGAAGGCGTTATGAAGAGCGACGATGTTCTTCTGCTTTTGGGAGGTGGCGAAACCACCGTTCCATTGGAACTCGGGATGGAATACATCAACGAAGGGTGCTTTGTGAAAGGGTACAAAAACAGGTCTGTTAGCCATAATCATTCCTCCTTATACTACCAAAAAACAATATACCAACCTAATTTTCGACTTCCTCCTTATAAAAAGTCGAAAGGAAGCTCAGTATACAACAAATTTTGACAATTGTCAAGGGTGAAATGAAAAATTTTTAAGTATGCTTTTTGACGAAGGAACAGGTGTGTTGACAAAGAGGCTCTTCCTATGGCTGTTGGTGCATGGATCCCTGTGGTCTCCCGGTGCAGGAACTCGAAATTTGAACATTCTACCGTTGAAAATCACCGTTTCTCGTCAAAACAGGCGGGCGTCCACAGGTCGCCCCTACCGCGAGATACGATGATTTGTGCATTAAACAGAGCGATAAAATGTGAATTGGGTTCATATTTATATAAAAAAACGGTTTCCGGGTCGGAGAAACTCGGAAACCGTTTTTTACAGAAGTGCCTTAAAACGGGAGAAAATCATGGGTTTTTATTCTTAAAAATAAAGATCTTGGAAAACACATAGTTCAAAGCCACAATGAAAAGGCTGACGATGACCTTTGAAACCATGCCCTCGATGCCGAAAACACTTTGATCCAGCCCTGCGGCTACCAGAACGGGAACAAGAACCATTTCCAGAAGCCCTGTAACGATTCGTGTGGAGACAAACTTTGTAGCCTCCGGCACAACCACGGATCTCTTCCAGATCTTGCTTTCAAAAACATAGATCTTATTGGTAACAAAAGCAAAAATCGTGGCACTGAACCAAGACAGAATATTCGCTACGGTAACATCGTATGTCTCGAACCATTGTAGGCTATGAAAGAGATATATAAACAGGGAATAGCTTCCCCAGCTGACAACAGTTGTCAGAACACCCCAAAAGAGATAGGATATGATCTCTCGGTGTTTTTTCATGATCGCAAGCACTTTATTCATTCTTATCTTCCAAGTCTCGTATACGCTTTTCGTACATTGCACACTTTTGTGTTAATGTGCGAAGCTTGTTGTTTAGCTTTGATAAAACTGCCGTCATGGAGATCAGGAGCAGGATCAGTAGGAAAATCATGATGGCGAAGATCCCATTTACAGGCTCGATAATACCAAAGATATTCATGATCTGCATAAAGGGCTCAAAAAAGAGAATGACCAGAAGCATACACAGACCGCTCAGGATCCATAAAAGGGAATATTTCAGTTCCAACTTCTTGCTTTTCAGCATAAAGAAGATACAGATAAAATATATGAGGATCGCAAGGATCGATGAGATGAAAAGTCGCGTATCCATAGTCATCACCCCTTTTTAGAAACTTTCGCAATGATCAGGGCGAAAGAAACCTTTATCATATAATAAATGGTTTTCAGACCGGTAATGGAGGACTCTCCCCCGGAGCGTTCCTTCATCTTGACCGGAACCTCAATGGTCTTAAACCCTTTGGTAGAGGTGAGGACCAATGCCTCCGGTTCGGGGTAATCCTGAGCATAGCTTTGAGAAAAGACCTCGATACACTTTCGGTTCACAGCGCGGAATCCGCTGGTGACATCGTAGATCCGTGTGCCGGTGAGGGCTTTAATAAGTCCGCTGAGAAAGCGGATCCCTATACGGCGCATGGCAGAGGATTGGAAGCCCTCGTTTTCCAGAAAACGGGATCCGATCACCGCATCAGCTTCCCCGTCCCGAACGGGACGAATGATATGCTCCAGATATTCGGGCAGATGCTGTCCATCCCCATCCATTTGAACGGCGATATCATAATCGTTTTCCAGAGCGTACAAGTACCCGGCCTGGACACCACCACCGATGCCCAAATTGATGGGAAGATCCAAAAATTGGGCTTGGCGATGTTTTAATATGGCCTTGGTTCCGTCCTTGGAGCAATCGTTTATGACGATATAGTCGTATTCCCCATAGGAACGATCCAATTCGTCCAGGAGAGGGCCTATGTTTTTCTCTTCGTTATAGGCGGGGATGATAATCAGTGTTTTCATTCAAATATACCTTCCACGGTGTAGACTTGCTGTTGGGGATCCAAACCGTAGCTTTCCAGGAATTGGTCGATCCGGTCATCTCGATCAATGACAATGAGATAGTCGTAATTCTTCAAGTACTCCTTGCTGGTTTCAAAGCCCTCCGGCGTACACAGGCAAATGTCTTTGCTCCAGAACAGATAACGGGTCATGTAGTAGTGATATCCTGCGTCATTTTGATATCTGGTTCCGTAGACAAAATAGGTCTTCCCTTCTTCAATGGCGTAGGAGCTCTTCAACTGCTCAAAATCGTATCTGCTTGAACCCACATAGCTGTCGGGTTTCTGCACCAGAAGCTTGATATTCTTGGTTTGTGTCAGAAGAACAGAGGCCATCAGCAACAGAAGGGGGATCTTGATCCAGCCTTTGTTTCGGAAGCCGGGAAGAAGCTCTGCCAAAGTGAGTCCGTAAATGGTGACGGCACCCATAATAAAGACCAAGATCGTTTTTTCGTAGCGTTCATAAGCTGCCAAAACGATGGCTTCATCATAAGGCATGGACAGCAGATACATTGCTCCCAGAACGGCCATGAACACAAGATAGGAGCCTACAAGACCGAAGAAGATGAAGAACTCACTGTTGCTATTGTGCTTCAGCAGATATTTTTTAATCAGCCAACCGCAGAAAATGACTGTAACGGCAACGATCAACAGGAGCCAGCCGTCATTCCATGAGGTAAATCTTTCCAAGAAGACATTTAGGATCTCTTTGATCTGCTCCATATTTTTTTCGCCTAAGGTGGCCATATAGTTAGAGACGGAGGTAGTATGCTTCGATACCGCACCGGCATAGAAGACATATTCCACATGTTGCATCCACAAATAATACAACACAGCAGGGATCCCTGCGGTAATGCCACCCAACTTGATCAGATTGGAAAGGGAGATCTTCTTTTTTGCCGTAAGATCAGCCCAAACGGACAAGAACATGACCAAGGTGAAGTTAATGGCCACCATGATAATACCGCTGTTTTTTACTGCCACCAGAAACATCTGCAAGGGTAGAGACAGTAATGCACCGGTCAAAAGGTCACGGCGGTAATAAATGATGATGGCTACAACGCCGATGCTTAAAAGGGATATCAAAGTGTCTACCAGCAGGTAATCCGTAGCGAAGGTGTGGGCTGACATGCAAAATAATGCACCCGCAAAGGCTATCAAGATGGCAACAATGTCTCGACGCTTGATGAAAGCACCGAAGATCGTTAAGGATGCGGCATACAGGATAGCTTGTGCAAACAACACCAGATCGTCTCTGGAATTTCCAAGGGCTTTGCAAATAAAGTAGATAAAGCCGGCAGATCCGGTGGGGTAGCCCTGGAAGGAGATGAGGAAGGATTTGAAGCTGGGCATTTGGTTTGTTTTAAGCATATCCCGAACCACAGTCAGCCAGTGACTGTAGCAATCGTAATGAACGGGGATCTGCTCATAGACCCTGAGCAGGAAAAGCCCGCAAAGGGCACTGAAAATCCCGAAGGCTGCAAAGGTTGCCTTATGTTCCTTGAAGAAATCTTTTGCCCGTGGTTTGCACAGGAACAGGCAAGCCCATCCGCCCAAAAGGATCAATAGAACGGAGACCAGCATGACATTTATCAAACCGGCGAGGAAAAGAATGACACCAATGGCAGATAGGGTAAAAATAGGTGTGAACCATGGTGACATATATTTTTTCAGAAAAGTGCAATAGCCAAATACAGACCCCCAGAGGATCAAGGCTCTGATAAAGAATAGCATCTTATGCCCTCACATTGACGGCTACGGATCAAAGATCGTCGAAGCCGTTGGGGTTTTGAGACTGCCAATTCCAGGTGTCGCGGCACATGTCCTTCTGATCGTGGGTAGCCTTCCAGCCTAAGACCTCGGCACTCTTGGCAGGATCTGCGTAGCAGGTTGCCAGATCGCCGGGACGACGGGGAGCGATGACATAGGGAACGGGAACCCCGTTGGCCTCTACAAAGGCATTGACCATGTCCAATACGCTGTAACCTGTGCCGGTGCCTAAGTTAAAAACAGCCTCGCCCTTGTTGGCACACAGGTAATTGACGGCGGCTACATGACCCTTTGCCAAGTCTACTACATGGATGTAGTCACGGACACCGGTTCCGTCGGGAGTGTCATAGTCATTGCCAAAGACACTGAGCTTTTCCCGTTTGCCGATGGCGGTCTGGGAAATATAGGGCATCAGATTGTTGGGAATGCCGTTGGGATGTTCACCGATCTTGCCACTGACATGAGCACCTACGGGGTTAAAGTACCGCAGGAGAACCACAGACCATTCCGGGTCTGCCTTTGCAACATCTCGGAGGATCTGCTCGCCCATGTACTTGGTCCAGCCGTAGGGATTGGTGCAGTTGCCGGTTTTGGAGCTTTCCCGCAGGGGCATTTCGTTATCTCCTGAGTAAACCGTAGCAGAGGAGGAGAAGATGATTTTCTTGATCCCTCTGCGACCCAAGACTTTACATAGGGTCATGGTGGAGCCTAAGTTATTCTCATAATATTCCAGAGGAATGGCGCAGGATTCGCCAACAGCCTTGAGACCTGCGAAGTGAATGGCACAGCCGATCTCATGCTCGTTAAGGATCTGCTCCAGTAGAGCTTCGTCGCGGACATCACCTTCATAGAAGGGAATGGTCTTACCTGTGATCTCACGGACGCGTTCCAAACTTTTGGGATTGGAATTCCGCAGATTATCAATAACAATGGGCTCGTGACCTGCTTCAATGAGCTCTACACAGGTGTCAGTGCCGATATAACCGGCACCGCCGGTAACCAGTACTTTCATTGGAGTACCTCCTGAATGATTTGTTCCATTTGGGGCATCTTTGCTTCCATGTCCGCTACCAGAGTCATCTGGGTACGGCTACGGTCTAAATTCTGCCCCTCACGGTGGGTTTTAAAGTAGGTGTCGCCCTTGAGGTAGTCTGTGAGGAACCGCAGACCGCACTCCAAGGTCATCATTTTGGCTCCGATGGGGAGCATTTTGATCTCGGTTTCTGTCAGGCTGTCACCGCAGGCAGAGAGGAAGCCCTCTGTAAAGGTGCGGTACAGATCCAGACTCATAGAGACCTTGCTTAAATCCTGCTCGTCCTCGGCGGCGGTGGCGGCGCCGAAACGGATGGAGTCGCCAAAGTCATACAGAGAAGAACCGGGCATAATGGTATCTAAGTCAATGACACACAGAGCCTCACGGGTGTCATAGTCCAGCATGACATTGTTCAGCTTGGTATCGTTGTGGGTAACACGGAGGGGGAGTCTGCCATCAGCCAGACGGTCTACGATGGCACCTGCTTCTGCCTCACGGTCTAAGTAGAATTTGATTTCTTTCTCACAGAGCTTTGCCCGATCCATGGAATCTGCGTCCAATGCCTCATGGAACTGACGATAGCGGTCTACAGTGTTATGGAAATTGGCAATGGGCTCGTGGAGCTTTGCAGCGGGGAACTGAGCAAGGAGCTTCTGGAACCCACCGAAGGCAATGGCACTCTGGCGGAATTCATCCGGGGACTCTGCCTTTTGTAGGCACAGGCTGTTTTCGATAAAGGGGAAGAGTCTCCAATATTCTCCCTCTTCGTCTACGCAGGTGTCCTTACCGTCCTTGGTGGGGATCAGTCGGAGGGCACCACGGGGATCCTCCGTCCGCTCACTGAGGAAAGCGGTAACGGAGGCGATATTCTCCATAAGCTCCCAAGGCTTGGTAAAAATCTTGCTGTTGACTCGCTGGAGAATGTACATACAACCGCTGTCACAGGCAACGGCAAAGGTATCGTTAATATGTCCGCAACCGTAACGACCTACATAAATAGGTGTGCCACGGAGGGGGTAGGATTCCAGAATTTTTTCCGGGCTGACCATAGGAATTACCTCCACAGATATTCGGGATACTTGCCGGCATCTTTCATAGCTTGTACAGCGGCTACTACGGAGGGCAAGTCTTCTTTATAGGTGACACCGTGCCAATGGGCGTCGCAGTTGAGAACGCGGATGGTGCCGGTTCCCTCTGTGATCATGTCGCTGATGATCAGGGGCAGGAAGAACTCTGCCTTCAAGGGGTTAGCAGGCAAGGTGTTGGTGAGGAAGTTCACAAACTTTGCCTCAAAACCCTCCAGAGCTTCTCGACGGAAGCCCCACAGGTTCATGGAAACGATGCTGTCCATAGGGATTTCGGTGTAGGTCTCGTCGTCTTCGGTGAAGGCGGCTTTGTCGCCCTGCTTGACGATCTTGGTTCGTTCAACAATATCAACAAGGAAGTCGTTTTCGTCCTTGGCACAGATGCCGCGAGCAACGGAACCGTTCTCGGTCAGAGTGTTACTCAGATGATAGCCTACCATGGCGTGCTCTGTGGGGGCGCGATCCTGAGACAGGAAATCTGCAATAGCCACAAAAGCTTCCTGTCCGTAGAAATCGTCGGCGTTCAGTACTGCGAAGGGACCGTCAATGACATTACGGGCGCACCATACAGCATGGGCGGTGCCCCAGGGCTTTACGCGGTCTTCGGGAATAGAGAAACCCTCGGGAAGTTGATCCAGACTCTGGTAAGCATATACCAGCTCTACATGATCACGGATACGGGAGCCGATGGCGGCTTCGAAGTCTTCTTCAAATTCCTTTTTGATGATACATACCACTTTGCCAAAGCCTGCACGAATGGCATCGTAGATAGAATAGTCCATAATGATGTGTCCCTGTGCATCGACAGGGGTGATCTGCTTCATACCACCGAAGCGGCTGCCCATGCCGGCGGCCATGATCACAAGGCTCGGGTTTTTCATAAGTCCGTCCTCCTAATTATTGTTTGATATTATTATATTAGTGTAAAATACTATGGAATGCAAGGGGGTAAAGCGAAAAAGGATAAAAGTAGATTTAAAACGGTAAAATAACCGAAGGAAATCACAAACATTGCAATTGCTTTTGATAAATGTGTGGAAATAAAAGGAGAAACTCACTCCTCTGAAAGTGCGTATGTAAGACCTCTGGGATAGAAGAAGCGGATGGCCTTGGGGACGATCTCAAAGGTGGCGTCCTTTGCCATGAGGAGCTCTCCGTCCAAATTGATCTCACTGCTTTCATCGCAGTGGATAGTGACCTTTTTGCAACGGTAGGGGGTGACCAGATCCGGTAGCTCCTTATAACGACCTGCTTTATAGGTGCCGATGACCTTGGCGGCTTGGAGACGGGAGACCTTGTCTACCAGCAGTACATCCAGCATGCCGTCATCGGGACGGGCTTCCGGAACCGGGTTGAAACCTCCACCGTACCAACGGGCGTTGGCAATACAGATCATGGTCAGCTCTTTGTCGATGGTTTCACCGTCCAGCTCCACCACATAATGACGGGATAATCCCTTGATCAGATGGACACCGGTAGACAGCAAATAGGCACCGGGGCCGGAGACCAGGGGGAGCTTTTTGTACTTACTCATAGAGGTGCCGATACGAGCATCTACACCCATGGAGCAGATATTGATGGAGTAATGATTTCCGCAACGGATCAGGTCGAATTCTGCAACCTCCGCATCCAGTAGCCGTTCACAGCTACGGAATGCAGAGGGCTCGGAGAAAATGCGGATGAAATCATTTCCGGAGCCACCGGGGAAATTGGTAATTGCGGCGTTGGAATAACCGGCGACACCGTTGACTACTTCGTTCAGGGTGCCGTCTCCACCGCAGGCATAGATCCGTACTTCTTCACCGGATGCGGCGGCAGCCTGAGCGATCCTGGTGCAATCGCCCGGTGCGCGGGATACTAAGATCTCGCAGATGATCCCTGCTTTTTCACAAGCGGCCAGAATGATCTGGGTAAATTCCCCCGTATGATCGAACTTTCCTGCAGCAGGGTTAATGATGAAAATATGCCGCACAGTACAGCACCTCTTTCTTAATAGTACATATAGACATTACACTGGAGTCTGCCGTTGTAGAGCTTGCGTTTTTTGGTAGCGGCCTTGCCGAAATAATGCTCGAACTCCGCTTCGGAGGAAATAATATACTTCTTCCAACCGTTGGCGAATTTCAGATGTCTGCCAAAGGCGCGAACAAGCTCCTGAGCGGAACGCTGTTCCATCATACGCTCGCCATAGGGGGGATTGCAGACGATGACACCGCTATCTGTAGGCAGGGACAGCTTGGTAGCATCTCCCTCGCGGAAGTCGATATATTTGCTGACGCCGGCCTTTTTGGCATTGGCAATGGCAATGGTCAGACTTTTGGGATCGATGTCTGTGCCTAAGATCCGATATTCGCCGCGGTATTCCTTGTCCTTGGCTTCAGCCTTGACCTGTTGCCAGATCTCCTTGGGAACGCAGTCCCACTTCTGACAGCCGAACTCACGATACAGACCGGGAGCACGATTCAAAGCGGCCAGAGCGGCCTCGATAACGATGGTGCCGGAACCGCAGAAGGGATCCCAGAAAAAATCTCTGCCACGGTAACGAGACAGGTTGACCAAAGCGGCGGCCATGGTCTCGTGGAGAGGTGCTTCGTTACCGATGGCTCTGTAGCCGCGCTTGTGGAGGCTCTGACCGGAAGTGTCCAGGAATACTTCGCAAATATCCTTCATAATAGAGAAACGGATCTGGTAGGTAGCTCCGGTTTCCGGGAGCCAGCTCAGACCGTATTTGGCACCCAGACGATCCACGGCGGCCTTCTTGGCAATGGCCTGACAGTCGGGAACGCTGTGAAGCTGAGAATCCAAGCTGTAGCCCTTTACGGGGAAGGCACCGTCACGGGGGATAAACTGTTCCAGAGGCAGAGCCTTGACACCCTGATAGAGATCTTCGAAAGAATGGACAGGGAACCGACCCAACAGGATCATGACCCGTTCGCCCATACGGAGGCAAATATTCGCCTTTGCCATAGCGGTAAAATCACCTTCAAAAAAGACACGGCGGTCTTCTACCTTGACCTGTTCCATGCCTAAACGACGAAGCTCGTCACCTACTAAACCCTCTAATCCGAAGAGGCAGGGGACGGCCATAGTAAACTTTTCCATAATATCGCTCCCATTATATTGTTGTCAGTGTTATTATACCTAAGATAAGAGCAAAAAGCAACGAAAAATACGGATTTATACCAATTTTTGTGGCAGTGGTCATTTCTCTTGCCTTTTAACGAACTTTGTGGTACACTATAGACAGAGGGAGGCGAAGAGCCACAGCCCCTCGGCTTAAAGAATAAAGGAGGAATGTTTATGGAAGCCTATATGCAGTGGGTCTGGATCATAGCTTTGGCGATCTTTGCTGCGGCAGAGGCGGCCACGGGAGCAGTTGTATCCCTCTGGTTTATGGGAGGCTCTCTGGTAGCTTTTGTATTAGCGGCATTTGGTCTGCCGGTATGGTTGCAGATCCTGTGCTTCATGGTAGTGTCCTTTGTTCTTCTCCTACTCCTGCGGCCTCGTCTGCGGAAGATGGTAGAGGATCGGAAGGTGCCTACCAACGCAGACAGCTTGGCGGGGAAAGTCATCCTGGTCACAGAGGATATTGACAATCTCCGCAATCAAGGCGTCGTTCGGGTATCCGGTGTGGATTGGGCTGCTTTCAGTGCAGACGGTGAGCCCATCTCTCAGGGAACTCCTGTGCGGATCGTCAGTGTACATGGTGCACGGCTCTGTGTGGAAAAGGCAGAGCTTGCATAATACAAAACAAGCAGAAAGTATAAGGAGGAAATTAAAATGAATTTAATGTTAGCGGTAAATCCCGGTGCAACCGTGATAGGCGTGATCGCATTCCTGGTTGTGGTCATGATCATCCTGATCAAGAATATCATCGTTGTTAAGCAGTCCAACGCCTATGTTATTGAAAGACTGGGTGCATTCCATGAGGTTTGGGGCGTCGGTATCCACCTGAAGACTCCCTTCATCCAGAAGATCGCCAAGCGTGTCAGCCTGAAGGAACAGGTTCTGGACTACCCCCCTCAGCCCGTTATCACCAAGGATAATGTTACCATGCAGATCGACACCGTTGTGTATTTCTCCATTACGGATCCCAAGCTCTATACCTACGGCGTAGAGCGTCCCATGCTGGCTATGGAAACCTTGACCGCAACCACTCTCCGTAATATCATCGGTGATCTGGAACTGGACCAGACCCTGACCTCCCGTGATGTCATCAACACCAAGATGCGCGCCATCCTGGACGAAGCAACCGATCCTTGGGGCATCAAGGTTACCCGTGTGGAGCTGAAGAACATTCTGCCTCCTCAGGATATCCAGAGCTCCATGGAAAAGCAGATGAAGGCAGAGCGTGACCGTCGTCAGGCTATCCTCCAGGCAGAAGGCACCAAGCATTCTCAGATCCTGGTTGCCGAAGGTGAAAAGGAATCCGCCATCCTCCGTGCAGATGCAGAGAAGCAGGCTGCCATCCTCCGTGCAGAGGGCCAGGCAGAGGCCATTCTGGCTGTGCAGAAGGCTACCGCAGAGGCTATGCGTATGCTGAATGAATCTTGCCCCAACGATCAGGTTATCAAGCTGAAGGCTCTGGAAGCCATGCAGAAGATCGCTGACGGTCAGGCTACCAAGATCATTATCCCCTCTGAGATTCAGGGTCTTGCAGGTTTGGCAACCGGTCTTGTGGAGAGCGTTAAGAAGTAATTAGGTAAACATCCCTACCGAGAGTTCCGAATCGGGACTCTCGGTAGTTTTATGTACCCTTTTGCGATTGACAGGACGATGTTCTTACTGTATAATTTGATTGTGAAATTTTAGTTTAGAAAGGACAATTTAACATGAAACGAAGACTTTTGGCCATTTTTTTGTCTCTTGCACTGATTCTGTCTCTCCTGCCCGGACAGAGTTTCGCAAGAGAGAAAACTATGGGGGAGACAGGGGATGCAAGCCTCACTCTCGAAACTGACGAATCCCTTCTCCCTACAGCCGACTATATGGGAGACTTTGACGAAGATCTTTCCGACGGTCACGAGCACTACTTGACTGCGGAAGACGAAGAAACCGTAATCTTTAGCACAGTGTTGACTGCTGCAGAACTGAAAATCCAGTATGGCAGAGTGACCTTGACAGAGGGAACTTATGTATTGGGTGAAGATCTTTCTATGGGAAATGTCAGCATGTTGGCCATTGAGGGAAAGGTTACCCTGTGCCTTGCAGGGCATGATCTGGATATGGGTAACAACTACATCATGTTCAGCGGAAACGGCAGCACTCTGCAGATCTGTGATTGCGCCAAGGAAGAAAAGGGACAGATCCTTACTACAT
>JAZOXB010000192.1:0-21877 GCA_045659585.1 Faecousia sp. | reverse complement strand
TACAGACGGTTATTCTTATCCATCTTTTCAATCTGCTTTTTGAAATCCAGATTATTGAAAATCGTTTGCACATTGGCAGAGAAGCTTTCAAGATAACTAACAAAGTTTTCTGCAATATTATCGCTGTCGTTCAGTAAGCGGGTCAATGTAAATTCGCTGGTATTATAAAAAGGATAGCCGGACACTCTTTCGAGCAGGGCAGCAGGAGTCTTTGGATTTGCTTTGTATTTATCGACCACGGCCTGCTTAGTCTCCGCTAATGCACATTCAAAGCGGCGAAGGATCACCATAGGAATGATAACATCCTTGTACTTATCGGAGGTATATGCTCCGCGCAGAGAATTGGCGATGGACCATACCAGAGCAACCTCCTTGCTTACATCAATTGAAGTATCGTCGAACATGACATTGTAGTTATATGTTTTAGCCATTGTTTTTTTCTCCCTCTTTTATCTGAGCAATCATAGACATTATAGTGTTAATTTCTCTTTTCCCCAGCTTCATACCATCCATAGATCGTAACAGAGGAATAAGGTTTGGGTTATCTATAATCAATTCGCAAACATCTGGTGGAGGTGTTTTGCGAATTGTCATAAACAGATGATCCATCTCTCTCTTTGTTTTATCATCCGGAGCCAACACTTCTACGAGTTTTGCATATACTTCTGCTGTTGGTGTGAGTTTTGCATCCTCAAGAGATTGCAACTGAGAAGCGGCAATACCAACCTGACCTGCAATTTTTCGCAGACTTTGTTCTCCACGGCATTCTTTTAGGAGCTTACCAAGCTTATTTACAGCTTTCTGAGTAGCAGAATCCTTCACAATTCTTCCTGACAATTCGACACCTCCTCTCCGTTTGTACTATGTTCTATAACACAGTACAATATTACCACAATAGATTAGATTTTGTCAATTTAGAATTTAATATTGACATGTTTTCGACATAAATTAATCCGTAATTTTGTTATTATACTTAACTAATTAAAGGTTATAGAGTAGGGGCCTATTTTTTTGAATTGGAAGTGGAATGGAAATAATATTTTTAGGTTTTAACTTTTTATCTTGACTAATTAAGATAAAAAAGTTAAAATTAAGATGAGAACATTGGAGGTGGCCGTATGGATACTGTACGCATTCGTTATTTGAAGGAATGGATCTCCCAGTTGCCTTCCGGCAACATCACCTATAAGACGATCAACGGAAAGAAATACCCCTACTATCAGTGGACGGAAAACGGAAAACAAAGAGGACGGCGTGTAAAAGCTGAGGAACTACAAGAACTTTCCGAGAAAATTGCACAGCGTAAGGACTTACAACAAAAGTTAAAGGAAGCAAGTGCATCAGCACCTTCGGATATGAAGGAAGTTTTTGCAGAGGATTTCTTCTTTTCTGCCGTTAAGCGAGGGCAAGAACTTTTGGACTTTGTTGCTCCTGTAAAAAAACTCAAAAAGCGTGAATGCTTCTGTACGCTTCGGGACTATGTATATGGGAATAGCACAGATCGGGTATTCATTCTCTATGGTTTGCGTAGAACCGGTAAAACTACCATGATCCGTCAGATGATTGGAGAAATGTCGGAGGAGATGCTGGAGAAAACAGCATTCATTCAGATGAATGCAACTATGGATCTGGCAAAAATCAACATTGATCTGAAGCAGCTTTCAAAACAAGGCTACCGCTATGTATTTATCGACGAAGTGACTCTTATGGATGACTTTGTCGACGGAGCTGCTCTGTTTTCGGATGTGTATGCCACCAGTGGCATGAAAATCGTGTTATCCGGTACAGATTCCCTTGGGTTTATTTTCTCTGAGGACAGAGAACTTTATGACCGTTGCTTCATTTTGCACACAACATTTATTTCTTACCGAGAATTTGAAACTGTTTTAGGGATCGGTGGGATCGACGAATATATCCGGTACGGTGGTACCATGAGTCTGGGTGGGGTCAACTACAACCACTCCGGTATGACTTTTGCTACCAAGGAAAGTACAGATGACTATGTAGACAGTGCAATTGCCAGAAATATTCAACATTCTCTCAAAAACTATCAACAGGGGGATCACTTCCGCAATTTGTCAGAGCTATACGAAGCAAATGAATTGACCGGTGCAATCAATCGCATTGTAGAAGATATGAACCACCGATTCACACTTGCAGTTCTGACAAGGAATTTCAAATCCGGAGATTTAAGGCTGTCTGCCAAAAACTTGCTACGCGATCGACAGGCACCCAATGATGTACTTTATCGTATCGACGAAGAGATGGTAACTGCTCGACTAAAGGAATTATTAGAGATTCGGAATAAGTCGGAGCAAACCGTAACCATCCGTGATGAACACCGTCGAGAAATCAAAGAATATCTGGATTTTCTGGATCTCACGGTGGATCTTGATGTGGTTTACCTTCCGGATCTTAGCAGAAGCGAAAAACATACCGCTATTTCTCAGCCCGGTATGCGTTATGCCCAGGCGGAAGCTTTGATCCAAACCTTGATGAAAGACAGTGTATTCCAAATGCTTTCCCTTGCAGAAAGAAACCGGGTGACCCAGCGGATCATGAGTGACATTCAGGGAAGAATGTTGGAGGATATTATTCTTTTGGAAACAAAAATGGCCTATCCCCGATGCGAAGTATTCAAGCTTGTATTCGCTCGTGGAGAATTTGATATGGTCGTTTTTGACCCCGAAAAGGCTTGCTGTTCCATTTATGAGATCAAACACAGCACTGAAGCAGTAGAGGAACAATATAAACATCTGGTAGACCCGGAAAAGTGCCAACAAACAGAATTCCGCTTTGGTACCATCATCGGGAAATATGTGATTTATCGTGGACAGTCACAAGAAATCAACGGGATCCGCTATTTGAATGTAGAGGAATATTTAAAGAACTTATAATCTTCAGCAAAACAGAGCGAAAGCAAGGAACAACGATATATGATTGTAAAAGGTGGTGGCCGGAAATGTTTGTATTAGCTGATATAGAGTGGATAACCAACGCTGACGGTCACTACTGTCCAATCCAGCTTGGGGCCATTAGGGTTGATAAGGAGTGGAACGAGATTGCTCGTTTTCATTCTTTTATACGTCCGAAAGATGCCGAGTTGCATGATTGGGGCCATGTTGCCTATACCGGGGGAAGTGCTACAGAATTTCTGAAGGCAAGAAATGCTTACAGTGTATTGGAATCTTTTCAGACTTGGCTTTCCGAGGATGATATGATCCTATGGTGGTATAAGGAATCCGATATCGTTTTTAAAAAGCTCCATAGTTTGATCTTAAAAACCAAGTTTGCAAAAAAGACAATCTGTATTTGTGACTATGTGTATGCCTTTCTTCGCGGGGAGCCTAACTCTCGGGGGACTGCGTACAGGATCGCAGAAGCAAGAGAGATCTTTACCAATCCCAAACAGCAACATTATTCCATCAATGATGCTGTGGTGATGCAGAAACTGATGAAGAAAATCGCATATCCCCAACCGGATTTATTAAAACCGGTGGTAAAAACCCAGATAGAGAAGAAGCTTTCAAAATCTTTGGAAGAGTTTCCGTATCGGTACGACCCTGCTACCAACAGGATCCATCTTAGGGATTGTCCTTTACTTCCAAAGGACGAGGGTGCTATTATTGGGATTGGAGCCTTGAAAGCACCCCTCAGAAAAGGATTTAAACCTTGTGAATGTTGTAAAAAAGAATATACAGCGGCATTTCGGGAACGAAATATAGATGTTTTGGAACGAACCCAATATACCTATGCATTTTCAAAGGATTCCAAGGTGTTTCACAAATATTCCTGCGGCATTATGCTGTCCGTAAAGGATATCTTGGGAACGAGAAAATATGAAACAGTCATCAAAACCGGAAGAATGCCCTGTAAGCTGTGCAAGCCTTCACCGGATGATGTCTACCGCCCCCTTCCGCAACAGGTAAAGATCGATCGTCTGCAAAAGAAAACCAAACGGATGGTATCAAAAGAGGATGCGAAAGCCATTTTGCGTCAAAGAGTCGCGGCAGAAGAGCGAAACAGAAAACTGGGTGGGGAAACCCTCACACAGCAGGAACGAAATGATGTATTTACATTGACACAACCTCGGTTCGCCTTTTGGGTCGGGCAAGGGTATCGGACATTCCATCTGCGACATTGCGCCAAACTTCAGAAAGTAAGCAATTTGCGAGGATTTTCTGCATATAAGGATGCTGTGGGAGCAGGATTCGCTCCCTGCCGCAAATGCAAACCGACTGCAAAACACGATGTAAAGATCTCCATCCCGATCACTAATCGGATCAGAGAAGATGAAAAGATAGAAGACTTGGAGGCATTATGCCAAAAGGCAGGATATTCCCATCACAGAGAAGGAGCCTACCTGCATATGGAAACACCGGTGGGAAAGTGGCGCATCCATGTAACGGAGTCACCTGTAAAATTGGACCACATAAACCTTGTGATGACTCCCAATGAGGACAAGTATCACGAGCAACCGAGATTATTCTTGTCCTTCCGTGACGTGTTTGATTATATCAAGCGTCACGACGAAAAATTAGAAAGAGCGAAATCTGACGGCGATATGTTTTCAATGCCTATAGAAGAATAACGAATAACATAAGAAACGAAAGAAAAGATTTTAACATCCTTTCTTTCGTTTCTTCTACTTTTTCTTATGTTTCTGTAAGTAACATAAGATTAAACAACAATTTTCTTATATTTCTTGCTTACTTCTTATGTTTTATATTATAAAGATGCCTCCGATGCTAATTATGATCCTGATCATAATCATAATCATAATTAGGATCATGGTAAAAGCTATTTTTAAATTTCCTTAAAAGAAATCATAAATTCCTCATGCACCCGGTCTGGTAGCCGATGAAAGGCTATCAGATCGGGTGTTTTTTATTTTTTTCAAATTTTTTTGATAGGGAGGTTTAAAAAACGGCGTTTTTCTTGCCTACTAATTGGGGGATGGTTTTTTATAAAGTAAAAAATTCTGAGTCGATGTTTAAAAATCAACGTTTTCGCTGCCTACCTATTGGGAGGTGTTTTTTAAAGAATAAAAATTTTTTGGTTTTGGTGTTTAGTTTTTGGCCTTTTCGCTGCCTACCAATTGAGGGGTATTTTTACCGGCAAGGAATAATTTTAGAGGAAAACCCGAAAAAATCGCCATTCTCGCTGCCTACCTATTGAGGGGTATTTTTATCGGCAGAAAAATTTCTCGCTGAAGGCTAAAAAAAGCCCGTTTTCGATGCCTACTACTTGAGGGGTGTTTTTTGAAAACGGATCAGAACTCTGCCCCGGCACCTGCTCTTGAGGGGAAAGAAGCCGAAAAGATCCCTCGTTGTACCTTGAAAATTGAATAGCCGTCAAGAGACAGGCGGAACCCTCTTGATGGCATAAAACCTTATTTGTTAACTGCTACTAATTTTGGGGATACGGCGGTTATCTAAAGCAGGAAAAGATCGTGAAATGGTGTTCGATGATTTGTAAGGAGGTGTAGTATGCCGAGGATGCCGAAGAAAGAGAAGTTGAGATGGTCTTTATTCCTCCGACCGGAAACAAGGAGGAAAGGCTACAACGATATTTGCAAGAAGTGTGCAAACGATTGCAAGCAGAGCTACCGGACAGTGCTTTTGGAATGTCCGAGATTTACGAAAAAATCGGGGCAAAAATAAGGCTTTTTTCTTCCCGAAATGTGAAAAAGATTTGGGTGGTGAATGATAGCACCCCACTTTTGATCGTGCATTACAGGAAAGAAAAAGGGAGAAAATCGCTCCGAAAATTACCTAAATTTTAACCCATAGAAAGGAGATGATAGATTGAGCCACAAATTCTTAAAGTGTGATACCAAGCTGATCAACTATATGGCATACCCGAAATTTCTGATGAAAGTAAAACTCAGCGAAACAGCCAAACTCATTTATATGCTTCTGTTGGATCGGGCGAGGCTGTCCATGACACAGGAAGGCTGGTCAGATTCCAATGGCCATATTTACTTTTACTACGACATTAAAAGTTTAGCCGCCGATTCCGGGAAAAGCATCGATACAGTGAAAGATGTGTTGAGGGCATTGGAGGAAGCGGATCTGATCTTACGAGAAAAGCAACCGAAGATCGGAAAGAGCCGAAAAATTTACGTCAAGACACGGGTGGAGAAATTTCCACCGCCGAGTGTAGAAAATCCTCCACCGTCGGGGGGAGAAAATTGTCCCAATGGTGGGGAGAAAATTGGCTGTCCGGCTGGGAGTTTTCCCACCCCAAATAAATCTACCATACCTGAACCTAATGGAGGTAAAAAATATGTATATAAGGATGGAGAAAGTTTATGATTTCTGTTTACGAAGCCCTTCAGGGCAAAAAAGATGACCGTCTGAAAAAAGGAGAATACCGCAATGAGGATGGACTGATCTATTGCGAATACTGCCATTCTCCCAAGCAAGTATGCGTACCGGTGGGAGATAAGGTCATTTATCCACGAGCAATATGCAAGTGCGAGGAGATTGAGCGAGATCGACAGGAGGCCGAGTGGAAGGCGAAACAGGCACGAGAAGAAGTAGAGCGTAACCGACACATCGGTATTCAGGATTCAAAGCTGTTGGAGTATACCTTTGCGAATGACAAAGACTACAACGCAAGCACTATGAAGATCGCCAGAGAATATTGCGAACAATGGACGGAAATGAAAAAGAACGGCATAGGCATGACCTTGTGGGGTGATGTGGGAACCGGAAAAAGTTTTATTGCCGGCTGTATTGCAAACGAACTGTTGGACCGAGGCGTGCGTGTTCTGGTGACGAATTTTTCCCGATTACTGAACCGCTTGACGGATCTGCAAATGGGCGACCGGAACAGCTACATCGACAGCTTGAACGCCTACGCACTTTTGGTCATTGATGATCTTGGAATCGAACGAAATTCGGAGTTTGCAAAGGAGCAATGCTTCGGCATTGTTGATGGTCGATACCGCAGTGGTTTGCCTCTGATCGTGACGACCAACCTAACTTTCAACGAAATGACCAACCCCGGTGATATGTGGCGAAAGCGGATATTTGATCGGGTGTTGGAGCGAGGAACTTTGATCTGCGTGAACGAACAAAACATCCGGAAAATAAACAAAGAGCAGAATATGGAGCAAGTCAAAGCGTTGCTTTTGAACGGAAATAAATAGCCCCGGAATTGGAATTTGGAAGGAATGATGATTGGAATTTCGTGGGGAATATTGCCTATGCGAAGTCTGAGCAAGCACTGGATTTGGATATCCAAACCCGCTTGTCCGGGATTTAGCACCCCTGAAACCCCGTTGTGAAAGGAGGACGAAATGAGAACAAGAATGAAGTCAATTCTGATCCGGCTGACACCGGAAGAATTAGAAGATATCACTCAAAATGCAGAGCGAGCGAAGCTCCCCAGGGAGAAATATTGCCGTATGGTACTGAACGGAGCGCAGATTAAGGAAGCACCGCCGGTTGAGTTTTATAAATTAATCACGGAGATACGAAGAGTAGGTGTGTACCTGAATCGAGTTCTTAAGAAAGCGGATGCCAGTGGTTTCTTGGATGTGCCGATGATCCGTGAGAGTCTGGATAGTCTCCATGCTACGCAGGCTATGCTCTACAAAACATTCCAGAATAAAGAACCGAGGAAAAAGAAAGCCAAAACAGAAGAGACATTGAAGGAGGAAGAAGCATGAACAAAGCAAAAGCAGAATATTTGAACATAGAACAGTTACGACCTTTCGAGGGGCATCCCTTCCAAGTGAAGGAAGATGAAGAAATGGAGCAATTGGTGTGGAGTATTCTCACCCAAGGTTTGTTGACACCCTTGGTGGTGCGACCCGTAGACAATAATCAGTACGAGGTAATTTCCGGACATCGGAGGTTGCTGGCATGCAGGAAAGCAGGGATCGAATCGGTTCCTGCTTTGGTTTATCCCATGAACCGAGATGAAGCCGCTATTGCCTTGGTGGATAGCAACTTGCATCGAGAGAAGCTACTGCCCAGCGAGAAAGCATGGGCATACAAGCTGAAGATGGAAGCGCTCAGCAGACAAGGAAAACGGACGGACTTAACTTCCCGACAAGTTGTCGGGAAGTTAGAAACATCTGATTTGATCGCTGAAAATGAGAGCGGACGGCAAGTCCAAAGATACATCCGTCTTACCAACCTGATCCCCGAAATTCTGCAATATGTAGATGACGGGCGAATCTCTTTTACCCCTGCAGTAGAGCTTTCCTATCTCACCGAGGAGGAACAGTATACCCTTTTGGAGCAGATGGAGATACAAGATTGCACTCCTTCTCTTTCTCAGGCTTGTCGGTTGAAGAAGCTCAGCCGGGAGGGGAGGCTTACCGGTGAAGTGATTGAAAACATGATGGGGGAAGAAAAAGCCAATCAGCGGGAGATGTTTAAGGTGCCAATGGAGAGGTTGCGACCCTTTGTACCCAAGGCGGATGCGAAGCAGACGGAGGAGTTTGTGATGAAGGCGTGCGAGTATTATCAGAGATTCCTCCAGCGGCAGAAGGCACAGTGCCGATGATTCCGCACATTTGACGGGAGGTATGTTATGAGTAAAATAGAAGTATGCAAGGAACCGGAATGCTGTTTTGCCGCATTGAAGCTGATCGAACAGCTCTATCGGGATGGAAAGATTCCGGCATTTCTGTTCCACAATATTCTGAGTGAATATTCGGATGTTGTGGACGAAAGTCAGTTTATCAAAGGAAATCACAATCAAAAGGAGGAATGTCCGTGTACAACAGAGGATTCGGAAAGCGAAATGTTGTGATCTATGCCCGTGTTTCTACGGAGCATGAGGCACAGCTCTCTGCGTTAGAAAATCAGCTGGAATGGTACAAGCCCATTTTGTCCGCCATGCCGGAATGGGAGCTTGTGGGGCAGTACATTGACGAGGGTATCACGGGAACCTCTGCCCAAAAGCGGCCTCAATTTATGAAAATGATCAGAGATGCCAAGAAGAAAAAGTTTGATCTGATCTTAACCCGCGAGGTTTCCCGATTTGCCCGTAATACAGTAGACACCCTCCAGTACACCCGTGATCTGAAGGCCATAAGTGTTGAGGTGTTCTTCATCAACGACAATATCAAAACCTTTGACGGGGATGGGGAGCTTCGCTTGACCATTATGGCGACCCTTGCCCAGGATGAAAGCCGCAAAACCTCCGTCCGTGTGAAGAGCGGACAGCAGACCTCAATGGCAAACGGAGTTGTCTACGGAAACGGAAATATCTTGGGCTACAAGAGGGTGGAGAGCCTGTTGGAGAACGGGAAGAAGCAGGTGGACTTCGTCATAGACCCTGAACAGGCAGAAACCGTCCGTTTGATATTTGATATGTATTTGGCAGGGGACGGGCTTGTGCGGATCCAAAATGAGTTAGAGAGAAGGGGTCACAAAACCGCCATGGGGAAGGATCGCTGGTACCCTACCGTCATTTCCCATGTGCTGAGCAACAGCTTCTATTGTGGGATCATGACCTACCACAAGGAATACACACCGGATTATCTGACACAGAAAAAGATCAAGAATTACGGCGAAATCGAAAAACTCTCCGTAAGGGGCAAGCATGAGCCCATTGTAACGGAAGAAGAATTTGAAAGGGTGCAAGCAATTATGGCAAGCAAAAGAAGTCAATGCAAGAATCTCCAAGAGGGAAGAACCAAAGGCAAGCGACCGAGAACCACAGTATGGGGAAAGCTTCTGATCTGTGAATGCGGACACGAATTCAGTCTGAGAAATTGGGGACACCGAAGGGAAGGGGAAGATAGTTCGGCTTATCAATGCTATAGCTCTGTTCATACCGGCTCCTATGAAAGCCGAAAGAAACGGGGACTTCCCTTGGGGGGAATCTGCCGAAGTCCCATGGTTCCCCAATGGAAGCTACAAATGATGGCAAACTACATTTTCTCTAACTATCTGTCTCAAAAGGATAAGGTGTTGACTCTTGCCAATTCTATGCTGGAGGCACACATTGCCGACAAGGAAACCAAGGTGGATCACACCGCTGTAATCGAAAGAAAGCAGCGGGAGCTTGATCGGCTCAACCAAAGACTGGATAACTACACGGAAATGCGGGCAGACGGGGAAATCAGCCGAGAGATTTTCCAACGAAAGACCGCAGAACTGGAGCCCCAAATCGGCAAACTGATAGAAGAGATCCGACAACTGGAAGCAGAGCAGAACCAACAGCCCGAAATCGTAGATTATCGGGAAAAGCTAACGGTGCTACGCTATGCATTAGAGCAATACACCAATGCAGGAGAGGGGGATGTGCCGGAGAGCGTCATCGAGGCCTTCGTGTCAAAAATCGTGGTGTCCCAAGACGGATTCGACTGGTATATGCGATTTGATGGGGATCCCAACCGCCCCTTGCACTGCACCACAGAGGGAAAACGGCGTACTACCACCAAAATTTCCGCTTCCCGAGAGAATTCGCCCACCAAGGATCACAGCACCACAGGCTGCTATCAAAGCTAAGTAATTTGCAGACAATAGGATAAGTAAATAAATAAACCCAATCCCCTCGGAGCAATCCGAGGGGATTTCATATGCCTTGCAAACAAATCAAAAATATGGTATACTTTGTTTAATAAATATAAGTAGGAGGCATTTGTTATGCCGTATTATTTTCCGTTTGGACAAAAAATAGTGCCATTGAGACAAGAAGATAAATCTCCCAAAAAAGTTTTTGTTTTGGGTGTGTATGCAAGTGCAGTGCACGCACGATGGAAAAAGGGTGGAAAAGTTATTTGCCAAGCATTGGCTGTTGCCAGTGAACCGCGTATTTTTTGGGACGGAAATCCTGAAGAAGCGAGAAAAATTATCGATGCAGTTGCTATTCCAAAAGAACTTGGTGTTTTAGAACCTGCAAGCAGGCAGTTAAACGGACCTTCTGCAAAAGTTTTAGATGAGAATATTCTTGCTCCGTTAGGATTTACCCGCAAAGATGCTTGGCTGTGTGATTGCTTACCTGAAGCACGAATCAACCCAAGCCAAGCAAAGGCACTTCGAGAAAAATACAATCCTTTGATTGAAGAATACGGATTAAATTCCGTAACGATTCCCGAACGTCCGTCTGTTTTTTGCGATAAGAAACGTAGTGAAGAAATTACAGAAGAATTGTTGCAATCGGAAGCAGAGCTGTTAGTGCTTTTAGGTGATATCCCGATTGCGCAATACTTAAAGAAAGTTGCGGATATTCCATATTCTACATTAGGAAAATATGTAGAGTTGTATGGTTACGGTAATCCTACCGAAACAGTTATTTGTGGTAAAACCATAAAAGTACTTCCACTTGCACATCCTCGTCAAATCGGTGCCTTGGGTGCCCACAGTGAAAGATGGAATTTAGCTCATAGTGAATGGGAAAAGAGCTGTAAAAAATAGTTTATCACTTTTGTGTACTGCACTACAGGTCGCTATCAAGTCTAAGTAATTAGATTCGTAAGGCAAAACTTATCGGGGCTGTTATTTTACAGCCCCTTTTTCCTTTATCGGCACATTCGACTATTGTCCTGCCTTTGTGTACAATGAGGATAGTAAAAAAGGAGGTAAATACAATTCACATTTGATCATTCATACACTATAAATGACGGTTCTATTGAAAAGTTGATTTATAAATCAAAGAACTTTTCAATAACCATCTTGATTTTTAGGTTGTGTTGGAGTATAATCTCTATTGAAAAGTTATATAATAAATCAAGGAAGTTTTCAATAGGAGGTAGTTATGGAAATCAAACGGGATCGATATTTGCAGCAACTTATCTCATATATGTGGAATGGACAAGTAAAAGTCATTACCGGCATTCGCAGATGCGGAAAATCATATTTGTTAAACACCTTATTCCGTAAGCATTTACTTAGTCAGGGAATAAAGAAAGAACAAATTCTTTCCTTCGAGCTGGATCTGGCGAAAGATATCAAGTATCGTAACCCTCTGATACTTGCTGAATATGTCAGAGGAATTGTAGAGGATAAAGAGGAACAATTTTATCTGTTTGTGGATGAAATTCAGCTTTCGGATCCCGTTCCCAATCCCTATCACAGCGAGGGTAAAAAGATCACTTTTTATGATGCATTAAACGATCTGCGTTCCTTATCAAATCTGGATATCTATGTAACCGGAAGCAACTCCAAAATGCTGTCTTCCGATATACTGACGGAGTTCAGAGGTCGCAGTGATGAAATCCGCATGCATCCTCTTAGTTTTTCCGAATACTATTCCGTTGTAGGCGGAGATAAATACGAAGCCTTTGACAACTATGCCTTCTTCGGTGGTATGCCTCTCGTACTCTCTCGTCCCAATGACACTGCCAAAATGAACTATCTGCAATCCCTGTTTGCAGAAACTTATTTGAAGGACATTATTGAACGGAAAAAAATTAGGCGCAAGGATATCCTGGATGCCGTTCTTGATCTACTTTGCTCCTCTATCGGGTCTCTCACCAATCCCACGAATGTAACCAGCAGCCTGAACACCAAGCAAAAACTAAGCGGTGAAAATATTGTTGCTCAAAATACGGTTAAGAGCTATATGGACCACTTGGCAGATGCATTTCTTTTCAGCGAGTGTAAGCGTTGGGATGTGAAAGGGAAGAACTACTTCGATTACCCGAACAAATATTATTGCGAAGATATCGGCTTGCGAAATGCCCGTATCGGATTCCGCCAGCAAGAAATGACTCACATCATGGAAAACATTATTTACAACGAGCTTGTGATCCGTGGTTGTGCAGTGGATGTTGGTATTGTATATGGTAACGATACCGATAAAAAAGGGCGTACTGTACAAGTGCCCCGTGAAATTGATTTTGTTGCCACCATTGGCGGAAAACGAGTCTACATCCAGTCTGCATATGCACTTCCCGATGATACCAAAGCCGAAATCGAGAACAGACCTTTTGGTTTAACCGGAGATTCCTTCCCAAAAATCATCGTGCGCCATGACATCCGCAAGCGTTGGTATGACGATAAAGGGATATTGAATATCGGAGTCATCGACTTTCTCCTGGATCAATCTGTAATTTGATTTTTTATAAATATAATACGAAGGCAGGTGGATATCAAAATGTACTCCGATTGGAAAAATGATTTTTTTCCCAAAATTCTCGCACGGGGAAAGAAGTATTTTGAAGAAGGCAGGGTAGGCCCTATCCAGCGTTGCGGTAATACCATCATCACAACTGTTGAAGGTACAGAGGATTATACAGTCGAAATCGATATAGAAGATAACAACCTTGGACATATGGAATGTGACTGCCCATATGCTGTCGGTTCCGAGCAATACTGTAAGCATATGGCTGCGGTTTTGTATGCGTTGGAATGGGAGGATGTTACTATTGAAGAGATTCCGCCTGCAAAACAGCCGCCAATTGTTTCTCATATCCCTAAGGAAACGCCTTGGTTGGAGGCGATTGAAAAGCTCCCCGAGGAAGTGGTGCGTAAGGAATTGATGAAATTGGCAGACCGGAATGACTGTTTGAAAGAGCGACTTGCGGTTCTATATTTAGGCAAGATCCCGGAAGGGCAGATACAGAACTGGAAAGCTGACTTACAGAAAACTGCTTTAGGATATACGGATCGCAGAGGCCGTATCAACGATGAAAACACATGGGAGTTTTTGAACGATCTTAGAAATTTCCTGAACGAAAAGTTACCCCTACTTTTAGAGGTCAAGGCTGTGGCGGATGCCTTTCATTTGATTTGGATCGTAATGGAAACCGCTCTGGAATGGGAAATGGATGATGATTATGATGAATTGGATGACTTACTCTTAGAGTGCAAGGATGCCTATGAATCATTGCTGCCTTTGGCAACGGATGCCCAGCGGGAACAGATGTTGCAGTGGTACGAAGAACATCGGAATGAGGATTGGCCCGGCGGTGTGGAACGCATGGATTTTATTTTTTATCCACCGGTACCGCCGGAAATATCTACCGGGGGTAAGCGGATCGTGAAATATCTGAATGATATTCCTTGCTTTCTGCACGAAGGAGAGTGGGTTTCGTTTCCTGTAAAGAATGGCATCTATTACGATTTTGTGGAAGTAACTGCGGCATACAGAGAAGCGCTCCCTGTCATAGAGGAAATCATTAAAGAAAATTTGGGAGAAATGTACGGCTGCTTTGGTTCGTGCCATGCCATCTGGCATCAAAGAAAGCAACTCCTTCTTGAAAAGTATGGTATTGAATGGTTTTCGCCCGCCGAACTGAATCGGGCAGTACGCTTTGACTGAGAAAATAACGCTTTTTATATCAAAATGCGGCACACCGACTTTGCATTGGTGTGCCGCACATTAGTTGGTCCGCTACTTCGGCAGAATCAAACGAAGGATGCTTGACCATGAATATCTCGTACATCCACGACGGGGACTACTATATCTCGGAGCCAAAGCTACCGGAGGAAACCCACCCTACTGGCATCTGGGGCTACCGCTGTCTTGACTACCTGAAAAATCTCCGCCGAGTCATCTTCTCAACCATGCAAATGAAGGAAATGGAATGCTATCCTAATCATCATCCTAATAATAATCATAATCATGATTAGGATCATAATTAACATGCCCGGTGAAAGATGCTCTTTCACCGGGCGTTGTTTTTGCTGATAACCCTTGAAAAATATAAGAAACGAAGATTAACTAGCTAAGTAATTGGAGTTTTAATAGATTAGCCCTTCAGAGTATACTGATACACTTCACAGAGACCATCTTTACAACAAACCAGATGGGTCTTGTCCTTAAGCCGGGAAATGCTGCTGTATTTTGCGGGGAAAATGACATTGCCATTATGGTCGAGTAATCCGACCAAATAGTTGTCCTTCTCACCGACATATACAGTGAGCAGCGGGGCATCGACACCATGGATTTTGTGGTAGATTGCCGGGATAATAATGTTGTCATCAAAATCCATCAGACCTTGATTGTCGTTCTCTTCAAAAACGATTCTCTTTTCCTTCCAGTAAAGGCCGTTCCAACTGACAGGGTATTTGCACGGGAGAAGAACTTTGCCGGTTCTATCAATCGAACCGTGCCGTGCCCCGTTCTCATCCCGAATAACCACTTCAAACGGCTCTCTCCAGGAATAGATGGAACTTTACTCGGAGGGGAACAATTCTTTTCCGTTGCGATCAATGATTTTTGCAACCGTTCTTCCGAGTCGCTCGTCGTATATTTCGATGTCGATGGTGCCATCTTCGTTGAAATCTACATCAAGAAACTGTAGTTCATCTGCTTCAGCAGTTATCTGTTCCGGATTTTTATAATTTACCCAATCCGGGAACGACCGGTTCTATTAAAATTATTCTTGATCTGTCTTTACAAATTATGAAAAATAAAATTCTGCAGAGTTTCACTTTTATCTTGACTAATTAAGATAATAAGTTAAAATTAAGATAAGGAATAACGGTATTGGAATGAAAAGGTGGCGACCGGGGATGTTTGTAAAAGTAGAGTATTGTGGTTTGTACCCTTTAGGATCGGACATGGAACTCGATACGATCCCCATTATGCAAGGGGAATGGAGGGCATATGGGAAGCCGGTAGTGACTTATGGTAAGAAAAATATTGTTAGTCCTTTTTTGGAACAGATATACTATGTTACCCATAAAAATCGCACTGTATTTTTTGTTGCCATAGAGTATGGTTTGGGACATTACCATATATTTAGAGTTACCCCTAAAGCCAATGAAAAATTGACCGCAAAAATAAAAAAGCAGGCTAAACCGGATTTATGACATAAAGGACTTAGCAGAAAAGAATCGGGCTATTGTTTTCGAGAAAATCAATATTGGAGGTATAAAGCACTATGAATTTTACGGAAATTGCAGAAAACAGACAATCTTGTCGCAGTTATGATCCAAACAGAACGGTAGAACAGGGAAAAATAGATCGTATTTTGGAAACTGCAAGACTTTCGCCATCCGCTTGCAACGGTCAGCCCTATTTTATTACCATCTGCAAGGGCGAGACTGCAAAGCAGGTAGCAAAAGCGACTCAAGGCGTGGGCATGAACAAATTTGCCGTAGATGCACCTGTTATGCTTGTATTGTCGGAAATGCCCTATGTTGCTTCTGCGGCTTTGGGTGCCAAAGTGAAGAAGAACGATTACCGCTCCATTGATATCGGTATTCTTGCGGCATATATTACCGCCGAGGCTACTGCTCAAGGTCTGGGGACTTGCATCCTTGGGTGGTTGGATGACAGCAAGATCCGTGATCTGTGTGAAATAGAAGGTAAAGTAAGATTGGTGATCACTCTGGGATATCCATCAAAAGAGGATAAGCTTCGTACAAAGAAACGGAAAGACTTCGACTGTCTCGTTAAAATCATCGAGGAATAATTTACCCAAATCACGGCACATCTCCCACAGGAAAATCCGAGGAGAAAAGATATAGTTAGTAGATCATTGAGATGTAGAAATGATCTCTCACAACGAGTGTATAATACTGTTTCTTGATAAAATGGTTTGAAAACCATTTTATTGCAGGATGAATATCCTGCTTAGACTTCGGCGGCAAGAACAGTATTACACGGCATTTCTTGGCGGCTTTGCCGCCATGCCGCTTACCGGCGGCATAATAAAACGGTCAATCCGTTTTATTAGAAATAAGTATAAGACATAGAAATCACCGTCGGAAGTGTGAGGATCATAGATCGGGCAACCAATGAAGTGAAACAGGAATTTAAGGTCTACACATTATTTATGGGAAAGTGTAAAAGAATGGATCGCTAAAGCAACTCCATCTGCTCAGTTTGCCGAGTAATCGGCAAACGGAAATTTTTTATAGATATGGGTGACAATTTCTATGTTTCGTTTGTCTTATAAACAGAGGCCTCAAAAATGTAGAAAGGGGTGAGAGCTTGCAACGAGTCCAAGAATTGTTTGAGGAACACAAGGACATGGTTTACCGCTTGGCACTGAGTTATACGGGAAATATCCATGATGCCCAAGATATCAGTCAGGAGGTTTTCCTCCGTCTGATCCGATGGAACGGTCGGATCAAAACAGGCTCCGAAAAATCCTGGCTGGCGAAGGTCACGGTAAATGCTTGCAAAAATCTCCACTCGTCCTATGCAAAACGAAATATCCGAGAGCTGTTGGAAACGGATGCTGTTACCCAACCGGAGGAGAGCGGTTTAACGGAAATACTCAAGACACTCCCGGGGGACTATCGGATCGTCCTGTACCTGTTTTACTATGAGGATTACAGCACAAAGGAAATTGCTAAGCTGTTACATGTGAGTCAGACCACGGTGACGACCCGTTTACAGCGAGCCCGCCAAAAGCTTCGGGAACGATTGAAGGAGGATCTGTTATGAAAAATTTGATCAGGAAAGAATTTGAAAATATCACCATGCCTTCGGACTGTGCCAAAGAGATCCGTCAAAGCATGGAAACGGTACATCCCGGGGAAGGGAAAAATTATCGTCGTGTTCTGCGGCCGATCATTGCCGTGGCAGCGATTCTGTGCCTTTTGCTGTCTGCTACGGCAGTTGGGGTGCAGAAGGGGTGGCTGGACGGTTTCTTGGGGAACAGCGAGAAGGCCGAGGGTGTAGAGGAGCTACAGCTTACGGCAAAGGAAGGAAACATGGAAGTAACGGTAGACCGAATGATGGCAGACGGACCCTTTGTCTTTGTCCGGTTTTCTGTCCGCACCAAAGGAGAAGTAAACGCTGCGGAGCAGTTCGAAGTAAATGGTTTCCCGTCAGAGGCTCTTGAGGGACGGATCCATATGATCTTTGCAGAGGGACCCATAGACCTTCCTCTGTCGGAACGAGGACAGGCAATGGTTGGAAAGGAATGCCTGCGATCCGAGGGGGTGAGCAGAACCTACGATCTTATCCGTTTGGATGATGGAAGTGATATCAATTTCTGCTCTTATACCATGGGGATCATTCTGCTTGAACTACCTTCTGACTATGAAGGCTTGGAGTTGTCTTTGTCTCTGGAGAAACTTAGAAATTGGACTTCTGCAGAGAATGGTGGCTACATCACCGAGGAGCGAGAAACCTACCTGATAGAGGAATCGATAGTTCTGAGTGACAGCAAGGCGAAGCTTATGTCCATGGAGGATGGACGGCAAGTGAAGGTACACACCTTGGGCGTGCAGATCCAAGGCTTTGACTTCCCTCTCTGTGACGAAGAGGGAAATTGGATCAGTGGTGTGGTGCTGAAGGACGGCACAAAACTGCCTTTTAAACCCGGCTACCAAACCCAAGACTATTATACTGAGGAGATGCAGTGGAGCAAATGTCCTCTCAAAGAAATCGTGGATCCTCGTGAGGTGTCTGCTGTTTATGTAGGAGATGTTCTGTATCCCTTACATTGACCACGGGAAAGCACCATAGGTCATAAATGACCCCTATAACTTTGGCCCCTCTGTTTTTTTCGATTCAAGCCGGAAAGAACAGAGGGGCTTTGCAGTGGGATACAATTCGGTTCATAAAAATATGGGGCTCTGAGTATGCAGTCAAAGTTTATTGAAAAGTCAGAATTCCTATGGTATAATACTACCATTCTTGTACTGCTTTCGGCGGCGAAATCAGCAAAGGAAACAAAAAATCGGAAAGGAGGATCAACAAATGAGGCATCGAATGAAATTAAGACCGAGACCCTTTCATAAAATTCGAGAGGGGAAGAAGACCATTGAACTGCGTTTGTATGACGAAAAACGGCAGAAGGTACAGGTAGGAGACCTGATAGAATTTACGAATTTGGAGGATCGATCCAAGATCGTTGCACAGGTAGAGGCAATTCATAGATTTGACAGCTTTGCGGAAATGTTCCGGGTTCTTCCCGGGGTTGCCATGGGCTTTGATCCCAATGAAATTCCGAATCCCGAAATAATGCTGGAATACTATTCTGCAGAGGAACAGGCTCTCTACGGTGTCGTGGGGATCGAACTTTCCTTAATGGATCCGGAGAAGGTCAGCCTGGAGGAATGTAGCAGATTTCTCAGCTTGTTGCTTCGACACCGCCCCGATGTGGTGGGTATTTCCTTAGATGAGCATGGTTGGGCAGATGTTCAGAAACTCTTGAAAGGGATCAACAAAACGCGGCCCCTGTCTATGGAGGATCTGGAGAAAATTGTAGCAACAGACGAAAAGCAGAGGTATTCCTTCAATGAGAACAGAACCTTGATTAGAGCGAACCAAGGGCACTCTATTCCCGTGGATGTGGAATTGGAAGAGAAAATCCCTCCTGATGTACTGTGGCACGGCACCGGGAAAAAATATGTGGAAAGTATTGATGCTTCCGGTTTAGTCCATAAGAGCCGACTTTATGTTCATCTTTCTGCAGATACGGAAACTGCATATAAGGTGGGGATCCGCCACGGTGAGCCGGTGATCTATGAGGTACTTGCAGGACAAATGGCGAAAGATGGCTATGTATTTTACCACTCTGCCAACGGTGTGTGGCTGACGAAGTATGTTCCGGCCTATTATCTCCGAAAGACGGAGACAGAAACCTAAAGAATGATTCGCCATGAGATGATGAGAAGGTAGTGAAAGTCATGGAATCAGATAACAAAGTGCGTTGCAAATGGTGCAATCCGAAGAATCCGAAATATATTGCATACCATGATGAAGAATGGGGGATCCCCAATTTTTCAGAGAGCTATTTATATGAGATGCTCATATTGGAATCTTTTCAGGCCGGACTTTCATGGGAGTGCGTCTTAAATAAACGAGAAGATTTCCGAAAATCGTATGATCATTTTGATATTACCAAGGTTGTTACATATGACGAGGAGAAACAGAAGGAATTAGCTGAGAATAAGGCAATCATTCGCAATAAACGGAAAATTGCCGCCAGTGTGAAAAACAGCAGGATTTTCCTGGAGATTTCACGGGAATTCGGATCCTTCTACGAGTATTTGAGAACTTTTACAAAAGATCAAATTTTATATGAACGGGGAAAGACCACAAACGAGTTATCCGATAGACTATCGGAAGATCTGAAAAAAAGAGGCATGAGCTTTGTAGGTTCTGTGATCATTTATTCCTACTTACAGGCCATTGGTGTGATCCGTTCCCACGAAGAGGAGTGCTTCTTGTCCCATGAATAGAAATAAGCCTACAGAACTTTTTGGGTTCTGTAGGCTGATGTTATGTGGGAGAACTATGAAATTATTACCGATGGGACCGGAGAAACCGATATCAGATTTCGGAATGGAGCGGAGCGGGGGTGCATTCCGCAAAGGCACGGAGGGAGCAATAGACCCGCCACTGATCTTCCCGGGTAAGGCAATTGAGCAGTTCTACGAATTCGGGGAAGGCCTGTTCAACAGGTTCGGACTTGGGAGCTTCAAAGGGAATGTTATCCTGCAACAGATCATTTGCGGAAACATGGAGGGCGTTTGCAAGGTTGATAAAGGTCTCTAACCGTGGGGGCTTATCACCCTTTTCCAACAGTTCGATATGAATGGGCCTCAATCCCAACTTTTCTGCCAATTCTTCACGGGAAAGGCAGGCGTTTTCTCGTGCGGCTTTGATACGCATGCCCAGTGCAACTAAATCCATAAAAATCCTCCTTTTTTTGAAAAGCTAAGGGAAGGATCCCCAAGGTTCTCTTTTGAATTATAATTTCATTATACCCTGACGGAGGATGTTACGCAAGAGGGAAAATCTATGAATCCATTCTACTTTTCCTTTTTTTGATTTTTCAAGAAAAAGACCTGTTCAAATTCCCGTTTATCGAACTGTTCCCAAGTCCGTGCACGCCCTTGGCTCTCCCTCTGGGAGAGATGTCAGCGTAGCTGACTGAGAGGGCAGTAGGGGCTGGGAGTTAGCAGGAGAGTTTAGAGGATCATGGGTACCTTTTGGCTTGCCAAACTTACGAAATACGACAAAAGAGAAGGAGAATTTATGCCTCGGTATTGGTTTGCTCCCTGCCGGGGGCGACACTTTCTTGTGATTTGACAAGAAAGTGTCCAAAGAAGCAAACCGGGGGAGGCGCTGAGGGTTTCACCGGCTCGTTACCCCGGTGGTGTCGTTTCCTTTTTCGCCGGATGAAAAACCGCCCTCCCCCGGCCCCCACCCGGCGGTGCGTTCCGCTTTCGTTTCCTTGGTTCGGATCGTTTTATTTGCGTCACTTTGCGATAAATTGAAATTTCAAACTGAGCGATAAACTGTGATTTGGGCAGCTTTGTTGCTTCGGGGCAAAAAGGGGGTCACCGAATCGGAGACCCCCAAGGGATCGGGACTGTTTACTTTTCCAGACAGTCAAGGACCATAATGACCTTGGCTACCTGTGCACGGGTTGCAGTGCCAAGAGGCTTCAGGGTGTTCTTGCCAACGCCGTTGACGATACCCTCACCAATGGCCCATGCAAATGCATCTACTGCATAGCCGCTGATGGTATTGGCATCTTCGTAGGAGGAAATATCGGTGGTTACAGCCTTGCTGACATCGTAGCCTGCGTATGCGGCATAGCGATACAGGAAGGTTACCATCTGCTCACGGGTCACGGCACTGTCAGGACCAAACTTATCGGGCTTCAGACCCTTAACGATGCTGTTCTCGTAGCCCCACAGGATAGCGGCGGTGTACCACTGACCGGCGGGAACATCGGAGAAGGGATTGTCGATCTTCACTTCGGGAGAGCCTGCCATACGATACAGGATGGTAACCAGCATAGCACGGGTCAGGGTCTTGTCGGGAGCGAAGGTGGTGGCGTTCATGCCGTTCATGAGCTTGTTGTTGAATACATACTCAACAGCCTCACGATACCACTGATTTTCGGGTACATCGGTGAAGGGGAAGGGTTCTTCCTCGGGCTCTGCATACCCACAGAGGGTGCAGGTGCCCTCTACCATGGTGTGTCCCGTTGCAGGGATGGTCTCTCCATAGGTATCCCCACAGGTAGCGCAGGTATAGA
>JAZOXB010000191.1:0-4868 GCA_045659585.1 Faecousia sp. | reverse complement strand
GGAGGGAGCAAACCAATACTGAGCTTAAAACTTCCTTAACTTTCGATGCATTTCGTAAGATAGGTAAGGCAAAAGCCCGGTAAGATCTTCTAAACTTTCCTGCTACCCTAAAGCCCATACTGCCCTCTCTGCCCCATTCGCAGCACCTCTCCCATTGGAGAGGCAAGGGTCTTTACCAACGTGGTAAACCGCTCCACAAAGGGGAATCGGAAGATGCAATGAATGGATTTTTAAGGGCGTGTTCCTATATTGCAACAACAAGAACCATGGTTCGAGAATTCTCGGAACCATGGTTCTTGTCATATCAAATAGCAGGGTCTTCAGATGGGCTTTCTTCCCCGGAAATATACAGTTCCTCCGCATCCCACAAAGCCTTTTGCAACACGGATACGGCTCGCTCCGGATCTTGCGCCTCCTGTAAAATATCTATTGCCTCCGACGCGGCGCCGCAAAGGACGGCGTACATTTTCCCATAGCATGGTACCATAGATCTCCCCCTCCTTCCATAACACCTCTTTTAAGTGGATAATTCCATTATATTTATTACACAATCCCATGTCAAGCGGAATATTCAATTTTAAGATTGTTCTGAAATTTTGGTTTTCTGAGTAAGATATACAAAAAGGAGGTGTCGCAATGGAGTTAGATTATACCGAAATCGGCAAGCGGATCGCATTGCGCAGAAAGCAATTGGGTCTGAAACAGTATCAGGTTTCCGAAAAAGCCGAGATCGGCGAAAAATACCTATCCTGCATTGAACGAGCTACCTCCATACCCTCTCTGGAGGTTCTCATGCGGATCGCACGGGCTTTGGACACCACCCCAAATCACCTCCTGTTAGGTAGCTCTCACTTAGGGCAAGAGCCTTGGCAGGATGTGGCAGAGCTTTTACGAGGGCTGGATCCCAAACAACTGGATCTTGCCAAAAGCTTCCTTCTTTGGCTTTCCTCCCAATCTATTTCTTGATGCATAAAGAACCATGGTTCGAGGATTCTCGGAACCATGGTTCTTCTTTCATTTGTTATTGGATCTGCAAGCCCTTTTCCCCACTTCGATGACAGGGGTCGGTTCCCTGTCCTGTGTCCTGTATCGCAAAGTGACGCAAATAAAACGAGCTGAGACAAGGAAACGATAGTGGGATGCACCGCCGGGAGGGGGCCGGGGGAGGGCGGGTTTTCATCCGGCGAAAAAGGAAACGACACCACCGGGGTGACGAGCCGGTGAAACCCTCAGCGCCTCCCCCGGTTTGCTTCTTTGGTTCGTTTCTTGTCAAATCACAAGAAATGAACGCCCCCGGCAGGGAGCAAACCAATACCGAGTCATAAATTCTCCGTATCTTTTGTCGTATTTCGTAAGTTCGGCAAGCCAAAAGGTGCCCATGATCCTCTAAACTCTCCTGCTAACTCCCAGCCCCTACTGCCCTCTCCGCCGCAGTCGCGGCACCTCTCCCATTGGAGAGGCAAGGGTCTTTACCAACTTGGTAAACAGCTCGATAAACGGGAATTTGAAGATTTTAAGCCGCCCGGTAACGGAGGTTGGACAAAAAAACGCACAAGAGGAGGCGAACCTACTCTTGTGCGAGTTTTCATTCCTTAACCGACCTCTTCCACTACGGTATGGGATGAGGTCTTAGGCGGAGTCTCCGTAGAATCATCAACGATTCGAACTCCGGCACGGATATCGTTTTTCAGTGCCTCGTATTCCTGCAAGGTAAATGTTTCGAATCGGAAAGACTCTCCGGTTGTGGGCAGACCGACAAAATCTCCATCCTGCAAGGACAGATTGATAAATTTTCCGCCGAAATCCGTTTCCCACCGACCTTCGTGAAGACCGCTTAAGGCATATTCTACGGTGTTTTTCAGTTCCTTTATTGCGGAAGTAAGAACCTTGGGACCAATATAGGACTTATCTACATCGGGAACTATAATATGAGCATTCACATCCTCGGGGAAAGACTCCAAACTGTGCCCATCATACAGGAAAAAGATTTCGGTACCACTTTCTTCCCATGATTTTATTTTATTTCTGTACAGATCTATGCCACCGCAAGTGCACCCGCCGTTACAGGTAAATTTTATATGGATATCCACATCCATTTCGGTAGCGGCGGCATCGGCTCCCTGCACATATCCGTAACCGTAGCGGATCACTTCGGGAACAGCCAATGCTCCCATGTAGCCCAATTGGGTGTAACCCTCTTTTACAGCGGCATATCCTGCCAAGTATCCTGCCTCCGCTTCTGCAAAGGAGAAGCAGACAGCATTGGAAGCAGGCTCGTAGAATGTAACATAGTCATAGGTCATATCCCCGGCTTCAAGATCAACAGCAACAAAGTAAACATGGGGATACTTTTCCTGCACCTCGGCCAGAACAGTTCCAAATAAGTAACCCGACATAACAATGACATTGGAACCCTCTGCTACAGCCTGATCCACAGCCATGATTCGGGCATCATTGCAATCCTCCTCAGGTTGGTAATAGGTAAATTCGATCCCTCTGGGGGTGCACCAGGATTCCACACCTTCCCAACAGGCTTGGTTATGCCCTTGATCGTCAACGGATCCCCAGTCCGTGATCAGTGCAACCTTCTTAATAACAGATTCCACTGGCAAAAGGATTTCTTCTGATGTTGCTTCCTCTGTGCAACCTGCAAACAGGCAGACGATCATGGAAAAAATCAGCAAAATCCATAATATTTTCTTCATACGACATCCTCCCTTAATGAAACCGGAGGAAAAATCCCCCTCTACCCTAAAAGACGGAAAGATCGGAGAATGATTACACATTTTTTAATCATTTTTAAATTTTTTCTGATCCCCATAAATCCAATAGCAGAGTCCCTGAGATGTTTATTGCATCTCAGGGACTCCTTTATGCCATTTTATTATTGGTTATTCACCATAGAAGTATGCCGCAGTTGCATCGCCGTATTTCATCATGGCTACGATCAGTTCTTTCATAAGATCGGATGCGGCGGCATTCTTCATAGCGGCGGCGGCATAGCTTTCAATGCTATAGGTGCGGATATTGCTCATAACCTGACCCTGTCCGTCTTCCAGACAAGCAGTAATAACAGTACGCATATCCGTTGCATTCAGGCTATCAAAGGTAACTCTGTAATACTTAGACTGGGCATCATAGGTAAAGCGATCGGCAGAAATGACCTCTCTTACCAAGGTTCCGTCTCTGTCCTCGTAAGTCACAACAAGCTGAAGCTCTTCCATAGTTCCTTCCACATTTTCCTTGATGTAGAAGTTGATCTCAACACGCTCCTCCAGATTCAGGGAAAGACCCGGAATAGAAGCAGGCAGATCCCTCCCGTTTCCCTTATCATTGGTTGCATAAGAAAGGATCTCGGGTGTCGTCTGAGTAGCATAGATCTGTGCGGCCTGTACGATGTCCGATGCATTTGCATAGTTTTCTGCCTTGTTATTGTACCCGAATACCTGCTGTGCCAGAGTGCCGTAGTTTAACAAATCTACCAGCAGGGTCTTTAGAGGAACAGATTGATACCGCTGGATCATGTTGGTGGCATACTGAACCACACTGTACTCTCTTGTCTCTCCCGCAATCAGGATGCCGTTTACCATAGCATAGATGGTGGCATAAACCTTACTGCTCATTTCCTTTGAGGTAATATTGCTGTAAATGTAGTGGCGGGAATCCACTCCACCAACGGGGATGTTCTCACACTCCCTTAAGGTCGCGGTAGCTCTTTCTGCCAGCAAATTACCAACTGCGTCATACCGTTCCTTTTCTATCAGAATATAAACATCGGTGTAATCTGTGAGAGAAGACTCGGCAATGTAGAAATTCATAGCAATGCTACTTTCCAGGCTGAGAGAGATGGAACGGAATTTCAGTTCCTTCTGTTCAAAGATTGCCTTCAAAGTAACATTTCCTTCGGGCATAGTGAAGGTATAGACCGGCTTTCCGGCTTCCATACAGGAATCAATGGGAAGTGCGATCTCCTCCCCTGCCTTGTTTGTGAAAACAGCCATCAGCTTCTGCAGGAGATATCCGCTCTCTGCTACCGCCTGAATGGTAATCTCGGTTCCGGGAAGTGCTGTTTCTTCACTGACGGTCAGCTTTCCGCCAACAATGTCCTCCACCGTGATCTCATAGTCGGAGATCTCCATATAGAGTTCCTTATACCCATCTGCATTTTCCTTTTCCACTACAGCAAAGCCGTCCATTGCAGGATAGAAAGGAATGGTTTCGGTGCCGTAGTCCTCCCAGCCCTCAACAATCAGTTGGGGAGTGGTTGCCGTGGGATCTACGTAGGAATATACCGAGAATGTATCCTCACCGGTAAGGGAGCCGGTCAGGGTAACCCTTTTGGAAACAGCGGGGCTGACAGAGCTGTCCATGCCCAGAGCAATATCTGCAACTGTGCCGTCCAGAGTGATTTCTCCTGCCAGTTCTGCACTGCCGCAGTTATACATGCCATATACGTTCTCACCGTTGCCGGTAGAAGTAACAGCGCAGTCCTCTATTGCGATCTTGCCAATGCTGTATATACCAAAGGAGTAACGACCCTCTGCACCCTTAGAGAGTACTGTGCAGTTTTTCAGAGTCATAGTGCCGCTGCCGTTATTAACACCCATAGCTGTGTTGTTTCCGGTATTTTGGGCATCTGCGGTAAGGGTGCAATCCGTAAGGCTTGCAGTAACATCTCCGTAAGAATAGATCGCAAAAATGCTATTGCCTACACCCCGAGCAGTAAAGCTACAGCCCTGTGCAGTCAGATCTCCACAGCTGTTTGCGCCCATAGCGGTTCCCATGGCATCCGTAGACTCACCAAGGAGGTCACAGTTTTCCATAGTCACAATACTGCCGACACCGGCAAGAATGCCAAAGGCATTTCC
>JAZOXB010000190.1:0-7713 GCA_045659585.1 Faecousia sp. | reverse complement strand
ACCCATGATAATGGGAATGGCAACAGCATAGCTGATCTGACCGGTGAGAGCCAGACCCTGAAGCATGGAAACAGAAGCGGGGGAGGACTGGATGATACCGGTAAACACTGCACCGAAGAGCACACCCAGGATGGGGCCGGTAATGGGCTTTTCGAAGACGCCGATGACACGCTCAAAAATGTCGGAATCTTCCAGGCCTTCCATGCTGTCGCCCATGAGAGTCATGCCGAACATGAGGACAGCGAAACCGATGAGGATCTTACCGATGTCTTTCTTTCGATCGGTCTTTCCCATCATGGTCATGAGGATACCGATAAAGGCGACCAGGGGAGAGAAGTTAGCGGGTTTCAGCAGATCCAGGGGACCGCCGCCTTCAATACCGGCCAGGGAGAAAATCCAGGGGGTCAGAGTGGTACCGATGTTGGAACCCATAATGACGCCGATGGTCTGACGGAGGGTCATAATGCCGGAATTGACCAGACCGACCAGCATGACCGTCATAGCGGAAGAAGACTGGATCGCAATGGTAATGCCTGCACCCAGACCCATTGCAAGGAACAGATTGGAGGTAGTCTTTTTCAGTGCTCTCTCCAGAGAGCCACCTGCCAGCTTGGACAGTCCGTCGGACATAACCTTCATACCGTAGAGGAAGAAGGCCAGACCACCAAGAAGCATAAATACCTTCAGTAAAAGTGCCATAGTAGTTTCTCCATTCTTTAAATTTCTTTGGGATGATTTCTGACTTTCATTTTAATCTTTCTTGTGAGAGTCGAATGCAAAAAGCCAACTCCCACCAATTACCATTATATAAAAGGCTCTGTAAAAGTCAAGTATAACCTTTGTAAAATCTTGACGAAAATGAAAACATATTTTTCCTCCGAAGAAAAAAGACCTTCCCGGACAAAGATGTCCGAGAAGGCCATATTTTTAAACCGAATCTTATGCTTCGCCGTTACGCTTCTTCATGACCTGGCGCATACGCAGACCGTGGTCAAGCTCCTGCTTACGGATACGGAGGCTCTTGGGAGTGACTTCCAGCAGTTCGTCGTCTGCCAGGAATTCCAGACACTGCTCCAGAGAGAAGATTCTGGGAGAGGTGAGGCGGAGAGCCTCGTCGGAGCCGGAGGCACGCATATTGGTCAACTGCTTCTTCTTGCAGACATTAACGGTCATGTCTTCGTTACGAGAGCAGATGCCAACGACCATGCCGGCATAAACATCGGTGCCTGCACCGATGAACAGCTGTCCGCGCTCCTGTGCATTGAACAGACCGTAGGTCACAGCCTCGCCGGTCTCGAATGCAATGAGGGAACCGCTCTTACGGCGTTCGATCTCGCCCTTAACGGGAGCATAGGTCTCCAGAATAGAGGACATGATACCTTCGCCACGGGTGTCCGTCAGGAACTCGTTGCGGTAGCCGAAGAGTCCACGGGAGGGAACCAGGAACTCCAGACGGTAACGACTGCCCATGGGAGTCATGGACAGAAGGTCGCCCTTCCGCTTGCCCATCTTTTCGATAACGCTACCCATGGTAGCTTCCGGCACGTCGGCGATCATGCGCTCGATAGGCTCGCAAACCTTGCCGTCAATGACCTTGGTCAAAACACGGGGAGGGCCAACCTGGAACTCATAGCCTTCCCGGCGCATGGTCTCGATGAGAATGGAAATATGCATTTCACCACGGCCTGCAACATTGAAGGCATCGGTGCCCTGCTCGGTCACATGGAGGGAAACATCCTTGAGAAGTTCCTTCTGGAGACGGTCACGGAGGTTACGGGAGGTAACATACTTGCCCTCACGACCTGCAAAGGGAGAGTCGTATACAGAGAAGGTCATCTCGATGGTAGGATCGGAGATCTTTACAAAGGGAAGTGCCTCGGGAGCATCGGGAGCGCAGATGGTCTTACCGATGGTAATATCCGCCATGCCGGAGAAGGCAACGATCTGTCCTGCGGAAGCCTCGGTGATGGGCTTCTTGCCCAGACCGTCAAACTCGTAGAGGGCAACGACCTTACCCTTGACTTGTTCCTCGGGATGGTGATAATCGCAGATCATGACTTCCTGATTCTGGCGAATGGTGCCACGCTCGATACGGCCGATACCGATACGACCTACATACTCGTTATAGTCAATGGAGGAAACCAGCATCTGCAGAGGTGCATCTTCCTCACCCTCGGGAGCGGGGATATAGTTGATGATGGTCTGGAACAGAGGATCCAGATTGACGCCGGTCTCGTTGGGAGCATAGGATGCGATACCCTGACGAGCGGAGCAGAACAGGGTGGGGGAAGCAAACTGCTCGTCTGTTGCATTCAGATCCAGCAGGAGTTCCAGAACCTCGTCCATAACCTCCTCGATACGGGCATCCAGACGGTCGATCTTGTTGACAACAACAATGACCTTATGACCCAGCTCCAGAGCCTTGCCCAGAACGAAACGAGTCTGGGGCATGGGACCCTCGGCAGCGTCTACCAGGAGGATAACACCGTTGACCATCTTCAGGATTCGCTCGACCTCGCCACCGAAGTCAGCGTGTCCCGGAGTATCAACGATATTGATCTTGGTGTTCTTATAGTGTACGGCTGTGTTCTTCGCCAGAATGGTAATACCACGCTCACGCTCCAGATCACCGGAGTCCATAACACGGTCTACCACAGCCTGATTTTCACGATAAATACCGCCCTGCTTCAGCATCTCGTCGACCAGTGTGGTCTTGCCGTGGTCAACGTGGGCGATGATGGCAATATTACGGATGTTTTTCTGATCTGCCATTTCTGTTTCTTCCTTCCGTTTGAATAATTCGATAGTCTTCCAACTACATAATATATCATATGATTTCCAATTCTGCAATAGAAAATCATCGGTTTTTCAAACTTTTTTCTGCTTTGTCCCCTGCATTTCTTTCCAAAGGCAAAAAATCATGCCTTACGAAACCGTTGTTCCGTAAGGCATGGTAAATTTTATCCTTCTTCGTTGGAATTCAGGGTGAAGCTCATCAGCACCGGGTTATGGTCGCTGTAGACAAATTCATAATCCAGAGTCTCGACCTTGTCCACCATAACATTGGGGGATACCAGGAAGCCGTCGATCACATAGTACTGCGTTTCGTCGCTTTCGGGATCGTAGGGCTGATTGAGAAGACGGCAGGTGGGTGTGCTGTCGTCATAAACATAACGGTAACCACTGTACACGCTTTTCAGCTGTCCGGGTGTCCACTGTTGGGGATCCTTCACGGGATAGGCCGTAGAATTGGGGAAGGTGCTGTTAAAATCGCCTCCCGCAATGACGAAATTCCCCTTACTGTATTCTTCCTTCACCAGAGCAATGAGCTGATCGATCTGATCCTGCCGCACATCTCCTTCGTCATAAGCTTCCATGTGGACATTGATCAGCACCAACTGCTGTTCGCTGTCCTCAATGGGGATACGGGTAACCAGCAGGCAACGCTTCAGATTCGCTATACGGTTGGGCCAATCATAGCCATTGGGCAGGCTGTACCGTGTTGCGGATACGATATCATAGCTGCTGTAGGTAGCAAGACCGGATCGCACCTTGCCCACAGGGGTTTTTACGGGATAGGGAATGTAGTCACAGGAATAGTTCAGTGCAAAGCGACTTTCGTAATCCTCCAGACCGTATTCATATTTCAGCCATTGGTTGGTTTCAAAGCTTCTCTTGGAGCCTACATCAACCTCCTGCAGGAATACGAAATCCGCATCGGCAATGCCCAGGATCCCTTCCACTCCCGCCAGGTTGCTTTCTACTACTTCCGGATCCTCCGGCAGAACGCCTTCTCCTCCATCCATGAAGAAGTCTGCATCCGCACCCAAGGCACCGTAGCCGGTATTAAAGGTAAGAATGGACAGAGATTGAGAAGTAATGCTTTCCGAACGGTTCACGCTGCCTCTGTCTGCGGTTTCCGCATAAGCAGGGTCGTACTCCGTAACGGTCAAATAGCCGATAAGACCCAGGGCCAGGATCCCGATGGTCAGCACTACGCCCAAGGCCATACGCCAGACGAATTTACTGATCGTCCATGCCACAGACCAATGGGTGATCCCCTTCCGTTTCGGTGCATCTACCACTGTGGGGCCATCATCCTCTTGATCCGCCTTTTCCTCTGCAGTAGCATTCTCGGCGGCGGTTTTCCCTTGGTCGGAGGTCACGGCTTCCGTTCCCTCTTCCGAATCCTTTCTCATCGTTTCCCTCGGATCTTTCGATTCCTCCTCTTGGGGTTGGAACCAAATGGTATCGGAGCCTACTGCGTTCCGACTCTCGGAAGTCTGTCCCATATTTTCTTGTTCCATGAAGCCTTGTTCGGAATTCTGATCATATTTCTGATCCTTTTCCATAGGGATCACTCCTTTCTTTTGGCTTTTGATCCTATAATGCTTATACATGCTCCTTTATATCATACCACGATTGTTGCCCAAAGGCAAGAAAAATCTATTCATGGCTCTTTCGCAAGGCTCCACAACAGCCGTGCCAGAGCGTCTCCGAAATATTCCCCGGAGCAAAGAGCCTCTTCCATGGTATTCCCCGCCGCACCGACTTCCAAAAGAACGGAGCAAGGCGTGAAGTGCTCATTGTATCGTGCGGCACGAAGGCTGGTAGGTCGCATCAATCCCACAGTCTCTTCCTCAAGGTAAGCTTGCAACCGCATGGCAAAGGCAAGATTCTCCCGCCAGTTTTCGTGAGGAAGCTCCGAGGTATGGGTTCCCATAACCAACAGAAGTCCCGCGGCAGCCTCCCCTTCGATCTGCGCGGAAATGGCTTTCTGCCCGCCTTGTCCGTCGGAAGCCGCATCCCGATGGACATCTATCACCACTTGGATCGTAGGATACTTGTCCAGATACGCCGCAATGGCAACAGCCGCCTCCTCATAGGCCGCATCGTAACCATCGGTCAGGTCATGGGCTGTCGTATCATGAACCGTAGGGATCCCTGCCTCATTGAGACGATCTGCAATCGCTTTTCCGATTCGGATCACATTGTGTTCGGGGTCTGTGCTTCGATACCCCTCTTGATCCCTGTAGGCCTCCGTGCCGTGGGTATGGAGGATCAATACGCAGGGCTCCTCCGTTACGGTAAGGGAAAGAGGCATATTCAAAAGCTCCTCTACGGAAATTTCCTGTCCGCTCCGATTATCGATCCGAACAAGGGACGGATCCGTTTTTATGGTTTCCCCTATGTAGGTCTCGGCAGGCTCTTCCGTAGGCTCCGTAGTCGCATATATAAAGGTGCGGATCTCCTCATCTATAGGCAAGGGTCTGTCCTCTTTTAACACCGCGGCTGTTCGGAAGCAACATGCCATTAAGACCAAACAGCCGCATAGAACCGAAAACAATCGATCCCGTTTGCTTTTGACCTCCATCAAAATCCCTCCCTGCAACCACTATATGCCCCGACACAGGGCTTTAGAACCGAAATTTCATGGGGTTGCGCCTTTGGAGGGAGATATTTTTTTGAAAAAAACATTTTTCTTTGCGGAAATCGGTGGACTTAATGCTCATCATCTGCTATAATGTAGGCGTATAAGGAGTGTTATGCCGTTCCGATGCCTGAAAGGGCTTCCGAGAGTCGGCCCCTTAGATAGAAAAAAGAGGTGTTACCCTTCCATGAACGGATTGTCTGCTGTTATTTTCCTACCCGATGATTGCGGAAAAACCGGCTACCCCCAACCCACCATGTTATCCCCCATACTGGGAGTCCCTATGCTGACCTGGTTGAGCCATGCCCTTTTTGAAGGTGGCTTCGGTCGCTTCTTCCTTGTGGGTCGTGAACCTTTCCTGAGTCAGGCCAGAGCCTGTATGCCTCCCAGTGCGGAGCTTATGACCTCTGCCGACAGCGATCCCGCAGATCAGCTTCATGTATTCCTATCCACCGCCGATGATTCGGAGGAGGATGTGACCATCATTGCCGGTCCCACCCTGTATCTGCCTATGGCTAAGGTCACCGATGGCGATCGGGATACCGCCTCTTATCTGGTTCATCGGGAATTCCTGATGGACGCTCTGGATAATGACTTCTCCTTCTCTCGATTCCTCCACGAAAACGGTTCCGTTCTCCGGGATCGAGAAGGCTTCTTCAGTGTAGAATCCCCCGGAGCCTTCCCTGAGCTTCTTCCCCTGTTGCGGAAGGATCAGGCCATCCGTCTGGGCTCTCAGGGTGTTGAGATCTTTGATCCCAACAGCTGTTATATCGAACCCACCGTTCGTCTGGAAAAGGGCGCACAGCTTCTGCCCGGCTCCGTCCTTCAAGGAAATACCCTGATCCGCTCCGGTGCCGTGATCGGCCCCTGGTCCGTCATTCAGGATTCCGAGATCAGAGAGGGCGCCCGGGTCTATACCTCCCAGGTTTTCCGGTCTGTCATCGGACAGGATGCTCTGGTAGGTCCCTTCTCCCATGTGCGGGAAGGCACCGAGCTGGGCAAGGAGTCCCGTATCGGTAGCTTTGTAGAAACCAAGAACGCCAAGATCGGTGAAAACACTTGGGCCTCCCACCTTGCCTATTTGGGAGATGCGGAGATCGGCGACAATTGCAACTTAGGTTGCGGTACCGCCACTGCCAACTTTGACCGTGTGGCAAAGCACAAAACCACCATCGGTGATCACGCCTTCATCGGCTGTCATACTGTTCTGGTCGCTCCCGTTCAGGTAGGAGACGGTGCCTATATCGGTGCCGGTTCCACCATCACCGAGGATGTGCCGGAAAACGCTCTGGGCATCGCCCGCAATCGCCAATCCAACAAAAAGGATTGGGCTTCCAAGCACAAGAAAAGTCAGTAATCCCCATTCATTTCTGTCATACAATATAGAGCTTCCTTAGAAGTTCGGAATAGAAGAGAGGTACTATCATGAACGACAATGGAAAGAAAATCAAGGTATTTACCGGAACCGCACACCCCGAATTGGCTCGTGGCATTTGCACCGAGCTGGGCATCGGCATTGGCGAAGTCATCGTCAAGTCCTTTGCTGACGGAGAAACCTGCGTCACCGGCGCAGAATCTGTCCGTGGCTGTGATGTCTTTGTTGTACAGCCCACCTGCAGACCCAGTGTCAACAACAATCTCATGGAACTCCTGGTTATGATCGATGCCTTCCGCAGAGCTTCTGCCAACCGCATCACCGCAGTCATTCCCTATTTCGGTTACGCTCGTCAGGATCGTAAGGCCAAGGGCAGAGAACCCATTACCGCTAAGCTGGTTGCCAACCTGATCACCAGTGCCGGTGCAGATCGTGTTCTGACCATGGATCTCCACGCCGCACAGATCCAGGGCTTCTTTGATATCCCTGTAGACAACCTCTTCGGCAAGAGCATGTTTGTCAAATACTACCTCTCCAAGTTTGACGAGACCATCTATAACCACGAAGATTTCTGCGTGGTTTCTCCCGACATCGGCTCCGTAGGTCGCTCCCGCGCATTCGCCGCCGAGCTCCATATGGGTCTGGCCATTGTGGATAAGCGCCGTCCCCGTCCCAATGTCTGCGAAGTCATGAATATCATCGGTGATGTTAAGGGCAAGACCTGCATCATCTACGACGATATCGTTGATACTGCCGGCACCCTGTGCCAGGCCGCTCAGGCCATCCTGAACGCAGGTGCTACCAAGGTCTACGCCTGTGCTTCTCACGGCGTTCTGTCCAACCCCGCTGTGGAACGGATCGAAAACAGCTGTCTGGAAGAGCTTCTCCTCCTGAACACCATCCCCGC
>JAZOXB010000189.1:0-19732 GCA_045659585.1 Faecousia sp. | reverse complement strand
CAACGCTGTAGTCTATCGGCTACTCTATGAAGCCGAAACTGTAGCAGATTGTGATGCTAAGCTGTATTATTATTTTTTTAACGAAGATAGCACTGTGAATCAGAGTTTTAAGCTCAAGCATCTGGATTGGCTGAAGGTCTTAGAGGAAATGATTCCCTATTTCGAAGAAAAGCAGGATCAGATTCTGGTAGACAAGCTGAACAAAAGTTATCTCTTTGCCCTAACGGATCTATACCGGAAGGTCAAAACCCATCTGAACGAATCCGCTGCACTGGCAGGCCTGAAGTCAAAGCTCGAAAAACAGTACGCACGGGAAAAGAAGAAATACCCCATCACCATCAAAACCCACCCTAATGTAATCGAGATTCTTCGCCCCACCTATGCTAAGCTTTATTGGACTGCCCAAGGCATTCTATCTCGCATCCGAAAATAAAATCCAAGGAGACTTCCCATGGCAATTCCTAAAAAAATACATTACTGCTGGTTTGGCGGCAACCCCAAGCCTGAGTTGGCTATCAAATGTCTCAAAAGCTGGAAAAAATATTGTCCCGACTTTGAGATCATCGAGTGGAACGAGAATAATTTCGATATCAATGCCAATCGGTATTGCTCAGAAGCCTACAAAGAAAAGAAATGGGCCTTTGTTACCGACTATGCCCGTCTTGCCATTCTCCATGAACATGGTGGAGTTTATTTCGATACGGATGTACAATTGATCCGTTCCATTGATGATCTTTTGGAGCATCCTGCTTTTATGGGAATTGAATGGGTTACCGATTGTAAGAAGGTCAATACCGGTTTAGGCTTAGGGGCCGAGCCCGGCAACCCTCTGATCAAGGAAATCATGGATGACTATGCCGCTTCCAGTTTTTACAAAGAAGATGGCTCCATTGACATCACCACTTGCACCGTTCGTAACACAGAGATCCTGAAGCGTCACGGCTATGTAGAGGAAGATCGGATCCAACACATTCCCAACGCCGTGATCTATTCCACAGAGTATTTCTGCCCCATGGACATGACCAACGGACGGATGCACAAAACCAAGAACACCTATTCCATCCACCACTACAGCCTATCCTGGACTTCCAAGGAACATCAGGAAGAGCGCAAAGTCTATCTCCGCAAAGCCCGTCGTGCGGATTTCTTCTATAATCTCAAAGTCCTGCCTAACAACATTCTGCAGAAGTTCCTTGGCAAGGAACGTTATGCCCGTTGGATACAGAAACTAAAAAAAGGAAGTGGAAAGTAATGCCCAAAGTGAGCATTATCGTTCCCGTATATAAAGCAGAAGCCTACCTGCCTCGATGCATCGACAGTATTCTGTCTCAAAGCTATTCGGACTTTGAACTTCTTCTGATAGATGATCGGGGCCCTGATAAAAGCGGCGAGATCTGCGACAAATATGCAAAAAAAGATAAACGAATCAAAGTCATACATAAAGAACGGAACGAAGGTGCTTCATCTGCCAGAAATACCGGATTAGATGCCGCCACAGGGGAATATATCATGTTCTGTGACAGCGACGATACCGTTTCACCTCATTGGATCAGGCATTTGATGCAGTATACAAAAAACGGACTCCTCCCTATTTCCACTTTCTGCTCCGACAGAAAGTCTCTGGGCAGTCTATACAACAAATCTATTCCTATAGGAACCCCCCTTCCTATCAGCGACTACTTCGCCTTCAATCTCTGCGGTCTCGCAGGCTATATCACCAATGCAATTTATGATAGTAGGGTTATTCAATCACACAAGATCCGCTTTCGTTCTCAAAAGTCCGAGGGCGATTACAATGAAGATTTGATCTTCACCCTGCAATATACTGCTCATGTAGAAGATATCCTCTACACCGGCTACGCCGATTATTGGTATAACGCTCACGAGGACAGCCTGTCTCGTTCCTATCATAAATTCTATTTCCCGAAATATGCAGAAAAGTACCGTCTCTGGAAGGATTTTCTCTCAGAGAATCTCCTGAATGAAGAATTCCCCTCCCTGGCAAATACATATCTGTATCATTTTCTCACCGCCCTTGACAACAGCAAAAAAAGTTTCTTCCGTTTCCGCAGTGTCGCACGGTCGGAGGAATTAACAGATTGCCTGTGGCTTGCAGATTGCTCCAAGGAAAACCCGAAAATCATCGCTATGTTAAAGAAGAAGGCCGTCCTTCGATTATGGATCTTCTATTTACTTCACTCTCTGAAAGGATGAATCAACTATGAAAATTATCGGTATGATCCCCGCCCGTGGTGGCTCCACCCGTTTTAATAACAAACCCCTGGCACTCATTTGTGGCAAACCCATGGCCTATTGGGTCTGGAACCACTCCAAGGAAGTAGAATGTTTCGACGAGGTCTATGTCGCCACCGACAGCGAGGTCATTAAGGACGTAGCCGAAGGCTTCGGTGCCAAAGTCATCATGACCTCCCGTGACTGCGAAACCGCCACCGAGCGCCTGTACGAAGTTGCTCAGAAGGTAGATGCTGACCTTTATGTTATGATCAACGGCGACGAACCTCTGGTTATGGCAAAGGATATCGTCAAGTGCATCCCTGAAACCATTCCGGAAGACGGTTTCTATGTTTCCAACCTCATGACCGATTTCTCCAATCCTGTTGAGGTCGTTGACCCCACAAACCTGAAGATCGTCACCAACAAGGACGGCATCTGTCTGTTCATCTCCCGTTCTCCCATCCCCTTCCCCAAGGGAGAGATGAACTATGCCTACCAGAAATTTGTCGGTGTCGGTGCCTTTACCAAGGCCGCTCTGGAATATTATCACAGCACTCCCAGAGGCCCCGTAGAAAAAATCGAAGAAAACGATTCCTTCCGCTTCATTGAGAACCGCAAGGATTGCTACTATATCAACGCCCACTGCAAGACTCTTTCCGTAGACACCCCCAAGGATCGTGTCCAGGTAGAGCGCTATATGCTGGAAAACAATCTGGCTGACTAAACGTATTTTTCATCCCTCAATAAGGAGAAAACACTATGTTCCATCTGATCGCAGGTCCCTGTGCCATTGAGTCCGAAGAAATGGTACTGGAAATTGCCACCCACATGAAGAAAATCACCGAAGAATTGGGAATTCCCTATACCTTCAAAGCCTCCTTCGACAAAGCAAACCGCACCTCTATCCATGCCTACCGCGGCCCCGGTATCAATGAGGGTATCCGTATTTTAAAGAAAGTTAAGGACACCCTCGGTCTACCCATCTGTACAGATATTCACGAACCTTGGCAGGCAGGTAAAGTTGCCGAGGTAGCGGATATTATCCAGATCCCCGCTTTCCTGTGCCGTCAGACGGACCTTCTGGTCGCTGCTGCTAAAACCGGCAAGTGTGTCAACATCAAGAAAGCACAATTCCTGGCAGCTTGGGATATGAAGAACTGTGTCAACAAAGTTCGGGAAGCCGGCAATGACAACGTCATGCTCTGTGAGCGTGGTACCAGCTTCGGCTATAACACATTGGTGGTAGATATGACCGGCCTCCGGGTAATGAAAGACTTCGGTGTGCCTGTAGTCTTCGACGCTACCCACTCTGTCCAGAAGCCCGGTGGAAACGGAACCAGCACTGGGGGAAACGTGCAGTATGTGGAATATCTGGCAAAAGCCGCTGTTGCTGTGGGAGTGGATGCACTGTTTATGGAGACCCATCCCGATCCCGCTAATGCGAAATCCGATGGCCCCAACATGGTACCCCTGGATCAGATGAAAGAGCTCCTGATCAAACTCCAAAAGGTCTATGCAGCAGTCCACTAATTCTTCTGTGCTCACAAAGAGCCGCATTGATTGGATCGACTGCGCCAAAGGCTTGGGAATTGCACTGGTAGTCATCGGCCACAGTTGGGGTATCCCTCACTGGATTTACTGTTTGATCTACGGGTTCCATATGCCCTTGTTCTTTATACTTTCCGGACTGACCCATCGCTATGATCCCGAATTCTCCATAGGGCGTTATGTTTTGAAGCTGGCTAAAGCCTATCTTCTACCTTACATATCCCTCTGTCTTACCAATCTCGTTCTGCAAAGTCTGTGGATGATTTATCTTGGGACATTTACTTTAGAGGTCGTAGGAACCTATCTTATGGGAATTCTGTATTGCTATGCCAATACAGATTGGATGCCCAACTGTTCTCCCCTATGGTTCTTGTGTGCGATTTTCCTGGTTAAGTTCCTGCATTTTCTCTTGCACCGTTTGACTCAGGGTAACAAGGTTGTCATTGGCTGTTTGGTTGTCTTCGGCGCAGCAGTTGCTTGGATTGCAAGCGTTTTGAACGCCCCTCGCCTCCCTTGGAATCTATTACCCGCACTCATGGGTAGTCTCTTCTTCTGGGTAGGCTCCCTGCTACGAGACAGCAAGGGCTTCCTGCAAAGGGGCTATAATAAATATAGCCTTCTTGCCATTATTCCCGCACTCTTACTTTCCCCTTGGATTGCAAAGAATGTTCCGGGCATGAACGAGAATTTCTACGACAATGTTCTGCTGTTCTTAGTCAGCGGATTTGGTTTCTCTTTCCTGCTGATCTATCTGTCCACATTCCTGAAACGTAGTCGTTTCCTTTCTTCCTTCCTGGGAAAGAACACTATGGTGATCATGGGCTTTAATTATTTTGCCCGTACCTTCGCCATCGAGGGTTATTACCTAATCCCCTACGTTCGCAACTATCCCATCCCCGCCTACGTGACACTGATCCTCACTTGTGGGATCCTTCTGTGTATCGTGTTCATTTATACCCGTTTTATACCTAAATTAAGGAGAAAAAAAGCTCATGGAATTTGACATCATCCACGAAGCCCGCTCCATATTCAACAAAGAAATACAAGCCATAGAAGCGACTCGCGACTCACTCGGCGCAGATTTTGAGAAAATGGTAGACTTGATCCTCCATTGCAGAGGAAAGGTAGTTCTCACCGGCATGGGAAAGCCCGGCCATATTGCTACCAAGATTGCCGCGACTTTTGCAAGCCTTGGTACCCCCTCTTTCTTCATGCATCCCGGAGAAGCCATGCACGGCGATCTAGGCATGGTGGAGAAAAAGGATGTTGTTATCCTTATGAGCTATAGCGGAGAAAGTGAAGAAGTCACCCGACTCATGCCTGTTCTACAAGAGATCGGTTGCACCACCGTCGCCATTACCGGCAAGCCCAAATCTACCTTGGCAAGAGAGTGTCAGCACCATTTCTTCTTCCCTCCCTTTGAGGAAGCCTGTTATATGCACTTAGCTCCCACCTCCAGCACTACCGCCCTTTTGGTTTTGGGTGATGCACTGGCGTTGGTCGTCTCCCGTGCTAAAAACTACACTAAGGAAGATTTCGGTTTCCACCACCCTGCCGGCGCTTTGGGTAAAAAGCTCCTGACCAAGGTACGGGATCTCATGCACACAGGCAGTGAGAATGCAACTGTTCTCTCCGGTAACACGCTCCGTAACGCCATTGTGGAAATGAGTGCCAAGGGTCTGAGCATGGTCACAGTGGTAGATAGCGAGCAGAAGCTTGTAGGCATCATCACTGACGGAGACCTCCGCCGCATGCTGGAAAAGGGGTTGGATGTCTACAACCAGAGCATCGACAGCGTTATGACCCATACCCCCAAGTGGATCGACATTCGTGAGCCTGCAGTTAACGCCCTCCAGCGAATGAACGATCTGCACATTACCTCAATGCCCGTACTGGATGAATCCGGCTGTGTAGTCGGTTCCATTCTACTGCAAGATATTATTAAGGCAGGTATCGTACAATGAGTATCAAATTATTCGTAATGGATGTAGACGGCACCATGACCGACGGTCATATCTATATCGGTGCCGCCGGTGAGATGATGAAAGCCTTCGATGTAAAGGACGGCTATGCCATCTACCATATGCTCCCTGCTCACAACATTATCCCCGTAATCATCACCGGCCGTAGCTCCCAAATCGTAGCTACTCGTGCCAAAGAACTGAAAATCACGGAGCTGTACCAAGGAGTCTCCGACAAGCTGGCAGTCCTTGCAGCTGTTGCCGCAAAGTACGATGCTACCCCCGATCAAATTGCCTATATTGGCGATGACCTAAACGATTTAGACGCTATGGCATACTGCGGTCTTTCCGCATGCCCTGCTGATGCTGTCCCGGAAGTTTTGAGATCTGCAAAGTATGTCTGCAAACACAACGGCGGCCGCGGTGCCGTCCGGGAGTTTGTAGAATATTTTCTGACCCTATAATCATCCATACTTCTATGAAAAAACAACTTAAATACACTCTATTATGTTTCTCTGCACTCTTCGCTATCTGGCTAATTTTAGGCTTTTGCATTCCTAAGTGGAGTATAAAGCTGACAAAATACCGGGTCACCACAGACGAGATCTCTGCCCCTTTGCGGATTGTTCAAATTTCCGATCTGCATAACGCGAATTTGGGTGAGGATTTTTCTGATTTGGTTGCAGAACAAAATCCCGATCTGATCTTGGTTGTTGGAGATTTGGTAGATATGCATCACAATAACCGCGACCACACTTTATCCACTCTACGCAGTTTGACTTCCATTGCCCCGGTCTATGTGTCCATAGGCAACCACGATGATGCCCACGAAAGGAATTATGGCATTGATCTGAAGGCTGCTTTCGAAGGAGCCGGAGCAAAGGTATTGGATTTCACCTACGAAGACATTGTGGTAAAAGGACAAACCGTCCGCCTTGGCGGTATTTACGGATATTGCTTGCCGGACAAATATATGGAAGCCCGGAAAAACGAGAGCAATTTTCTGTTTGCGTTTCAAGAGTCCCCTCACTTTACTTTCTTAATGTCCCACATGCCTGTGTGTTGGCTGATCAATGGAGGTCTTGAGTATTGGGACGTAGACTGCGTACTTTCCGGCCATACTCATGGTGGGCAGGTAGTTCTCCCATTGGTGGGGGGACTCTATGCCCCGGATCAGGGTTGGTTCCCAGGCGAGTGTAGCGGCCATTTTGAAACAGACAACAAACACCTCATCGTCACCACCGGCTTGGGCGGTACCGATCCTGTCCCCCGCTTTTGGAACTGCCCGGAAGTCGTAGTCATAGATATAACCCCTACTCATACACCATAGCGAACTATATCATACAAAGGAGCTCTTTCTCATGACCGAATTGGAAACCATGCAGCGTGCAAAGATGTATTTGGACAAGCTGACCCAAGGTATTGATCCCATTACAGATCAGCCTGTCCCTCCCGGGGATAGTCTGAATAATCCCCGGTTATCTCGCTGTTTCCAGTATATTTCCGGGATTCTGGATAAGGTCATTCAAAACGGTGGTCAGATCACTCCTGCCGAAAAGCCGGCTTTTACCATCACACCGGAACAGCTTGCTCAGGTACAGTTGACCGGAGAGCCCCTCCGGATTGCAGATTTTGTGGATCGGATCTTACGTACCACCAATTACGAAGGCATGAAGAAACTCAGCCCTGTGAAGCTGACAAACTGGTTGCTGAAAAAAGGCTTTCTTGCCCAAGAAACCTTACCGGATGGCAGAAATCGCCGTATTCCCTCCCCCGAGGGCAAAGCCTTAGGCATCAGTGCCCAAATGTGTGAATATAAGGGAAGTGAATACCTGGGAATTTTCTACGATATCAATGCTCAAAAATTCCTCTTAGATCACATTCCTTCTATTATCGCAGAGTAATTGTCATTCTCCATTCTACCCCATTTCACCCATCATACAGTAGGGAGTTCCATCATGCACATTCCATCTGCAGACACAAAAAATATTCCTGTCCTTACCTTTGCTGAGGCAATGGAGCCGTCTGCCACAGATCTATATGATCGCAACAAATGGCTCTATATACCGGACTTTTATTCCGAATACCGTTATGTGCTGGGAACGCGAGGTAAGAAGCCACTGATTTGCATTGGCATCAATCCCTCAACCGCCGCTCCGGACGCCCTGGATAACACTCTGAAAAGTGTGGAGCGCATTGCCCTTGGAAATGGCTTTGACAGTTTTATCATGTTCAATGTCTATGCCCAGCGTGCAACCCGTCCGGACGATATGGAAAAAGATATGAACCCCGCTTTGCATACCGAGAATATGAAAGCATTTGCCTACATTCTCTCCCTTTCCGAAGGTGCTCCCGCGATTTGGGCCGCATGGGGAACCATTATCGAAAAGCGTGATTACCTGCGTTCCTGTGTTATGGACATGATCACCATCGGCAAGGAGTATAATGCAAACTGGTTCACTGCCGGAGCCAGATCCAAATCAAAAGGACATCCCCATCACCCCTTGTATCTGCGAAAAGATTCTCACTTAGATCCATTTCCCGTTGAGGAATATCTACGAGATCTTTGATCGTCTGTATAAAAACACACCACCATACCCGGACCTTGCTATGGTAATTGGGTATGGTGGTGTGTTTTTTCAATTTTCCATCTGCTTCCCTAAAAATCCTGCCACGGTCTGAGCTAACTTCTGCTCGGATTCGGTCGGCTCATTGTCGTTCTCGTTCAGAAGTAGCATCACACAGCCCATAAGATCCCCCTCTGCGATAATGGGTGCCGCCACCCCAAGATGATATCGATCCACTGCCTCCGCAGGGCGCAGGCGTGCTTCGCCACTGCGATAGCGGTAATTCTTCCGTTGTTCCATGAGCTGTTCCAGCTCCGGAGAATTCCGTTTCTCCAACAGTTCCCTCTTAGGCGCTCCGGCAACAGCAATAATGCTGTCTCGATCCGCTACCGCTGCAATATGGCCGGTATTTTTTCCAATAGAATCGCACAGCTGTGCCGCAAAATCCTGCAGATCTCCCATAGGAGAGTATTTCTTAAAAATAACCTCTCCGTCCTTTTCGGTAAAAATTTCCAGAGGATCGCCCTCACGGATCCGCAAGGTGCGACGGATCTCCTTAGGGATCACCACTCTTCCGAGGTCGTCGATACGGCGAACAATGCCCGTTGCTTTCATATATAAATCTCCTTTATTTTCAAATCGCAGTGTTAGTATTTGTTATAAAAAGAAATTTATACTGCCCGAACAGAACATCACGCATTTTGTTTGGAAGGTACCGATTTGTCACCGCGGCTAAAATAAGCGTTGCTGTACAGAAGGTTTCTTCTACACAGCAATGCTTTTTACTTTTTTACGGCTTCCCATAATTGTGCATAGTGTCCCTCCTCCGCATCCGGCATGTGCTTACCAAGAAGAAGGATTACAACATCAAGCTCTTATATAATGCCTGCATTCTGCAAAAATGGCCTGGAATAGCCATTTTTGCAGATCCCCACAGCAATACCGTGGGGACAAGTCGCAACAGCGACTTGTTCAGCAGACATTAATATAGAGAAAACTCATAGAATGGAGGCATTACTTCTTTGTTGCATTTTGACAAATTTTGTGATATAATTTCTATAGTATTATGTGCGAAACTGACTAACATCACTGTTTAAAATCAGAAGAAAATCCATCTTATCAAATATTATTTTTTCATTCTCGCCGAAAATTTTTATAAGACAACCGTATGTCCCCCACTCCTCCTATAATGGATCAAACCAAATAGGAGGACAGAGGTATGAAAAATACGAAGCAGGATCGAATTTTAGAAATCTTTTTCCGTGGCTTGCGCGGAGAGGATATTTCGATACAAACACTTGCAAATGAGTACGAGGTCTCTACCAAAAGCATCACAAGAAACATCAACGATCTAAAAGCATTTCTTGCAGATCATCGAGACCTTGTAGGAAATACCGAACTGCAGTATTCCCACCAAGACAAATGCTATCGTCTGTACATGGATGAATTCCTAAGCAGCAAAGAGCCCTTTGCCCTTACAGAGGTCATGATCGGTGCAAGAGCTTTACTATTATTCCGAAGTTAAGCACGGCTGCCATAGTGTGCAGGATCGGCTAATGAGCATTCGTATGAAGTTCCGCAAGTGTGAACATTGCGATCGTCGCTACATATACAACCTAAGCACCGGCAACTTTGGTATGATATGCCCGAAATGCCACAAGGTGCAATCTGCGATTATTCCCGTTCCCACAGACAAGCCTAAAAAGGGCAAGTAAGGAACTCTCTCCGTAGCCTTTCATTTACACAGAATACCCGGGGTCATCTTCTGCTGTACAACGGTTGGGCTATGTCGGATGGATCAAACACATAAGGAGAAACCGATGAAAACAAATATTGTGATTTTCTCTTCGGGTCTTTCCGCACAATGCGGAATCACCGGCAGCATTAAAAACGCCCTGAACACAATGGGCTATAACTGCGTCGATTGGCATGCATTGTTCTCCAATGCCAAGGACAGCAACAATATCGCCCTGCTTCCCATGCTGATCAAAAAGATCCCTACCTTTGACTTTGGGGTTTTGATCTGTGAGGGCCATGATACTACATATATCTCCCGCGGAGAGCATTCCGAAACTGTAAAAACCATGCGAGATAATGTATTATTCGAAATCGGTTTGTGCGCTATGGCGATCGGCTTAAATCGAACCATTTTAGTTGCGGATGCAGATGTTCATCTGCCGGACGACCTGAAAGGAAAGCATGGAGCCCTTGCTTTAAAGCGGATCCCACTCCCTGCCGACAAGGCTCCCCATACCCTCGATATCACGCAGATCTGTCGAGACATCCATGCACATATCGAAGCAGAAAAGGAACATTTGAATCAAATCGTAATCGGTGCCGCCGCTTCAGGTGCCTGTGGCTATGCAACCAATTTCATTTGCAGGACTCTGGAGCATATCGATGAGGAAATCATCATCCGAGACGGAGAAACCGAGAGATCTATAAAAGTTTCCCCTACCCAAGTCCACCTGCATATTATTCTGCCGAATCATGTGGATCCGGAAGTTCTAAGCTCCATTAAAAGCAAACAAAATGCACTCCTTCGCGGAACCATTCCCACAGCAAGAAATCGTCCTGCAGAATTCCGTTTCTACTTTGATGGAGAGGATATACATATTGTAGATCATCCTACCAACATTGTGACCTCCTACGATACGGCTCGCATCATTTTGGAAATGGATGCAGACGATCTGTATGACGAAACCGCAACCGATCGTTTTGTCTCCAAGGAAATGTCTCTGTATAAATCCACTCTAAAAACCATATTGAGCGATGCATTTGTGCGACAGGTTATAGAAGAGCACTATGGCAATGCCCCGGAAGAGACGAAAGAAAAATTGTGCCAAAATGTTTTAGGCGTAGTAAAAAATCGGCTTACAATTTCCGGATATATGTAAACAGAGAAACATCATCCGTTTCTCTGTATGTAACCCATTCCTATAGCCGATACATATATTCTACCGCAAAAAACGCGTTGCTGCGCAGAGTGATTTATTCTGCACGGCAACGCTGATTTTTTATTTTTGGAAGCAATGGAACGCCTCCCATAGCCAAAAAGTTTCCGATTTAGACAAGGATACACCATTTATCATTTTTTATGATATAGAAAAACACATCCACCGAGAATCATATTTTGACTCTCATAAGCCCATGGTGATTGCAGTAAAAGTAGAGATACCCACGGCCGTAAAGTTTGAGACGGGTCTCGGCGTTACCTTCGGGATAGAGTTTGACGAATTGGACTCTGTCCGTTGTGAGAAAGGCAACAAAGGAAATAAAATGGGTCTTTGTCATTGGGTGGTGGATGGTGATGAAATGCTCGTCCTCCACCTTTTCGATGGTAATACGGTGATCTTCATCGGGCTCTTCTGCCTCCAAAGGTGGCAGGACAATGCCGCAACAGCTAATAAGGGCATCTCCCATAGTTCTGAAAATGTTGCCACAAATGGGGCAAACATAGAATTTTGACCGCAGAACATTGGCAGAAATATTCCGATTGGTAATCGGCTCTCCCGACAACAGTTCCGCCACCGAAACCCCCAGTGCCTTGGCAAGGGGCTCGATCAAAGTAATATCCGGCAAACCCTTGGCCGTCTCCCATTTGGACACCGCCTTGTCTGTAACGCCCAAAATCTCCCCCAGCCGTGCCTGTGTCATGCCGTTCTTCTCCCGCAACGCCTTAATCGTCGCTCCAGTAATGTACCGTTCCATAGATCATCCCTCCTATGCAGGCATTATACCACACGATCCTCTCAGACACAATCCACGCTGCGTTGATATAGGATACTTTCCCTTAATACGGAATTCTGAAATAATCCAAGTAAGCATTGAAGCGGTCTTGGGTGGCAAGGCAGGTGTCTGTGATATAGCCTTTTTCGCAGTTCCATTCTTTGAGACCATGATATACCGCATTATCGGCATAATGTCAACGCTCATTCATTGTAGTAAAATATATTTCGCCGATACTTCATTAGAGAAGCATGGCTGACCCTTGTATTTGGAAGGGTTTTCTGCTATAATACAGTTAGACAAACTTGAATTTGTCTAACAGTTATGCACTGCACCAAAGCCTCCCTTGTGTAAAAGGAGCTTGGGCGCTCCCACTCCAGGTCAGCAAGCCTGATACTGTAGGGACAAATCGTGGAAAGGAGTTGCAAATATGGTTGGAATAGAATTCTATGATGCCGGCAGAGTTGTAAAAGGTATTCTGTTAGGTAAATATCAACGGCTACACGACGAAGTCTATTCATATGAGAAAAAGTTTTTGTGGAAAAGAAAAACGATTTATGCTCATCGAACATTAAATACTCCTTTATATGTTATTTTTATTCCTTGGAAACATCGATTAAAGGAACTTCGAGAAGTTGACGAAAAACATATCGTTAATCCTAAATCCTTTAACACGGATGAAACTTGGATAACAAAAAATAAATTTATTAGCGAAACATATGATGGCTCTATTTATCCTTTAAGTCTTGAGGTAAAAGATTTCGTTGGCTATAAATTCATGCACGATAACAATGGTTTTATTGCAAATTTGTGCTTACATGAATTTGAAGATTGCCTAAAAATTCTGTATAAAAACATGCCCGAGATTTTAGAAATCGACTTAGGAAATATTGAAGAATGACAAATTCCAATATGTCGAACAGTTTAAGTCCCGAGCTGCGACCTGTAGAACTTCTTAACAATATATGTACTAAAGTGACGAAGTTCTATGTTCAAAAACGAAAGGATATGGAACGAATCAAACCCCAGTGGGCAAAAACAAGGGGTTCCGGACATAGGTGTGTCCTGCACCCGTTTCCGAACATGGGGAAAAGGTTAACACCGAGTTCCAATGGTTGGCGGTGGGATAAAGCAAATACAGTTTCTATGCCACAATGGCACAATAACCACCGTCGAAAAACAGTCCTGAAAGCCTTGGCTTGCAAGGACAATTGCGTTGTTCAGTACACATTATATATCAATATCAGCAGGGTTTGGAGGGACTTATGGAAAACTCAAAAGAATTGGCGCTTGCGCAATCCAATCAGATCTTGGATCTGTTCATGAACTTGAAGCAGAGCGATCAGAGTCCTATTATCAGGGAAATCGAAACCGGGGTCTATCCCACCGGCGGAAAATTGCTCGTGAATGAAATGTGCTTTTTCCGGATCAAGCAGCTCTCTTATGAGGAGGATTATCCCCGCAGAGAAGCTTTTGAAAATGTTTTACTCTCCATGGATAACCAGGCATTTAACTTTGTTTATGTGCTGACAGGCTCTGTTGACGGGATCGATCTTTGCGTCGGTGTTGTTAAAAATCATAAAGAAAACGAAACCCTATTGGGCAAAAAATTGTCTACTGCCGATTACGGAAAGATCGTTGCTAATGCATTGGAAGGAAACTTTAACGGCAGTACTCTGGAGCCTCTCCGCGGCTCTTCCCTGACGAGCTGGGTCGAGGATATCACCAAGAAGTATAAAAACGCCGGTGTGATCGTCGGCATTCCTTCCGCAAACAAAAAAGATAGTGGGGACGAATATGATTTCCAAGGAATTGACCGTCTGATCAACAGTATGCTCGGTCTGGAATGGCGCCTTGTCGTCGTTTGCGAACCGGTAGCCCGTGGAGAAGTTTTGGAAACCATGGATGCCGCCTACGAACTGTATAACCGCTTGTCCGTATTCTCTAAAATGACCTACCAGTATTCCGAAAATGACAGTTCCAGCATCTCCTTTGGGCAGAACCAGTCGGAGTCTAAGGGCAAAAATGCCAGCTATACCAAGGGAACAAATCATTCCAGCGGAAGACAGACCGAGACGACCAACTCCAGTTCCGGCAGTAACGAAAGCAACAGCCAGGGCACCAGCCACGATGTATCGAAAGGAACCAACCAAGGCATCAGCCTAAACCGCGGTTCCTCCAAGTCCGTCACTTTTGAAATGGCAAATAAATGTGCCGAGGATATTATGAAGTACATCGACGAGGATCTTATGCCCAGATTGAAGTCCGGCTATAACAAGGGTCTGTTTAAGACCTCTGTCTACTACATGGCGAAGGAACCCGCTCATGCCAATCGGCTAAAGGTTGGCATCCTTTCCCTGTTCCAGGGTGACAACTCCATCTACAGCCCCCTGAATGCCCACTTGTTTGGCTTAGAAGAGTCGGAGACCTCCAAAATTTTATCCACCTTCCAGAACCGATCCGTCCCCATGGGCAATTATTTGGATGATGCACTGTTGCTGTTAGGCAGACCCTATGCAGACAATTTTGTATCCCTCAGCACCTATTTGACCTCCGACGAGGTTGCTCTGATCGCAGGTCTGCCTCAGAAAGAGGTTCCCGGTCTCGCTCTAAAAGAGAGTGTGGGATTCGGATTAAACGAAACCATCCGTTGCAAGGAGTCTGCCATTGACTTAGGTGTCACGGTGCAAAAAGGCCGTAGCCTGGATAAGATCCATTTTTATCTGGACAAAAAGAGTATGGCAAAGCACACCTTCGTAGCAGGTGTCACAGGTAGCGGTAAAACCACCACCTGCCACAGACTGTTGTCCGAAGCGAATATGCCGTTCCTGGTTATCGAGCCGGCGAAGACAGAATACCGTACCCTTTTGAACAATAATGATGATCTGGTGGTCTTTACCCTGGGCAACGAGTCCGTGGCTCCATTCCGCATCAATCCCTTTGAATTGATCGAAGGGGAGATCATCTCCGCCCACATTGATATGGTAAAGGCAACCTTTACCTCCGCCTTCCCCATGGAAGCTTCTATGCCACAGCTGTTGGAAGAAGCCATCTACCGTTGCTACGAGAAGAAGGGCTGGAACATTAGCACAAATGAGAACGAGATCTACGAAGAGCGAGCCTTCAATCCCGATGTGAACAGCTTCCCGATCCTTTCCGATCTCTTGGAAGAGATGACAAAGGTCGTTGAAGAAAAGCGGTTCGGTGCGGAACTACAGGCAAATTACATAGGCTCTCTGGTCAGCCGTCTATCCAATTTGACAGTGGGTTCAAAGGGAAATATCCTAAATTGCCCCCATTCCACAGATTTCCGCTATATTGCCCGGAACAATGTGATCCTGGAAATGGAAGAGCTAAAATCTCCCGAGGACAAGGCTCTGTTTATGGGCTTTGTTCTGAGCCGTTTGTCTGCGGTCATAAAGGACGAGCACAAGAAAGATCCGGAATTCAAGCATTTAACCTTGGTAGAAGAAGCCCATAGATTGCTGTCCAAAGTCGATTACGGCGACAGCGGATCGAAGAAATCGGCTGTCGAGACCTTCAGCGATCTGTTGGCTGAAGTCAGAAAGTATGGTGAGGGCTTAATCATCGTGGATCAGATCCCCAACAAGTTAGCCCCCGAAGTTCTGAAAAACACCAACACAAAGATCATCCATAAGATACTGGCAAAGGACGACAAGGAAGCCGTAGGCGACACCATGCTCATGGATAGCAAGCAGAAGGAATACTTATCCTCCCTGACCGTAGGTCATGCAATCGTATTCTCCGAGCAAACGGATAAGCCCGTCCACGTTCGCATTACCCCCGTAAGCAACACCAGTGAGGAGCAGATCGATGATCGGCTGGTCAAGAAGAGATTCCACGAAAAGAAACACGCTCTCGGATCTTGCTACAAGGATCTGGAAATCATCGGTGTATATCCCCTGTTTGATGCCGTAGCGAAAGAAATCGCCCACGGACGCATGAAAAAAGAGGATGTCAACCGCCTATACAAGAAGATTTTAGCCGTACAGCGAAACTACTCTCTGGAGCCCTCCACTGTATTGGAAATGCTGGTGCAGAGACGGGACAATGTTTCCGGCAAAGCCGCCGCAAGCACCCTGGAGCAAAACATCCGTACCACCTATATAACCGAATTTTTCTTAAATACCGTATTCAAAGAGGACTTCTGCGAGGATCAGATCCTCGAGAACCGTAACATTATTATTTATTTAAGATAGGAGAGTATATTATGTTAGGACTTATTATTTCTGCCGTTACAACTATAGCCAAGGCTCTGGGCGTAGCAAAACTCGCCTTGGACGGATTAAAAGTCGTTGGAAACATTCTCACCACCTTGGGCAAAGCCCTCGGCCTCATTAAGCCCGAGACTAAAACAGATGCCTTGGGCGACAAGGCAATTCAGAGCGGCTACAATCCCGAAAACTATAATTCTTATGAAGAATATGTCAAAGCCGTAGAGTCCTTTGAAACCGATCCCGAAAAGTCTGCGAAGATCTCTCCCGAGGAGAAGTACAGAAAGGGCATTGAGCTCTCCCTGGGCGTTATCAAAGAGAAATACGGCGAATTCCCCATTGATGATATTTGTATTGCGGCAGGTACCAATCCGGAAGTTTTCAACGAATCCAGAATGAGTGCCATCGGCACTGCATTTAAGGAAAATCCCAACAACATCACCAGCCTTGCAAACTTTATTAACGGCACCGAGCATGACGATGTCAAGTTGGGTCAGACCATGGATTTCCTGACAGGAATCGAGAAGATCATTAACCCCCAAATTTCCGACAAGGATGCTCTAAAGAACATCCTGTCTATGTGCAAATAAAAGCCCCACCCATTACGATAGGACGGTTATAGAAATATGGAATATAAATTATTGGTTCTCGCCTCGGAGACACAGCTGGCTGCTCTCAATTTCAGCGACTTGGATGCACCGGAATATGTCAGCATTGACGGAAACAGTTCCCTTGCGTATACAGGGGCAGAAAGTACGGAGCTCCTCGTCCAATATGTGAACGAGTATTTCAACATTGATGCATTTTCGGATCTGGAACTGAAGGTGATCTTACTGGGCTTTGGTCTCAGTAGTGCAAAGATCCACGAGCTGTATATGGCATTCCGGGGTGCAAAGTCCCTCTCTGTTCTGGACGCCACTGCCATCCTGCCTATGCTCCTGCTGAAAAAGACCTCTGTCTCCCCCGGCTCCCAACACCGGATCGCCGCCTTTGGCAATGCTTATGAAGTGACGGTTGACGAGGATTGCAATTTCCAATGTTCTCCCATCCCCCAACAGGAAGAACTACCGGAAGCGGACATAGACAGCTACCGTCTCCTGTTCCGCTTTAACAGTGCCGGCATGACAGCCGATCAGAAGAAAGACGAGCTCATCGCCGAAATGGAGGAAAAGCTGGCCAAGCAGTCTGTATCCCATGAAGAAGAACTGCAGAAAGAGCGCTTGGCTCACGAAAAAGAACTGCAACAATTAAAGCTGACTCTTTCCTTAAAAGAACAACATTTCAGAAAAGTGGAAGAAAAGCTAAAGGATGCAAAGAAGGTGCTCGATATCGTAGGCTATCGAGCAAACCTGGAAAAGGATCACACCCGAGAATTCTATTACAGCCCCGAAGAAATCCAATACCGTGCCGGGTATTGGTTTCACAATTTCCCCGATGGATCATTTGTTGCCGCCGGCGATGTTATAGGTATCGTAAAAATTAAAACATATTCCACTACCGGTATGGCAATCAAAGCTAAGCATGCAGGAAAAGTATTCTATTTTCTCAAGAACGGCGACTGGCTCGGGAGCCCGATAGATTGTCTTGCTATCATAAGCGACCTGTCCGACACCAGAGAAAAAATCATTGAATGGCACAAGAGAAAAACCGGCAAACAGCTCCTGGATAAAGTATAATCCCCCGGGTGCAAGAATCCCGAAAACAGAAAGGGAACAGCTCTGCCTGCATTCTGCAGGGGAGCTGTTCCTTTTGTGCTTCTTCGCTCTAATATATACGCCCTCCATGTGGTAAATATTGATTTTTCCGGTCACTTGTAGTATACTGCAAACAGAATCAAAATCGGATAGGTGGAATGTATGATTATTTTGATTACCGGGCCTTCCCATGTGGGAAAGACTTACCTTGCGCAAAGGTTCCTTGAGAAGTATCACTATCCCTATTTATCCATAGACCATCTGAAGATGGGGTTGATCCGTAGCGGTAATACGGAACTCACGCCTATGGATGACGAAGCCCTCACCGACTATCTGTGGCCTATTGTTCGGGAAATGATCAAAACAGCCATTGAAAACAAGCAAAATTTGATCGTTGAGGGATGTTACATTCCCTTCCATTGGGCAAAGGATTTTACGGAGGAATATCTCCCACACATCCGTCACTACTGTCTCATTATGAGTGAAAATTACATCCGATCCCATTTTTCGGACATCAAGAAATACGCAAATGTCATAGAAAACCGTTTGGACGATTCGGATTGTACCTTGGAAAGTGTTTTGGAAGACAATGCCCATATGCTGACCTCTGCTCAAGCCCGCGGTGTGAACTATATTCTCATCGACGATCTATATGAAATCAATATAGATCTATAAAGAAAGGCCATTGGTATGGAATACGATTTACATATACATATGATCTTAGATGGGGTGGATTTCCGCAAGGCCATTGACACCCATCGCCAGCGTCCTTGTGATGCTATCATTCGCTCCCGATTGGAGGAATACCGCGCAAAAGGTATCACTTTCCTCCGAGACGGTGGGGATGCATGGGATGTAAGCCTCCGTGCAAGGGAACTTGCCAAGGAATACGGCATCGACTACCGCAGTCCCGGGTTCCCCATGTACAAAAAGGGGCATTACGGCAGTTTTATCGGTCGAGGCTTCGATACAATGGATGACTATCGTCGTTTACTGGACGAGCTCCACGAGAAACATGCAGACTTTGTAAAGCTGATGATCTCGGGGCTCATTGACTTTTCCAGAGCGAACACCCTCACGGAAACAGGTCTGTCCTCGGAAGAGATCTGCCAATTGGCAGACCTTGCCCACGGTGAAGGCTTTGCGGTCATGGTTCACACCAACGGGGATATTGCCGCCCATGCCGCCATGGATGCAGGAGTAGAGTCTATCGAGCACGGTGCATTTTTCAGCCAAAATACTCTGCTCCGCATAGCCCAGACCCACACCCTGTGGGTACCCACTCTATCAACCATCGGCAATCTCATTGGATGCGGTCGCTATCCCGACGATGTGCTGATCCCCCTTTTGCACAGGCAACAGGAAAATGTAGCCTTTGTTGCCCAAAAGGGCGGTCTCATCGGCTTAGGCTCCGACGCCGGCGCCTACCGTGTATTTCACGGAGAGGCTGTCTTGCAGGAACGAGACTATCTATCCTGTGTCCCCGACTCCATTCTCGATTCTGCTACAGCCTATGTTCGCTCTACCTTCTCCCCTCGCCCATAGCAAGTAACATCATAGAAAAACAGTTTCCGAAATTGCAACATCGCAACTTCGGAAACTGCTTTTTACAATATAAATGATTCGGGTATTATGGGGCATCTTCACAAAGCAATTGCAGAAGTTCTTCTCGAACCGGAATCTGTTCCAAAGCCTTTTCCACGGTTTGGCGGTCAAATTGACAGCCCGCAAGTGCCTGCTCTGCCTCCGCCACCCAATGGCAA
>JAZOXB010000188.1:0-8197 GCA_045659585.1 Faecousia sp. | reverse complement strand
TCTGAAGAAGCGCCCCGACGATCTCTTCTGCACAGAAACCGGCGGAGAGAAACCTGCTGCCCAGGGAACCTATCGTCTGGTTGGGGACAATCTTGTTTACGAACCGAACCAATTCCTGACCCAGATCGACACCATCTATGGAGTGGTTGAGGTAGAGGACTTCTACTACGGCGAAACAAGCACCGAGGAATTCCGCTATATTCTGGTGGAGCTCCGTTTGACCCCTGCCCACGTGATGTACTACGAAACAGACTTCGCCCCCGATATCTTTACCCTGACACAAGTAGGCGCGGGAGAAGGCTGGAAAACCAACAAGACAGACGGTACCTCTGCCCAAGATCCCTATCAGGATTACGAGCGGCTCAACGGTACGGTTTACCACACAGATATTGATCCGGAGTACATTCCTGCAGAGGCCTTCTTTGTAGACTTCGACGGCGAAGGCTACGAACGCCGCTATCGGGATAATCCTCAGTATGGCGGGAACGACTTTGATAAAGCGGATGCATGGTATTCCCACCATGGACGCAGTTCCAATTACAACAAGCATACCCTAAACGCTGCCGCAGGCACCATGGAATTGACCAATATTTTGAATACCGGTGCAGATGGAAAGCCTCTGGGTGCATGGATCCAGACCATCATTTCCGGTGGGGACATTGGCGATAATGCCCTCCGTCTGAATGCCGGAAAGGGATATTATGCCCAGATCCGTTTCCGGGTAGAGAACTGCGATTCCTATGGAAACGAAGGCAGCATTTCCCTGTTCTTCTCTAACAGCAAGGATGCGGAGGAGAATGACGAGGGAGACGTAGCAAAGGATGATCGTCGCGTACGGTTGCCCCTTGTCCACGAAGAGGTCCTCAAGGGTGACTACATGACCGTAAAGATCCCTCTGGATGGCACCTATTTTTCCCGGTCCGATGAAATCGATATCGTTCGTCTGTATATTGCAGGTTATACGGGGGTCTACGATAAAAACCCTGACGCAAAGATCACCATCGACTACATCTATATCGGACCCGAGATGGGCATGGAGAACGATATATACGGCAACTATCTGTTTGTAGGCTTTGACGACACCGACGCCGATCACCTCCGCTACAGCAGTAGTGTTTACGGAGCGAATACTTCCGGCAAGACCTACAGAGATCTGGATAACAAATCCGCATGGGTATCCTCCTCGGCCGATAGTAGTAGTACCGTTCAGATCTTAAAAGGTCTTGAAAATGACCCCGAAAACGGCTATATCTACTTTGAGGATAGGGTGGACGATGCAAAAATCGAGAAAGGCACCAAGAATTACTGCTTTATTCATGCAGGAACAAATAAAACTCCTGCCGACGAAAACAATCCCTACTTGCTTCCCATTAACTACACCCCCACAGATAATGACTTCTGTCAGATCCGCATCAAAATCGAGAACGGAAAGAAAGTACCCGATGAACCCAACAAGAAAATAGTCTTGGGCATAGGAATTGAGTACGCTACGGGGCTAATCTGTGGCAAAGCAGATATAGACGAAAGTTATATTGACACCGGCTTCCATACCATCACATTCCCCTTAGATGCCCCCAGTTTCAGGAGAATGGAGGGGAAACTCCAGTGGCTCCATCCTGTGGTATATAATATCCTAGGGAAGGACGGTTCCACCACCGGTGCCAAATTCACCATAGACTATATCTTCATCGGACCAGAGCATCTGCTGGATCGTGTCAGTCAGCATGTGAATCCCGTAACACAGAAAGTAAATCATCTGTTCTTTGACTTTACCAACGATGATGCTGCCAAGGTTCGATACTCCGAGCCCGCCTACGGAACTTCCGGCATCAATTATGATGTCATCGGAACTACCGGCTGGAAGCCCGGTGGCGCCGCCGGAAGTAGCACAATTACCAATACTAACGGCGCAATTACCTTTAGATACCCCGGCACTGCAGGCGATGCAGGACCCTATATTTCCACCGACACTTTGAACTTCACACCGGGAAAGCAGGACTATGCCCGTTTCCGTGTCAAATTCGACAAAACAGAGTCCAATGTTTCCTTGCCGGAAACCTTTGACCTTACTCTAAATTCCAGACTTCCTAAAAACAGCGAAGGAAAGAAGGTATCTATCAATCTCTGGACACAGACCTACCGGACAGAGGACTATGTCAACGATGGAAAGTATCATATCTTCACCGTGCCTCTCATGGAAAGTGAAAACTACAAGAGTCTGGGAAATCATCTGTATGAGCTGTTATTCAAGGTGGATAATCTCAAGGGTTGCTCCATTACTTTAGACTGGCTATATGTAGGTCCCTTGACCAAGGGCAACCCCTCTGCACCCAGCCTATACTTCGGCTTCGGCGACCGTGGCTCCGGTCATTGGAACACAGACCGTCTCCGCTACGACAGCGATACCTACGGTTTCATGAACTACGACACCCACACCTGGCTGTCGGAGTCTCCTGCGGTGCCCTCCTCCCTTACCGGTCGGATCTACGGCTGGAACTACGCAGGCAACGAGCGCATCGACTATTCCAGTGATCCACTCTGCCCCAAGCCCCTTCCTGAGGAGAGTATAACATACCCTGAAATCGGCGTAACTACCCAACCGAACACCGGCCACCTGGAGTTGTCCATTAAAAATGGCATCCAAGGTCCCATCGGCATCCAAACTCATCCCAATGCAGCATTCAACTTCATCTACTGGCGTTACTACATGCAGAAGCTGAATTACCATCCTGCAGAGGAGAACATTGTACAGGTCCGCTTTAAGACAGAGAATCTGACCATTGGAGAGGATTTTGCAGTCAAGCTCATGTATGTCCCTGCCGGCTTAAATGCCTTCTGCACCTCCGCTCCCCTCAAACTGGCTCCCTTGATGCCTCTGAATCCCGAGGAGGACTATGTGATCATGACTGCAGTATTGGACGACACCTTTAACAATGCCCCCGCCATCGAGAGACTGCGTCTGGTATTTGAAGGGGTTTCTGCCGATAACGGACCTGCCAAGATCCTCATGGACTATGTCTATGCAGGCGTAGGAACTATGGCTCCGGAGCCTGTTTATGGCTACGATTCCTCTTACGAAAACGACACCCATCTGTCTAACGGCAGCAGTGCCTTCGTTAAGGGTAACGGCGTCAAGCTTGCCAACGGAACCAATGCCAACTATACGGAGGCAACCTTTGAATTTAAGGGTACCGGCTTCGATATCATCAGCCGCACAGGTCTCGAGCAGGCGACCATCCGTGTAGAGGTACAAAATAAGGCCACAGGCGTGGTAGAAAAGCGTTTGACCGTCAACAATAAGGGTGAGTTGGAACTGTACCAGATCCCCGTCGTGTCCGTTCAGGGATTGGCCTACGGAGAGTATACTGTGACCCTGTGGGTCAATAAAGCGGTGGAAAGCGACTATGAGATTCTTGACCGTGGTGCAGACTTCTACTTTGATGCAGTGCGGATCTACGATCCCATGAACGTAGAGCAGGAGACTCTGCCCGAAGGGGAACGGATCGCCCAAATCGCCTATGAAACCGACCGGGAAGCCTACAACTACATTAAGGAGATCCGCAATATCCTCTTGACCGAGACGGAATTTGACAACCTTTCCGGTGAGACCAAGGGTGCAGTCTTTATTGATCTGAAGGACAACAGCTTCACTGCTCCTACGGAAAACGGAGGAGATATGCAAGTTTCCGACTTGCTCATTGACAAATATACCACCATGGATATCCAGACCTATAACAAGGTAGGTCCCAAGAACGAGGTCTACTTGGCTCCCAATCAGGCAGTTGCTTTCCGCATAGAGGTAGACACCCTGCAGGATATTGCCAGCTTGGATATCGGTGCCAAGACCATTGTAGGAAGCACCGTAGCCATGGAAGCAGGTATTGTGGTTAATGGCGAAAACGGCTACGAGGTAGAAAGCCGAGATACCTTTACCGTAGGTTCTTCTACCGCCCTCTACAGAGCCCTGACAACAAGCAACATAAAGAAGCTGACCCAAGACGGAACAACCACCGTCTATCTGGTGATCTTCAATAACACCAAGACTGCCAACAACGTTAGCGATCCTGCCACTGCTCCCGTAAATGTACTGTCTCTGACAGATGTGAAGGTAGCTTATAAGGCACATCCCGACACCGCTATGGAAGATGGGATCAAAGACCCGGAGGTTAAACCCGCTTCTAAGGCAATTGGGATTGCCGAGCCTGTACGCTTCTTGGTAGATGGAAACACTGCGCCTGCTGCAGCCGCTTTCTTGAAAGCGGTTCTGGAAACTCCCGTTTTGGCAGAAGGAAAAAAGCTTGGACATAGCCTGAACCTGGCAAGCGACATCGCCCTGAACTATGTGATCCCGAAGGCGGATCTGGATGGCTATGACACTTTCTACCTGGAGTGCGAGATCCCTGTTTATGAAGGTAACCACAAAGTCAGTACAAAGGTTGTCACTATAGATCCTGTGGAAAAGGGAGAGTATTACTACTTTACCTTAGAGGGTCTCACCGCCGTGAAAATGAACGACAAGATCGTTGCCCGTCTGCGGATGGTCCGTGGCGCAAATCATTACTACACCGAGGACGATGTATATTCCATTGCCCAATATGCCTACGCTCAGCTTTCCAAGACAGGTGCCTCCCACAGTCTGAAAGAACTGTGCGCAAACCTTCTCCGCTACGGTGCAAAGGCACAGATCTTTAAGAACTACCGTACAGACAACCTTGCAGATGCCGATATGACCGAGGAACAAAAGACCTTCCTCAGTGATATGAACGCTGTTGTATTCAACACCACCAACACCGTGCTGAATGATCTGGAAAATGCCCCCATGAAGTGGGAAGGAAAGGCACTGGATCTGGCATCCAAGGTCACAGTCAAGTTCATCTTCTCCATGGGTACCTACACAGGAGATGTTTCGGATCTGATCCTTAAGGTCAGCTATGAGGATGTTCACGGAAAGGAAAAGACCCTGACCCTTTCCAACGGAGAATTGTATAATTCCAAGTACAACTTCTATGCCTTCACTTTGGATACCCTCTTAGCTGCAGAACTGCGGTCTGTCCTGTCCGTGCAGATCTACGAAGGCGAAACCCCTGTTTCCTGCACTCTACAGTATGCTGCCGACACTTATGGCAACAACAAGACAGGGAACCTCTTAGAACTGTGCAAAGCCCTCTTTGCCTACTCCGACAGCGCAAAAGCTTACTTTGCAAGTTGACAGTTGAAAGCGGAAAGTTGTTCTAAAGTGATTATTTGATCCAAAGGGTCTATTGTGGAAGCAAGTCTTCCCCAATAGACCCTTGAATCATAATCAAATACCCTATTAAATTATGATAGGCGCCATTCTTTATAATATCATACAAAGGAGGTGTGCGGTCGCTTCAATTTGAGTTAGCATCCTGCTTCTGAGGGTTGTGTTCATGGAAATAGAGCGTTTTAGATTGTGAGAAAAAAGGAAATAACTCCATAAACATCGCAAAAAATAATGAAAATCTTCGGAATTAGTTGCGAAGAGTTGACATTTTTTGGGCTGTTTGCTATAATATCTATTTATTAGAACATTTATTTTCTAGGAGGAAGTTCATGAGACATATCATTTTTAGGAGAGGGATCGCTCTTCTGCTGAGTATGGTGTTTTTGCTATCCGGTTTTCCGGCTTCGGCAGCTCCCATGGAGTCCGAGACGGAGTCTGTTCAAACGGAAACGCGGGCTGCACAGACGATCGCTCAGCGTGCCCAAGATCTGAAAGCCCAAATACAGAGCCTGTCCTCCACCGGGGGAGAAAAGAATGCCCGGGTGGACCTGACATGCTTCGCCCCCACCACGGACGAAGGTGACCCCATCTTCGGTCTCCGGGGACAATACTATGTTGCCTACCTGCAGGACGATAATACCGCTATGGTTCTGGACGGAAGCTGGGGCGTTCTGAACAATGTAGGCCCCCTTCCCACGATCTCTGTACCCATAGACGGTAACAGTTTGGATACAACGGAAGTGACCAACGAGCTTTACTTTACCTTTCTGGCTGCTGACCTCTTAGCGAATCAGAAAGTAGGGCGCCATGTGTTACTGTTTTCAAACGGTCCGCAGAGAGACACAGACGGAATCACCTACCAAACCACACAATTGGGCTCCAGTGTTAACCAAGTCAAAGTAGATAAATTTACTTCCATTTCAAGCTCCCAGCACATTCTCTTCAAGCGTACAGAGGATCTGAATGCAACACAGCTGCTTTACTCCAATAGTAATAGTGTTTTGTATGCCCTGAAGACGGTAAAGACTGACACGACACCCTCCTTCGGTTGGGTAAAACAGAATACACCGGGAGACAACTTTGCCCTGTACCACCGTTGGTCTACCGTAGGCCTTCGGACAGCCATTGGAAATGCAGCTACCCTTTTGAACAATCCCGACAGCTATGTTGCTGCGGAATACGCAAACTTCCTGACCTGCTTGGACGAGAGCATTGCGACCTTTGGGATCTACGATACCTTCTCCGGCATGATAGATCCCTATGTCTATCCTCAGGAGGAAATGGATCGGCTGGCTCTTGAGTTAGAGTCCTATAACACCCTGCTGACCAGGAAAAACTACATCGACATCCCGGTAGAAATCATTGACTTCCGCAGTGACGGCTACTTGTTTGAGAATACCGCCAATTACTCTTTCCGCGTTGATGCATCTGATGCCGATCTTTTTGACGAGGCGGCTGCGAAGTATGATGTGGGAAGTAAGAATTATGAAGCCGCTAAGGCTTATGCAACCAGCATTAGGACAAAATTCAACGGGTTCCCGGATCTGCCCGGTGAAGTCGTCCTACCTGTCAATATTTCCAGTGAGGCTGCCAATATGAGAACCGGTCTGACGGAAAAAAGTTTGGTAAACGGCAAGCTGATTTATAATCCTCAAACCATTATCTTTATGGCCCACTTGCTCTGCAAGAAGGAATCCAACAAATCCAATTCCGTGTCCTATTTTGTTCCTGGCCTGCCCAGTACCTTGCATGAACAGATTTACGAAACCCTCTACCTGCCATATGCTGCGGCAACCACAGAGGCAGCCAAAAATGCTGTTCTGGGCTCCTGGGATCAGACCCTTGAGAAAATCGGAGGCAAAAACGGTAATCCCATGACCTGGTCTCAGGTAGAGACCGCCCACGATGCGGCCTACTATCTGCTGACCTATTTGTGGCAGCCCGTTCCGGAAACAGATACATTCTATGACTCTGCAGACTCCGGCACCGCAGATCCCACTCTGATCAGCCAAGCAGACAACCGCTACAATAAGGTGGTCACCCAACGGGATACCCTCCGTCTCTACGGAAACAACAATGGGGTCTACACCCTGGATTCCTGGAAGCAAATGGGCTATAGCGGCCGTTATGCCTTTAACACAGACATTACCACGAACTCCGGAATCAAACCCAAATTTGCGCCCATTGACGGCTTTGGCTTTGAAGAGCCGGGGGTTATGAAGAACCTCTATGATACGGACCCGGGCTCTAACCGTGTGGTCATCGAGGGCTACGACGGCTATGATTCCAACTATAATTTCTCCATGCACGCCTCCGGCAGCTTCGTATATTACGAGGATCAGAACCTGTACTTTGAATTTGATGGTGACGACGATGTCTACTTCTTTATTAACGGAGATATTGCTTTGGACATCGGCAGCTCCCACGCCAGCAAGAGCGGCCGTTGCAACCTGAACAGCTTCGAATTCCAAGACGGCAGCAAGCTGGTAAATGGTGAGACCTATACCTTCGATATGTTCTACACCGAGCGTGCTACACCCGACGCCAACCTGATGTTCTCCACTAACATCAAGATCGTAGACGACAAGGCTCTGACCACCAAGGGCCAGTATCTGGAAAAGCACGGCACCGAAAGTCGCGTAGACAGCAAAACTGGCTTCGGTGTTGAACTGGAAGAACACGCCATGGTTGCCATCGGTGATACTATAGCATACAGCTTCGAACTGCTGAACACTCGTACAGTTCCCCTGACAAATGTTTCCTTCACAGATGACACCCTTGGGGTATCTGTCTCCAAGGACAGTTTGACCCTTTGCGATCCCACCTATGCTCTGACCAATGGGGCAAAAACAGAGATTACGGATATTGTAGTTGCCTACCGCACCTACAGTGCTGCAGCCGGAGTGAACACCGACGCCCTCACTATGGTTCCCTACAGCACCATGGTTTCCC
>JAZOXB010000187.1:0-4118 GCA_045659585.1 Faecousia sp. | reverse complement strand
GTGGTATGATCATCCAAAAGATGGTGAGGAAGCTGGAGAATATCACTCTTGATATTAGCAGCGGGATACATTCCCATAAGATCAGCATCTGCCTTTTCCAAATCGCCCAACCACAGCGCAGTTTTCCCATCAAAGGTCATACGCAAAGCCATGCTGGCATTATTATCATTGCTGTAATTGAGACAGGCGGAATCTCTCACGATCAGCTTGTTACTGCTGTTGGGCTTGTACCAATCGTCTATGCTATAGAGTACATCAAAGGTAACTCCCGCAATGGTAAACCGTTCCCCTGTGTGGGGCTTGTAGTAACGGGCATTGGGGAACAACTTTGCTACCTGATTGAGGCAAATCTGCTGAGCAGAGTCTGCCTCTACAAGGTCTGTATTGTAGATGATGTTCTTCAGATCGAACTCATGGCTGTATTTGGTAAGGAAGCGGGAGAACCCAACGAGGTGATCCGTATGAATGTGGCTGATGTGCCATCCGCTGATGATCATTTTCTGTCCTTTCGGCAGGCCGGTAATCTCTCTGCAGAAGGCATAAAGATCAGCCATAGCTCGTTCGCTCATTTGGAGCTTGTTGCCTCCGTCAATGACAAATAAGCTGTTATCGGGCATCTTGACCACAAACATAGAGCCATTGGGGAAACGACGCTGAATGCCCAGATCTGTGGAGGTATAGGCATATCCATTATCGGGATAGGTCAGACCGTACATATACACCTCAGTGGCTTCACTGCCCTTGCCGTCATATTGGAATCCCTCTACGGTATCCTTATGAGTATCTACAATGATACGGGTTTGGCTGCTAAAGGGCACAAAATAGGTGTAAACGCTGTAAGTACCGTCAGGAGAAAGGAACTTGGCATAACGGTTACTCCCACTCTGGGCCGCCAGAGTACGGGACCATGTCTTGGTATAGCCGTTATCTGTCAGCTTGGTGCAATAGTTGTTAAACTGGGTCGCAGTGGTACCCTTGATGATCTGCATCTTGGAGCGGTTCTCGCCGTCATGATAGCTGATGTCATCACCGCCGTCATAGGTCATCCAGGAGGACGCTGTTCCTCCGGAATAGGCAGGAACGGAAATGGATGTGATCGACGCTGCCCGTGTGGCAGGCTTTTCCCCTTCCACCTGTGCTGCGCTTCCTGTCCCAATGACTGGTAGGATCCCTATCAAAAGGCATACAAGCAGCAATATCCCTAAGCATCGAGTCATTCTTTTCATAAAATACTCCTTATCAAAATATTTCTGTCATGCAATTCTTAAAAAATCAGGGGCTGCAGAAGCTTTCTCCCACAGCCCCAACGGTGCAATGATCTATACTGTGACTTTTAGATATTAGCCTACACGGACAATACAAACAAATTCCTGATCACCGTAGATCACGCGGATCTTGGTAGTGCCTTCGGACAGGGCTCTGACATAGTTGTCCACAACCTCGCAAATAGCCGCGTTATCTACTACATAAGAAATATCATCGATATGTTCGCTCTTAGAGTTGTACAGATACAGCGGGAACTTGTCCCCTACATCCACGGTTACATCCGTGCTCTCAAGATGAGCTCCCTCGTCATTGCCACCGGTAGCCGCCTCGGAAATATCACAGCGGACAGTTACCTGTGCGGTGAAGCCGTTAACATCACAGGTAATGATGGTCTGACCCGTTGCCACAGGCTTTACAACACCCTGTGCATCTACCGTTGCAACACCCTCGTCGCCACTCATCCAAATCACCGTGGCATTCTCGGGCAGATTTGCAACCTTCAGGGTCACGGATTCTTCCATAGTGGTAAATTCCACATCCTGCCAGTTCAGTTCGGGAACGAAATCCTTCAGAGGCTCTGTTGTCTCTCCTTCGATCTCGGAGGAGGTAACCGCTACAGGGATCCCCAAGGTCTGATTACCACAGCTGACAGTGATCACTGTGGTTCCCTCTGCTACAGAGGTAACGGTAAAGGTCAGGCTCTTCAGCTCATCACCTTCTGCGGAGGTTGCGTTCTGAGCCACAGAAGCAATCTCGGGATCGTTGCTGGTGCAGTACAGCTTCTCCTCGCAGGAAAGATTGACACTGATCGTCAGCTCCAGTTCCTTCCCCACGGTCTCAAAGGTCAACCGAGTGGGCTCCGCCAGAAGCTCCGTGCATCCCGCATTCACCGAAACACCGGCCTCCGTCTCTCGATCCACGGTGTTTTCCAATCCCGGGAACCAACCTATCATATCCGCAATAAACCAGAACAGCACGATTGCTGCCAGAGCCAGGAAGATCAGAGCACCTACCAATAATTTCTTACGATCGACAGAGGATCCCTTTTGTGCCTTTTCGGAGGATTGTCTCGTTTTCTTGACAGGAGTTTTCTGTGCGGCATACAGACCGCCCTTGGATCTGCGCTTTTTCTCCTCCTCGGTGATCCGTGCTCTCCGCTGGGGAATGACAAAATCTTCGGATCTTTTTGTGCTTCCGCACAGGGGACATTTCTCCTGCTCCGCAGGATAGATCGTAGCACAATAATAACATACAGCTTTTTCTTCCATAAATTTCGGAATCTCCTTTCCAAGTACCAAATGGTTAAAATCGGTATATTTAGAGCAAATTACGCGTTACCGGTCATTTTTAGGATTTTGGTTCCTTTCAACTCCTTTCTTTTTTCATATAATAACATTTTCTTTTGAATATGACAAGAATCTTACTTGATTTTTTTCAAAAAATATCATAGTATATAATAGTGAGAATTTGATTTTGTATAAGGAGGCGTATTTGATGTCCGATTTATTAATGGTCTCGCCGCTTCTCGATGGATATACCGTAGAAAAAACAGTCATGACCCAGCGTGATCGAACTTGGTATTCTGTACGGCACACTGCCTCGGGAGAATGCTTCGTCCTGAAGCACATTTCCATCCCTGCATCCGACGCTCAGGTCCGTGCTTTGATCCTGTCCGGTATTTACGAAAATGAACATGATGTTCTTGCGTACTACACTGCACTGGTTACAGATATCAAGCGTGAACTGGAATTAGGCAAAAAGCTTTCCGAGACCGAATGCTTCGCAGGCCCCGTGGATTATCAGATCGTGCAGAAAACCGATGGCATCGGTTATGATATCTATATCCTGCAGGAACTGCAGATGCCACTGAACGAATTGATCAGCCGCAATGGTATGACTCATTTGCGTGCGGTGAATCTGGGTCTCGATCTCTGCGATGCTATTATCGCCTGCCGTGATGCGGGATATTTGTTTGCAAACCTAAGACCCGATAACATTTTCCTGGTTCCCTCCGGAAAGTTTATGTTGGGCGATCTTGGTCTGGTCTCTTTGCAGGATCTGGAGTATGCGGCTATTTCCGAAGACTACATCGGCCCCTTCTCTCCCCCGGAGCTCTTTGATCTGTCCGGCATCCCCAACCTGACCCTGGATCTGTATTCTTTGGGCATGGTTCTTTATCGGATCTATAACGGCAATCAGGCTCCCTTTGTAGACGAGAACACCGATGCCGCCATGGCTGATAAGCTCCGTCTGAGTGGCAAGCCCCTTCCCACTCCCATTTATGCCGATTATGAATTGGCAGGGATCATCACCAAGGCTTGTTCCTATCGTGTAGAAAATCGATACAACACTCCCGAGCAACTGAAGACCGCTCTGCTCCACTATCTCCAGCGGAACCAGATCCCCGACAGTTTGATCGTACCTCCCCTGGTCGTAGATCCCGAGCCGGTGGTGGAAGAGGTTGAGGATACCATTGCAGAAGAAGAACCCCTGCGTATGGTAGATGCCGCAGAATTGGATGCCGCATTTAAAGCCAGCTTCACTCCCAGTACCGAAAATGCCGGTAACGAAACCGTGGATCCCACTCCTCAGACTCCCGTAGCCAAGGCAGCTCCCGCACTTAAGGAAACTTCCGTAGTCGAAGAGACTCCCGTCGTTGTGGAAACTCCCGCAGTCGAGGAAGCACCCGTAGTTGAGGAAGCCCCCGCAGCTGAGGAATCCCCCGTAGTTGAGGAGACTCCCGCAGTTGAGGAAGCCCTCGCAGTTGAGGAAGCCCCCGCAGTTGAGGAGACTCCCGTAGTTGTGGGGACTCCCGCAGTTGTGGAAGGCCCCGCTGTGGTGTAAGGCCCCGC
>JAZOXB010000186.1:0-8198 GCA_045659585.1 Faecousia sp. | reverse complement strand
GTAGAAGCAGAAAAGGTTCGCTTCGGTTGTTTCAGAATCAATTATGAAATTATGCCGCTGATAGGAAGAATCTTTGAAGCAGTAAACGACACTCCATCCGTAAGCATGGGAATGAACTATGATATGTCCATGGAGTATATTTTCAAATTTGGCAGCTTTTCCCATGATCATAAATGTCTGAATTTAAAATCCAAATGTATCGGTGAAAGTGAGACAGATGAAACTGTTGTAGACATGATTCGCAATTATTTGAACCCTCTGTTCGATTCATTGACATCTTACGAAGACTATTGCAAAACTGCTATAGAAATTACGCTGTTTCATAAAAATGATGTGGATATAAAAAAGAGGAAGGAAATCGCGCAAATGCTGTTTGATCACCGACAGGCCGCTGGGATTGAAGTACCGATTAATTTTCGAGAAAACTATCCAATAGATTACCCGTGGTATGCCCAAAGAATAAACCAAATGCCGTATGTATATGCGTTCTTAGGGAAATATGAGGAGGCTATTGCACAGATTTGCGGGATTAGACAGGTGCGTATGGAAGGCATTGAACGTACCTATGCACAAGGCTACTATAAGGAGGATACTTATCTGAAACAAAAGCAAATACTTGAAAATGAGAATCATGAAATAGAAGTAGCAATGCAAGAACGAGATATTGCTCTCGTTAATGAAATTCTGGCAGCAAACTACCAGAGGAATCGAACCCTCATTTATGAATATTTAGGAATGGAACTCCCGGATGAGTTTAATAGCAGAACATAGCCCGCAGGACAGTGGTCTCGAACCGTCCCCTGTCTTGTCAAAACGGGGAGGCTGATGATGAAAAAAGCATTTGCATGGAAGTTCTTCATAGTTTTATGTTTAATCCTCATATTCCTACTTTCTGGTTGTGAGGCAATGTCAAATGAGGAGGAATATAGTGGAGTTTATATAAAAGACTATTATGACATAGAAGACTTTAAGTCAATTACTATAGGAGAGTCAACATTTGCTGATGTATATAAAGTCGCTACTACAGAAAAAATGCATGTAACATCCTACGGAGGCTTTTGTGAATATCCGATGCAAAATGGCGGGTATATTTGTATAAAATTCTATGGAAAAGATTTAATTGTAGGAGCTATTGAAGAGCATTGAAGTAACACAGTAGCACGAGGGGACGGTTCTCTGTCTTGGTTTTAAAAGTTCGGGTTATTCTCGCAAATTAGATAATTGTGTCGTTTTGGAAACAAAAAAGTTAGTCAGGACACAGAGCCGTCCCCTGTCTTGTGGAAAGAGCCCTACTTAATGGCTCTGTTCTTCATTGTAGCCGCTATGCTGATCTACGCCGGCTACCATCGGGAAAAGGCAGAAACCGCCGAATAATTACAACAAAACTGCTTCTTATGCTCCAAAACGGATCATAAGAAGCAGTTTTTGCAGTATATGAAGTTTACCAACTGCCGATACAAAAAATTCTTTCTGTAACAGCCACTAAAATCGTAGTGACGATATTACTGATTACCATGGAAAGGATCAGCTTTTTTCTCGATGGGGTGTTTTTTCGCAAAGAAAAATAAACAATAGGAAATTCCACTAAAATCGTGACTACGCAGAACAATAGACCTACAGTGTAGGAGGGCCAATGCTCCAAATATTTCTCAAAAGAGAAACCTAACTCGGAATAAAGGAAAAATTTATCCAGATACGGTGCCGCAAAGGAAAGAAGATTTGCGATCGTGACAAAAGTAAATGCTTTAAAGCCGTTTGTAGCTTTTGCAAAAATGATAAGGCTTGTGGTTTCGATGAGGAGCGTGGCCATAGCTACCCAAGGCAAAATATCATAGGGTCTGGTTTCGGAGATCCAAACCCACGAAGAATTTGCAAATACTGTGCAAGTAAGAAAATAAAGCAAATGTAGAACGATCACACAAGAAGGAATTAGTTTGTATTTTTTCATAAATGCTCCTGTTATCTGTATAGAGAAAAGCCTGTGGAAAATCGCAGTTTATGGTTCCGCTGGAGCGACAAAGGTCAATTTGAAGCTAACACGGGAGGAAGATAGAAAGGACAGAGCGTGGCACGGTTCCATAAAGGACTGATCGAAACAGGTGAATCAGTTTCGATCGGTCCAAAGGAACTCTACCTGTTACGGTCCCTCGCAGATCTCGGTAACGGTCCAAACATCGGGGCCGTGGCGTTCTACGGTCCAACGGGACAGGATCCGATGGTTCTCGGTGCCGGAAGCGGAGATGGCTTCCCCACCGGGATCCAGAGCGGCTCTGTAATAGGCTACCCAGATATAGCCTTCTTCTTCTCCTATGAGGGAGACGATATAGTCCAGACCGTGAGCCTCTGCCACAGCCTTGGGATCGGTGCAGCTGTAGCGACCCAAAAGACCGAAACGGTCAGCCGCCTCTGCCTCTGTTCCCACAAAGGAGAAGGCTTCTTCCGCAAAGTCCATAATGGGCTGTGCGGCTTTCTTGGTGTCTTGCAGGGAGAAGATCTCTTTATAAGTCTCTTCTCCAAAGGTCTTGATATTGTGATGGAATTCCCGATCCAGACTCATGTAGCGGAATGCGTACAGAGAACAGGCAATGATCAGCAGGATCACTGCTCCCAAGGAAGCGTATTTGACCCAAGGCTTGGGAATTTGGGCTCCCCGGGGGGAGCTTTGTCTCAGATTTTGTCTCATAGCTTCTGTTTCAGCCTTTCTACTAAGGTTTCGTCGGGGGTGACGATAACGGTGCGATATTTGTCATAGACCACCATGCCGGGCTTGGCTCCCTTTGGCTTTTTCAGGAAACGGACGGGGGTCACATCGACGGGGACATTCTGTCCTTCTCTGGCCTGAGAGAACCAGGCGGCGAGCTGTGCGGCCTCGGTAATCGTCTCATCGGGAGGGGTCACACCGGCACAGGCAATGATCACATGAGTGCCGTGGAATTTCTGAATATGGAGCCAAAGGTCGTCCTTTCGGGACATTTTCAGGCTCAGTTGGTCATTCTGGCAGTTGTTCCGTCCTACATAGATCTTATATCCGTCGGAGGACAGGAACTCCATGGGTTTGCCGGGCTTGACCTTTTGTTTTTTGCGATCGGCACGAACATAACCGCCCTGTTCCAGTTCCTCCCGGATCTCAGCCAGATCCGCTTCTCCTTCCACACGGGACAGCTCATCCAAAACAGCGGCCAGATATTCCGCTTCGACCTCGGCCCTTTCCATTTGCTCTGTGAGGATCTTTTCTGCATTTTTCGCCTTTGTATATTCCTTATAGAAACGGGCGGCGTTCTGTTGCGGGGACAGCTCCGGTTTCAGAGGGATCTCGATCTCTGCCATGTCGTGGTAGAAGTCCTCTGCTACCAGCTTTGTCTGCCCTCGGGCAATGGCGTGGAGATTGGCAGTGACGATATCACCCATCCGGCGAAGTTGCTCCCGATCCAAGGTGGATTCGTATTCCTTCCTTTGCAGTTCCAGCTTTCGCAGAGTGCGCTCCCGTAGGGTGGTAACGGTCTTTCGCAGGGTCTGGGTCTTCTGTCGCATACGGTCGGAATGCTCGGTTTTGGTATAAAAAGCATCCAGAAGAGCAGAAAAGCTCTCCATGGTTTCGCCTTGTATATAGCCTTCGTACTGTCTGATGGGACGGTAGGAAAAATCTTTGGGCTGTCCCTCTTGCAGGAGTAGGAAGGGGGTATAATTGCGGAATCGGAATTCCTTAGCCAAATAAGATCCCAGTGCCTCACGATCCATGGTGAGGATATCTCCGTCGGTTTCTCCGCAGAAGCCGTAACTCAGGTCTCGTGCCACAAGGGGGGAGAATCCGTCGAAGGTGTCAATGAGCCATTTATCCAGTCTCTTGGGGCTGTCTACCTGCCGAAGCAGGTCTGCGATCTGCTCGTCGGAAACAGCATGGGGATCTTTCCGTCCCTGACGGGGAGGCTCGTGGTAGAAGAGACCGGGCAGAACTTGTCGCAGTTCCGACATTTCAAAGTCTACTCGGCGGAGGCAATCGATGATCCGTCCATCCTCTCCCGTAAGGATCAGGTTGGAGTTTCTGCCCATAAGCTCCAGGATCAGATGCTTTTGGCAGGGGATGCCCATTTCGTCGGTACAATCCAGTACGATGTCCACCATACGCTCTGCAGGGGGTTGCCTGAGATCGGCGATCCTGCCGCCTGCCAGATGCTTCCGCAGAAGCATACAGAACATGGGAGGCTGAGGGGGATTTTCGTAGCTTGCCCCGGTCAGATGGATCCGGGGGCGATTAACATTGGCAGAAAGGAGCAACCGCTCCTTTCCTCTCAGTTGGAACAGCACCGTGTCACGAGTGGGCTGCTGGATCTTCTCTACACGGAGTCCCAAAAGTTTTTGGCGGAGTTCTTCCAGAACCGCCGATAAAAATACTGCATCAAAAGCCATAGGCTTATTCCTCTTCCTGCTGTCCGGCTTGAAACAGCTCTGTGATCCGCTCTTGGCGACCCATGAGATGGAGCCAGCCGAAGAGGGCTTCCAGCCCCGTTGCCTTTCCGTACTGGGAGGCGGTGGCATTCTTGGGGATGGCGTGGACATGGGCATTCCGTCCGCGCTTATATACGGCCTGCTCCCCTTCTGTCAGAAGGGGAAGGATCCGATCTGCAAAAACCGCTTGGGCAGGGGCGCAGACTCGGGCAACGGTCTCTCGGTGGAGATTGCCGTTGACGCACATACCTCCGGTGCAGAGCATGGTACGGACTTGCAATTCAAAAACCGCATCACCCATATGAGCCAGGGCTAAGGCGGACATGGCGTTGATCTCTTTTTCGGTCATGATTGGGATTCAGTCTCCTTTCCCACGGATCAGGTGCATAGCACCGTACATTCCCGCATCATTGCCCAAACGGGACAGACAGACTTCCGTTCCCTCACAGGCATGGAATTTATGGATGTTGAAATATTTTTCCACACCCTTACGGAGGTATTCTCCGGCTTTGGACACTCCGCCGCCTAAGATCACCCGATCCGGGTCAATGACACAGCAGGCAGAGGCAATGGCTTCACCCAGAAGATCGAAGACTTCTTCCAATACGGCTTCGGCTTCGGGATCCCCTCCCTTTGCCAGATCGAAAACCTCCTTGCAGGTGAGCTCCTGTCCCATACGAAGCTTTGCCATATGAGAAATGCCTGTGGCGGAAGCATAGCATTCGATACAGCCTGTTTTACCACAGGTGCAGAGAAGCTTATCCTTTGCGGGGACGGTAATGTGGCCGATCTCCCCGGCGGAGCCGTGAGCACCGTTCAGGAGCTTTCCGTCCAGAATGATCCCTCCGCCTACGCCGGTTCCCAGGGTTACAAAAATCACACTGCCCTCACCGCCGTAGCAATAATATTCTCCCAGAGCGGCACAGTTGGCATCGTTTCCGCCTACCACCGGCAATCCCGTTAGGGCGGAAAGGCTGTCATGGAGGTTGAAAACGCCCCAATTCAGGTTGGTGCAACAATTGACCACCCCTTGGGCATCCACAGGACCCGGTACACCGATGCCGATGCCCTTTACCTGAGCATGGGTCAGGCTGTTACGCTCCATGGAATCCAGAACCGCTTTCCCGATATCGGGAAGAATGGCTTGGCCTTGATGTTCCACTCTGGTGGGGATTTCAAATTTTTCGACTAAGGTATCTCCTTGGAACAGGCCTAATTTGACTGTGGTTCCGCCGAGATCGATACCGTAAATATATGCCATGATGTTCGCTCCTATGTAAATATGCTTCTATTATACACGGAAAAGAGATATTTTTCTACTGTTCAAAAAATTTTTTTCATTTTCCATTGCGTTTTCCTCTGTTTTGCGGTAACATATAAGAGGAATACTGTACAGTCATAGTAAAGGAGTTTATAAATATGATCAAAGTCGATATTTCCAATGTATGGGGAAGCCTTTCTCTTTCTGATATGTTGGCTTGTGAGCAGGAGGTTTTCAACGCCCATCAGCTCCTGACCGAAGGCAAGGGCCCCGGCAATGATTTTTTGGGATGGCTGAATCTGCCTACCTTTGAAGAAACAGAAGAAATGCGTCGCATCCAGGCCGCCGCTGAGCGGATCCGCTCCAACTCTCAGGTTTTCGTAGTAGTGGGAATCGGCGGTTCCTATTTGGGACCTCGTGCCGCCATTGAGTTGGTCAACGGCTCTTACCACAATCTGAAGGAAGGCAATCCTCAGATCTTCTTTGCAGGCAACAACCTGTCTACCCGTGCATGGAATGAGCTGTGCCAGCTTCTGGAGGGCAAGGATTTCTCCATCAATATTATTTCAAAGTCCGGCACCACCACAGAGCCCGCCATTGCCACTCGTGCACTTTTACATATGATGAACCGCAAATATGGCGCCGGTGCAAAGGATCGTATTTTCGTTACCACCGACCCTGCTAAGGGTGCTCTCCGTCAGATGGCTACGGAAGAAGGCTACGAGACCTTCGTGATCCCTCCCGATGTAGGCGGTCGTTACAGCGTTCTGACTGCTGTGGGTCTCCTGCCTATGGCAGTTGCCGGCATGAAGCCTACAGATGTAATGCTGGGTGCTGCAAGAGCTCACAAAGAGATGGACATCCGCAGCTTCGAAAACCCTGTATGGCAGTATGCCGCCATCCGTAATCTTCTGTACCGTAAGGGCAAGAAGATTGAGATTCTGGGCAGCTATGAGCCCAATTTCCGCTACTTCGCAGGCTGGTGGCAGCAGCTCTTCGGCGAGAGCGAAGGCAAGGAAGGCAAGGGCATTTTCCCTGCAACCGTAGAATTTACCGCCGATCTCCATTCTCTGGGTCAGATGATCCAGGAAGGCGAACGGAACATCTTTGAGACCATCATCCGTTTTGCTCCTCCCGAGAAGAGAGCGGTCATTGGCGAGAATGCAAAGGATCTGGACGGCCTGAACTATTTGGCAGGTAAGAATCTGGACTTTGTTGACGAGCAGGCCTTCCAGGGTACTCTGGCGGCTCATGTAGACGGTGGTGTTCCCAACATCATCATCACAGCTGACGATATTTGTGCCGATACCGTAGGTGAACTGTTCTACTTCTTCGAACTGAGCTGTGGCGTTTCTGCCTATATGCTGGGAGTCAATCCCTTCAATCAGCCCGGTGTAGAGTACTATAAGCGGAATATGTTCAAGCTTCTGGGCAAGCCCGGATACGAAAGCTGATCCCGTCGGGCTCCGACCCGAGACGAAAAGGTTTATGAAAGGCAAGGGAGCACAAGTGAAAAAGGAAAATGTAACTTTTTTTCCGACCCCTTGCTTTTTTCACCGATCCTTGATAGAATAGAAACAGGAACCCGAGGAAACTCGGAGAACAAAGGAGGAATTTCCTATGGTTAAGTTAATTATGGGCCTGAAGGGTGCCGGTAAGGCCGCACAGCTCGTTCAGGACATCAACGAAGCAATCAAGTCTGAGACCGGTAGCATGGTCTGTATCGAGCTGGGTACCAAGCTCCGCTATGATATCGACAGCCGCGTCAGACTCATCGAGTATCAGGAATATAATCTGGGCGATCTGCCCTCTCTGAAGGCTTTTATCAGCGGACTGTATGCAGGCAATTTTGATGTAAGTCACATTTTTATTGAGAGCTTCTACAAGCTCCTGAAGAACGGCACTTCTGCAGATGTAGAGGATTTTGTTCAGTGGTGTGACAAGTTCGGCTCCGATCGTGATATCGATTTCACCATTCTGGTTTCCGAGGACCCCGCTACCGTTAGCGAAACGCTGAAAAAATATATGTAATACTTAAACTGAGAAACGGTCGTTGTTCGACTCCATCCTCAGATAAACTCGGTCTGCCATGGAAGGGTCTGTGGCAGACCGTTTTGTGATTTTTTGCTTTTGTAAATGGAGATCTGATTTTCAAATTCCCGTTTATCGCTCTGTGAGAGCGAGTGAAGTGCCTTTGGCGTGAAGCGCTGACCGCGTGAAGTCCCCACCGTAGGTGGCCGCGAAGTGCCTTTGGCGTAGATGTGTGCCCCAAGGGGCTCGAATTAAAAATATGGGCTTCGCCCATTGGAATTTCATATTCAAATTCCTGTTTATTGTCAAAAAAGCATGGGCGTAAGCCCATCTTTCCAATCTTTGCCCTTTAGGGCACACATTCACGACCTACTTTAGTAGGTCACTTCACACCGTAGGTGCTTCACAACCCATTGTGGGTTACTTAACGCCCACCGCAGGTGGGTACTTCACTCGTTCC
>JAZOXB010000185.1:0-8199 GCA_045659585.1 Faecousia sp. | reverse complement strand
TTATTGTTCCTCCTTAACAATTGTTCCGATCTTTTCGCCCATGACTACACGGTAGATGTTCTCCGGATCTTTCAGAGCGAAGAGAATAATAGGCATATGATTGTCCATAGACAGGCTCGTTGCAGTGGAGTCCATGACCATGAGACGCTTTGCTAAAACCTCGGCATAAGTGATCTCGTCATACTTCACAGCGTCGGGGTTCTTTGCAGGGTCGTCGGAATAGACACCGTCAACATTCTTAGCAAGCAGGATGGCATCTGCATTGATCTCTGCGGCACGGAGTACAGCGCCTGTGTCGGTGGAGAAGAAAGGATTGCCGGTTCCGCAGCCGAAGATCACGACTCTGCCCTTTTCCAAATGGCGGATGGCCTTTCCGCGGATGTAGGGCTCTGCAATACGGCTCATTTCGATAGCGGTCTGCACTCTGACCTCTACCCCTCTCTGTTCCAGGCTGTCTGCCACTGCCATACAGTTAATGACCGTTGCCAACATACCCATATGGTCGGCACGGGTTCGCTCCATACGGTCTCCGCCGTCCTTTAAGCCACGCCAGAAGTTACCGCCACCAACGACGATACCTACCTGAACGCCTGCATCTACGCATTTTTTAACCACATCGCAAACACTGCCGATCACATCAAAGTCCAAGCCACGATGTTTCTCTCCTGCCAGTGCCTCACCGCTGATTTTCAGAAGCACGCGACGATATTTCGGCTCACTCATGGTCTACCACTCCTTTATCTGAATTTGGTCTGCCTCTATTCTATAATAAATATGCTTTTTTTACAAGCACAAACTTTCAATTTCACAAAATGTTTTTATTTTTTTCTGTTCTGTACGGAAACTGTCTTGCAGTTTTGGGAATTTTGATATATAATAGTGTGGAACTTTTTTGAAAAGAGGAAAATACTATGGCAGAGATCAAGAATTTCATCGAAGCATTCGTAGAAGAAGATATCGGCCCCGGCGGTCAGTATGAGGGCATGACGGTTCATACCCGTTTCCCTCCCGAGCCCAACGGCTATCTCCATATCGGCCACTGCAAGGCTCTGTGCATTGACTTCGGCACTGCCGAAAAGTTCGGCGGTATCTGTAACCTCCGCATGGACGACACCAACCCCACTAAGGAAGATGTGGAGTATGTAGAGGCCATTAAAGAGGACATCCACTGGCTGGGCTTTGACTGGGACGATCGTTTCTATTATGCTTCCCAATATTTTGATAAAATGTACGAATGTGCAGAGGATCTGATCCGCAAGGGTCTGGCCTATGTCTGCGAGCCGACCCCGGAGCAGAGGCGTGAATACCGTGGCGATCTGACCACCCCCGCTCGCAGCCCCTACCGTGACCGTCCCATGGAGGAAAGTCTCGACCTGTTCCGCCGTATGCGTGCAGGTGAATTCCCCAACGGCGCTATGACCCTCCGCGCAAAGATCGATCTGGCTTCCGGCAATTTCAATATGCGTGACCCGGCCATCTATCGTATCAACCATATGCACCATCACACCACCGGTGACAAGTGGTGCATCTACCCCATGTATGACTTCGCCCATCCCATCGAGGATGCTATGGAGCATATTACCCACTCCCTGTGCTCTCTGGAATTCGAGGCACACCGTCCCCTGTACAACTGGGTCGTAGACAACTGTGACCTGCCTGCAAAGCCCCGTCAGATCGAGTTCGCCCGTCTGGGTATCAACTACACCGTTATGTCTAAGCGGAAGCTCCGTCTGCTGGTAGAAACCGGTCGTGTCAACGGCTGGGATGATCCCCGTATGCCCACCCTCTGCGGTCTGCGGAGAAGAGGCTATACTCCTAAGTCCATCCGTAATTTCTGCGAGCGTATCGGCGTTGCCAAGGCCGCTTCCACTGTAGAGTACGCCTTCTTAGAGCACTGCCTGCGAGAAGATCTCAACGAGACCGCCGCCCGTGTTATGGCAGTTCTCAAGCCCATCCGCCTCACTGTTACCAACTATCCCGAGGGACAGAGTGAGATTTTCGAAGTTGAGAATCATCCCAACTATCCCGAAATGGGCACCCGTCAGATCACCTTCTCTCGCGATCTGTGGATCGAAGCCGACGACTTTATGGAAGAAAAGGTCGGTAAGTTCTTCCGCCTCTTCCCCGGTAACGAAGTCCGCCTGAAGGGTGCTTATGTTGTCAAGTGCACCGGCTTCAACAAGGACGAGAACGGCAACCTGACGGAAGTTCTCTGTGAGTACGATCCCGACTCCCGTGGCGGCGATCCTGCCGACGGACGGAAGATCAAGTCCACCATCCACTGGCTGGATGCTCACACTGCCGCTAATGCAGAGGTTCGTCTGTACTCTAACCTATTCACCGATCCCGATCCCGACGGTGCAGCTAAGGACTTCTTAGAGTGCCTGAACCCCGAATCCCTGGAGATCCTCTCCGATTGTAAGGTAGAGGCAAGCTTGGTCGATGCCAAGGCTCCCGCCGCCTTCCAGTTCATGCGTCTGGGCTACTTCTGCCCCGACAAGGACTCCACCGCCGAGAAGCCCATCTTCAACCGCTCCGTCAGCCTGAAGGACAGCTTCAAGCCCGCAAAATAATCTATCTTCCCCCATGGTGCTACGGCTCCATGGGGTTTTTTCTCTCCTGTGGGCACTCTGTTACCCGTACAACGTAATTTACCACAAAAAAACGTTCCTCTCGCAGAGGATAGTTTATTGAATCGTTGGTGCAGTTGGCAGTTGAAAGTTTTGGTGCGGCGACCCCACGGATTTGGAATAGGGCTACGCCCTAGTGGCACCGTTGGTGTAATCAAATCACAGTTTATCGCTCTGTTTGATACAAAAATCATCGTATCTCGCGGTAGGGGCGACCTGTGGTCGCCCGCCTGTTTTGACGAGAAAACGGTGATTTTCAACGGTAGAATGTTCAAATTTCCAGTTCCTGCACCGGGAGACCACAGGTCTCCCCTACAAACATATGGGGTAGGTTGTGCAAAAAACAAACCGACAAACGAAAATTTATCACTCCAAAGTTTTTTTACTTCCTAAACGAGCTGTGAAATATTTCAGCGTTTGTACCTAAAATATTTCAGTTTTTTTAACTTTTCTATTGCAAAATGCAGAAAACATTGTATAATTAAAGATGAACTTTATTAAGAGAAGTACACCCTTTGAGCAGTCAGCCATTGGGGCACTTCGGAAAGGTTGTGAGTTTATGTTCCTAAAGAAAATCAAGCGCATCCTGGCATTTACCCTCCTCTTAGCAATGCTCCTGAGCATCCTGCCCCCTGTAGCCTTTGCGGCTGACGCCTACGAAAAAGCCACCTCCATTGCTGTCGGTGATAAAGTTATTTTCGTATACGAAAGTTCTAAGGCAGAACTGGAAAAAATTTCCGGCAACATTGGTCAAGTTTATGAATATCAGACTACACCTGAGGCCAAATTTGTTTTGGAAGTTGAAGAAGGCACCAAAAACGGCACCTATGCTTTCAAATCCCCCTCTGGCTATTTAAAGGCCCAAGATTCCAACAATCTTTATCTTTCCGACACCAAGGGTGACAACACTTCATGGACCGTAACCTTCGATGAAAACGGCAATGCAGTCATTACAAATGCATCCCTGACATCTCGCTTACTGCAGTTCAATTCTTCTACACCTCGTTTCGTATGCTATAAAGCCTCCAGCAAACAAAAATCTTTCCAAATTTATAAACTCGTCAAGGATAGTGAAGAGCCCTCCTGTGATCACGCAAGTGCAACCTCTGAGATCACCACTTCCGCTACCTGCACAGAAGACGGCGTAAGAACTTATACCTGTGAGTGCGGCCATTCTTGGGAAGAGCCCGTCGAGGCTCTCGGCCACAGCTATCTTAACGGTGTCTGCGAAATCTGCGGCGAATCTGAGCCCGATGTTGTTTCCTACAAAGTCATCACTCTGGATGATGTAAAGGAAGGCAACTATATCATCGGTGCCGTTAGAAGTGGTGAATATCCCAACATCTATACCGCTACCGCAAAAATTAGCGGCGACTGGACTGTTTCAGACACACCCATTACCGCCACAGATGATGTGATTACCGCCGATCAGCTTCCCGAAGATGCACAGATCATCACCCTTGAAGGCGATAATACTATTGGTTTTACTGTCAGCTTTACCGTCGACGGATCCACACAATATTTAGGGTATTCAAGCACTACTGCAAGCAGAAAACTCGCTTTAAACTCCTCTTATTCCGATACACGTTGGGTCGTTGTCGCCGACCCGGATGGAGACGGCTTTGCCCTTTCTTCCAACTACGGTGGAAGTAAGAATTATGTCATTTCCCAAAACTCCACTACCACTACTGCCATCCGTGGCTATTATAATGGTACTATCTATGACGGCATTTACCTCTTTGCAGAGGTTGCAAAGGATTCTCCCGAAGAACCCACCGAGCCCACTGAGCCCACCGAGCCTACCCCCGAGCCCACTGAGCCCACCGAATGTCAGCACCCCAACATGGTCATCGACGAGATGGCTCCCACCTGTGTCACCGGTGGCTACAAGAAATGGAACTGCCCCGACTGCGGTGATAACGGTGAGGAAACCTACGACTATGATCCCGAAGCCCATGAGCTCGGACAGACCAAAGCCCATTACCTCCGTGAGCCTACCTGCACCCAATCCGGCATTAGACAGACCATCGAATACTGTGGCATATGTGGAGGAGAGATATCCAATATCACCGAGGATGTCCCCGCAACCGGAATCCACAACTTCGTAGACGGTTTCTGTTCTATGTGCAAATTCACGGCGCCCGGCTTAGAGCTGACCCTGGCTGACAGCCTGTCTGACAACGACCGTGTGGTTCTCTATTCCGTTGCAGGCAATTGTGCCGTTTCCGTCAATGCCTCCGGCAACAAGCTGGCTCCCTCCACGGATTTCACTCTGGATGGGGATACCCTGATCACCGGTGAAACCACCGCTGTTTTTACTGTCTATGATATGGGCGGTGACGCCTTCGCACTTGAGATCTATGAATACTTGACTTTAAGTGCCGGTGCCTCCGGCAACTCTCTGTATTATTCCAACTGGGACGATTGCTGTACATGGTATTTGGTTCCCGTAGAAGGACAGCCCGGCATCTTCAAGATCATGAATTGCGATGCCACCTACAATGGTGTAGCTAACCAGGCATTGGAATATTATAATAATAACTTTACTACCTATGGCGTAGCAGAAACCGACGCCTACTATTTCCGTCTTTATACCACAGCCACTCCCGCTGACGGTTGCAGTCATGAATGGAAGCTGACCGCCGTTGAGGAAGAGTCTACCTGCTCCGTCCCCGGCCTCGGTCGTTACTACTGCGAGCTCTGCGGCGAAGAGACCCTGCTGGAGCTGGAAACCCTGCCCCACGAATGGGACGAAGGCGTTACCACTTCTCCCTCCTGTACCGCCGTTGGTTACACCACATATACCTGTACTGTTTGCGGTGCTACTCACAATGAGTATACCGAGCTCCTCGGCCACGACTATCAGGTCGCTGCAAATCAGGCACCTACCTGTACCGATGACGGCTACATTGCTTATGCGTGCTCCCGCTGTGGTTCCAACTATAAAGAAACCACCGATCCCGCATTGGGTCATAGCTGGACCGAAACAACCTGCACTTCTGCTTCTTACTGCGAGCGCTGCAATGCCCCCGGTGGCATTTATGTGGCAATGGAAAGTGCAGATGAGATGTTCGACGCCATTAAGATCGTCATCGTTGCCAATGTAGACGGTGTCTATAAGGCACTGGACACTACCGTTTCCTCAACTATAGCAGCCGTTGACGTTTCTGTTGCCGACGGCATGGTTACCGGCGAAAACCTGCCCGTTTGGACCGCTCGTCAGACCACCGATGGTTACGCTCTCATCGCAGACGGCGATTATCTGAAGCACAACGGCAACACCTCCTTCTCCACTACCCCCGCGGCTTTCTCCTGGGTCTTTGAGGACACTGAAAACGGCTTCAAGATCTATTCCGGAGACCGTGCTATTGTGTACAGAACCTCCACCATCAACGCATTCCGTGCATACGACACCTCCAACATTGGCAAGAGCAGCTACTACGGCGAACTCCTGCTCTTCAAGTATGAAGAAGGCGCAACCCTCCCCCACCAGGACAACGATCAGGACAACCTCTGTGATTCTTGCGGCATTCCCATGGCCGAAGATACAGCAGACGCTGTTCTCACCAGTTGTTCCATCAGCCTCAACGGCAACATCGGTGTCAATTTCTATATGAGCCTGTCCGATAAGGTCCTGAACGACGAGTACGCCTACATGCTCTTCACCCAGGAAGGCCAGGATCCCGTCACTGTTCCCCTTGCAGATTGCCTCACAAGAACCGTTAAGGGCGACACCGCCTATGTCTTCACTTACGAAGTCGCCGCTAAGGAAATGACCGATATCATCACCGCTCAGTTCTTCTACTGCGGTACTTCTACAGAAGAATACACCTATTCCGTCAAGACCTATGCTGACAACCAGCGTGCAAACCTCTCTGACAACGAACCCCTCATGAATCTGCTGGATGCAATGCTCCGCTACGGTGCCGCTTCTCAGATCCAGTTCGACTACCACACCGACCGTCTTGCTGACGATGGCATGGAGTCTGTGGACTACACCAATCTGGAAATCAGTGGCTATCCCATCGTTGCTCCTCAGGGTACAGATCTGGTAATCCTTGCCGGTACTTCCCTGCTTCTGAAGTCCGAAACAACCCTCCGCTACTTCTTCAATGTAGATCCCTCTGTAGAGAATCTCACCATCACCTACAACGGTCAGCCCTTGGAGATCAAGACCCGTAACGGTCTGCACTATGTAGATGTGGAGAATATTTCCGCTCCCGATTTGGATGCATATTTCACCATTACTGTCAATGACGGAACCAATTCCGCAGAAGTTAGCTACAGCCCCATGACCTACTGCCAATCTGTCTTTAAGAACCTTTCCGGCGTCCATCCGGAAGAACTTCGCAACGTTGTTGCAGCCCTGATTCAGTACAATCGGGCAGCCAATAATTATTTCACGCCCAATACCTAAATCACCCATCCAAACTACTAAGAAACAGAGGTATTTATTATGAAAGAACTGTTCCTTGATACCGAGATCGAAGTCATTGTTTTCCCCCAGTCTGATATCATCACCACCAGTGGGGAATATGATGAGGATGAACTCCCCTATATCCCCAATCTCTAATATTTAGACAATCGATTCTCTGATCCCAAATAACCCAAAACAGTGGCGAGTTCCGATTTTGGAACTCGCCACTCACTGTTTATTAAGATGTAACCATACCAAATTATGGAACAGAAACCGTTTTCGCCTTTCTATGCTTTTCCCAAACACCGTAAAAGATCAAACCAAGAGCCAAAAGAACAATACTACCCACGATCAAGATCCCGCAAGCCATAAAGAAATCCTGGGGTAATATCAGAATGATACCATCGGTCCGAGGATTGAAGAGCCAGTTTTCTTTTCCCGGGAAGAACAGTCGGTGGAATACTACAAAGGCCTTATCAAAATTCAGAGCCGCCAATCCTCCGATCAGTCCAAAAAGCCCCAGCATCCCCACGCCACAGGTTAGGGTGAAATGCCGCCCAAAGGGTCTGCCGGGAGTGAACTTCCCAATTTTAGCAAGGATGTACAAGAACAATGTAACTACTATGGATCCTATCAGCACCATTCCGTTCAGGTCGAACAGTTTTTTGCAATCCCTAAAATGAGACTCCCCTTCTTCACTGTGGGGAAATACCCCCGTACCAAATTCTTTTCCGGGCAGAGTAAGATAATCCAACACCCGATCATAGGCTTCTTTGATGGTTTCTTTGTCGTAACCTGTGGTTTCCGTCAAGGCGTATTTATCAATCTGGCAATAGTAAAACCCTCGAATATAAATAGGCAATCCGATAGAAACCGTAATACACATCAATATTACCGCAATGCATAATAAGAATGTCAAAATTCTATGTCTCATGTATATTCCCTCCTTGTCCTTTGTTTGTCATTGAAATTTCAGTGCCGATCCCACGACAAATCACAGTTTGTCGCTCCGGTGGAGCGAATGATATATCTTCGATATGATATACCCTTCGGGTATGATATCTGCTATGCAGATGATATACGCTACGCGTATGTCGGTGTGGCTACGCCACAAATTAAAATAATGGGCTTTAGCCCATTTTATAATCCGTG
>JAZOXB010000184.1:0-14943 GCA_045659585.1 Faecousia sp. | reverse complement strand
GATGGCGTACTTTCGGTAGGTTCTACCGTTCCTTCTATCATATTTCCCCCGGGGGTCTTCCCGTCAGGGGGCGTGTTCTCAACTCTCTCGGTACAACCGCTAAAGGAGAGTAATATCAAAAAGGTCATAAACAGAATAACTACTTTTTTCATAGGTACCATCAGTACAGTACGAAGCATTTGCATCATTTGGTTCCACTCCAATCGATATCTAATTTATAGAACACCCCATATAGACCTCCTGTGGAATCGTTAAGGCATAAGTGGGGCAACGAGAAATCTCCACCCAACTCATGGTCCGTTACAAGGAAGCCCAAGGTATAGGTAATAGATTCTCCCGGAGCCAGTCGGAATGCCATAGGATGTTCACTACGTTGATTGATAAGACTAAAATATGCAGGGTTCTCATACCATAATCGATGATCTTTTTCAAGCCACTTGGTGCCGGAAATATCTGTCAAAACAGGGACGACATCTGCCCGAAAAATATATGGATCGTCATATTCCCCTCTTGGGCGACCATCGGAATAGAGATCGGCTATGGTATAATTTTCTGCTCCCACATTGGTCGCTGTTACATCTACCAAGATCAAGTAGACACCGTCTCCGAAATATCCATCATCCTCTGTCCAATTGGGATAAACATATCTAACCTTCCAGGTTTTCCCTTCGAAGAGCAGCACATCCTTTGCACCGGGAAAATCTTCCGCACTGTACTGTGATGCATCATAGGAGTAGCGGCGACTGGCTCGAGGAGGATCTATACATTCTTCCTGCACATCTGATCTATGATTCACTGCACGGGCGTTGTCAAATCTAAACTCCAGATGGCCGGTCTTTGGTGCTAAGTAGATCAACTTATCTGAAGTTCGCAGTTTTACGCCGGAAGGACCTATGAGAGCCTCTGTTTCCTGAGAGCCGGATTCTGCGGGATCTGCCGTCGATCCTTCCGCATCTGCTGTTGATGGCGTACTTTCGGTAGGTTCTACCGTTCCTTCTATCATATTTCCCCCGGGGTTTTTCCCGTCAGGGGGCGTGTTCTCAACTCTCTCGGTACAACCGCTAAAGGAGAGCAATATCAAAAAGGTCATAAACAGAACAACTACTTTTTTCATAGGTACCTCCCATACCTCCTTTAAACTATATGTGATAGAAATTGTTACAGGACAGGGATCGGATCTCTGTCCTGCTGCAAAAAGTTTATTAAATCCAAGAAAATATGAGAAAACTGACATTAATTTTACAAAAAACTCCGAAATACACAGAACAGTCCCCTGTCCTATTTAGATTGGGCAATGAGTTTCTCGTAAAAAGGCCAAAGACCTGTTTTGTTGGGGGTATGAGAGAATAACTGACACATGTCCATGCTGGGGTATTCATTTCCCTCGATAATTGCGGGCCCCGTAGGAGTGATGGCAATGTCCCAGCCGATATGTCGCATTTCAGGGATGACCATGGCGGCTTCCTTTGCCATAGCAATCGCTTCATCTAACATAGGGATCGGGTACCCATCAAAGACGACACCGGTTTCAGGATGGGAGGCAAAGGTGTTGAAGGAGTCATCCATAGCAAGATGGCGCACGGTCTTTGTCTCCCGGTCTACACAACAGGACATGCCCCCCTGCCCGGTATTGTCACAACAACTTCCACCTCTGCCGAATCTCACAGCGATGTAGGGCACATAAACGGTATCACCAACTCTTTCCGTGGCGATTCGTAGAGTATTCACGGAGAACGGGTGGGGCTTCGCCATATCCGGATGCTGCTTTAATGTGTGCTCCAATACAGTGATATTCCTATCCCGTACAAATTGGAGGATTTCTTCCGGTGACTGATAATCCTTGATCGTGATCCTTGTGACACCTTGTCCGCGGGAGCCGTGATTCGGCTTAGCAAAGAAGGTATCTTGATCCCTGATAAAATCCTTGAATTCCTCTAGGGTGCAAGACTCTCCATTGAGTGTCTTTCTGTGGAGGAACTTAGCAAATCGCTGATTAAAACGGAATTTGTCATCGAATTCCTCCCCGTAGGTATAGTCGTTCATCTGCTCACAGATCTTCTTATTACGCACACGAGTAACGAAGGTCTTTCTCTGTTTTTCGGTTAGATCTGCAAATCCGAACATGACATAATCGTGGTATCCGGCTCCGTGCCTCGTGGCACACCATATCATGGACAGGAAGGTTCGAGCCTTCCCCTGCCCCCATTTATCTTTTACCACATCCATCATATGATTCATGGTTTCAAAACGCATTCCCTTGATGATTCGGGTGAAATATTTGATTCCCGGCATAGTGATCTTCCTCCAATCTTTGTGGAAAGACTGCAATTGCTTCTTTCATATGATTTACACGTAACAGGAGCAATCCCTGAGGAGCTTTCATTTCTTTTGTCCCGGTTCGTGGAATCATACATTCTGTAAAACAAGAGATATAAGTAAGATCTCCTTTCGTACGGTACGAAGCATTTGCATCACCGGGTTCCACTCCAATCGATATCTAATTTATAGAACGCCCCATCTAAGCTTCCCATTGTATCGTTAAAGCATAAGTGAGGCAACGAGAAATATCCACCCAACTCATAGTCCGTTACAAGGAATCCCAAAGTATAGGTAATGGATTCTCCGGGAGCTAATCGAAATGCAAAAGGACGCTCACTCCGTTGATTTAGAAGACTAAAATATACAGGTTGTTCATACCATAATCGACTATTTTCATTCAGCCAATAGGTACCGGAAATATCTGTCAAAACGGGGACTGCAGTTGCATCAAAAATATATGGATCGTCAAATTCCCCTCCCGGGTGATCATCGGTATTGGTATGCATTTCCGCTCCCACACTGGTCGCTGTTACATCTACCAAGATCAAGTAGACACCGTCTCCGAAATAGCCGTCTTCCTCTGTCCAGTCCGGGTAGTCATACCTCACGTATAAGGTTTTTTCTTGGAAAATGCTCACATCCTTTGCACCGGGAAAATCCTCCGCACTGTACTGTGATGCATCATACCAGTAGAGGCGACTGCATTCGGAACGCAGTAAATATTCTTCCTGCACATCTGATCTATGATTCACTGCACGGGCGTTGTCAAAGCTAAACTCCAGATAGCCGGCCTTTGGTGCTATGCGGATCAACTTCGAGGTTCGCAGTTTCTCGCCGGAAGGACCTATGAGAGCCCCTGTTTCCTGAGAGCCGGATTCTGTGGGTTCTTCCGTCGATCCTTCCGCCTCTGTTTCCTGAGTGCCGGATTCTGTGGGATCTGCTGTTGATGGGGTACTTTCGGTAGGTTCTACCGTTTCTTCTATATTAACATGATCAAACGGTTCGGGTATATCTTTTTCATCCTTTGAAGGATTGGTGAGAAAACAGATTGCAACAACTATACAGACGATGACTGCCGATACAATGAGCCAAAACGCAGGCTTCCTGTAATGCAACACACGTTTCACTCTTTCTTTTACGCCGACCTCACCAAAAGCGATGGGGCAAACCATGACCATTCTTCTATTTACGCTGCAAGAAAGCAATGTTTCGGAGTAGGCAATGGATTCACTTTGGTTCATTTTCCGAATGACTTTTTCATCGCAGGCCAGCTCAATGTCTCGACAAAGTAAGATGTATGCAACCCAAACAAGGGGGTTGAACCAATGGACTGCCAATACGGCAAAGCCCAAGGGCTTCCACCAATGGTCAAGGCGCTTTAAGTGGGCGTTTTCATGGGCGATGATATGCGGTATCTGTGATTCATCTACACCGGACGGGATGTAGATTTTTGGTATGAATACGCCTAAGATAAATGGTGTCTGTATATCATCGCAGATCCAAATGTTGTCCCACAGATGGAGAGATGCTTTTACTTTACGCTTTACCTGAAGGTAGCTGATTGACGCATATACAAGCATTGCGACTACGCCAAACGCCCAGCCAAAAGTCGCAAATACAAATTTCCACTGTATCTGTTCGCTACTCCCATCAACGGATACAGACGGCGTATCCGACAGATTCGGGTTTTCGATGGGATGAGGCACAGGACTTTCGTGATTCTGAGGCGGTTCTGCCACAAAAATCTCTTGGGATATTGGTTCTGCGTTTGGCACAAGGCTCAATGCGCTCTCAAAAGAAATCGGACAAAGTAAACGCACTGCCACCAACGCCCAAAGCAGCACATTTATCCACTTGGGCGCTTTCTTCAAAATCAAACGCAGAAGAATGACTGCAAGTATCAGCCATAAAGCAGAGATACTCATATTTAAGATTTTTAGGAATAATGTATCCATTGTTTACACCTTTCCTGCGGCTGCATCAATCATGCGTCGGATCTGAGCAGCTTCCTCTTGTGAAATACCCTTCCTGTGGGTAAACGCTGCAATGAAAGCAGGAAGAGAGCCCTCAAAGGCTTCGTCAACAAACTGTTCGCTCTGAACAGCATAGAAGTCGTTTCTGGACAGAACGGAGGAAACCATGCCTCCGTTGTTTTGAAATATTCCTCGTTCGCAGAGCTTGCGTAACACGGTATAAGTTGTGGAGCGGTTCCAATTTAATTCCTTCTCACAGAGCTTCACCAATTCTCTGGAATGCAGGGGCTCATTTGCCCAAATAATATCGGCAAAGTGGGATTCCACCACGCCCATCTTGATCTCAGCCATAAAAAATCTCCTTTCAGTTTATTCTCAATAAACTAATTGTAGTTTACTCGCAATAAACTGAGTTGTCAATAGGAGTCTACATATGTTCACAATATTTTTACAAATATTTGGATTTTCAACTTCCCGACAAATTGGTGAAAAGTTGAAATCCGTGACAATATTGACCAACTGTATAGCGTCGGAAAGTTATGAGTACCGGCGTATTGTGTCATATCGGAGTGCCTATTGCAAGTTGCTGTTAGTTTTGACCCTTACGGACAGAGCACGAAAACCGCTTTTTTCCGATGTTCTTTTTTACCTCCATATAAAATGAAAGCGTAAAATGCAGGCCAAGATACCTTACCTGCATTTCACGCTTACTGCATTATAAAACATATTCCAACACGATGCTTCGCAGAATTCCGATTGCCACATGCGCTCATATCTTGTTATCAGTTTTTGTTTCCCTTGCGTTTGCCATTATGATTTGCGAAACCAGGGACAACACAGTGTGAAACTGTATAAAAGGGAATGGTGAGTTATCTGCGAAAAACCCTTTATTTCCGTGGCTTTCAGAGTGCTTTAATAACATCCTACAACATCCAATAGACGATAGTAAAATCATGTGTTCCAAACTGTGATTTTAAGGTTGCAGTATGGGAAAATGTGGGGCTTGAAAATCGGAGTATTTTCAAGTATAATAAATCCATAACAGATTCAGACAGGATATATTCTGAGCAGAGATTTGCTTTTTAGGAGGCTATGTCATGGATTATAAGATCCTGGAATACAATCCTCAGCTTGCTCCATACCGTGGAGATATTGCATATCGAATGGAGCTCTATAAGAACACCAAGGATCGTTTGGTGTCCGGAGAGCAGACTTTATATGATTTTGCAAACGCCCATCATTACTATGGTATCCATCATTTGAATGGCAAGTGGGTTTACAGAGAATGGGCGCCGGCGGCATTCCAACTGTATCTTATGGGTGACTTTAATGGTTGGAATCCTACCGCCCATCCCCTAAAGAAGATTGGAAACGGTAACTGGGAGCTGATCTTAGAGGGGGACAATGCCCTGTGGGAAGGCTGTAAGGTCAAGACTGTTGTAGATGCGAACCTGACCCGTACAGAGCACATTCCTCTTTACGCTCGTCGGGTGGTACAGGATCCTAAAACCTTTGCCTTTACCTGTGAGGTAGTAGACGATCACAGAACTTTCCCGTGGACGGACAAAGGCTTTGTGGCAGAGGATACCCTCCTGATTTATGAGACCCACATTGGTATGGCTCATGAAGAAGGGAAAGTAGGTACTTATAGAGAGTTTGCAGATTGGATCTTGCCCCGTATCAAAGAGGCAGGCTACAATACCATTCAGCTTATGGCGGTTATGGAGCATCCCTATTACGGCTCCTTTGGCTATCAGGTGTCTAATTTCTATGCCGCTTCTTCCTGGTTCGGAAAGCCCGAGGACTTAAAATATCTGGTCAATACCGCTCATAACATGGGGATCCGTGTTCTCCTGGATCTGGTACATTCCCACGCGGTAAAGAACACTGCCGAGGGTATCAACTGCTTTGACGGAACGGAATGGCAATTCTTCCATGCCGGAGCAAAGGGGGATCACCCTGCATGGGGTACCAAGTGCTTCAATTACGGAAAGACCGAAGTTCTCCATTTCCTCCTGAGTAATCTGAAATTCTGGTTAGAGGAATCCCACTTTGACGGCTTCCGCTTTGACGGTATTACTTCTATGCTGTATCATGACCACGGCTTAGGGGTCAGTTTTGACAATGACTGTAAGTATTTCTCCGGCAATACCCATGTAGAGGCTATTACTTACCTCCAACTTGCTAACGAACTGATCCGTCAAGTGAATCCCAAGGCTCTCACCATTGCAGAGGATATGTCCGGTATGCCCGGTATGTGCCTGCCTATTTCCGACGGTGGTATCGGATTTGACTATCGTCTGGCTATGGGCTTGCCGGATCTGTGGATCCGCACCGTAAAAGAACAGCAGGATCAAGAGTGGAATATCTATAAGATTTGGTGCGATATGTGCCTCCGCAGACCGGGGGAAGGCTCTGTTGCCTATGTAGAGAGCCACGATCAGGCTCTGGTAGGAGATAAGACCATGATCTTCCGTCTGGCAGATGCGGCTATGTATTCCGATATGCATAAGGACTGCCATGGTCTTGTGATCGATCGTGCCATTGCTCTCCATAAAATGATCCGTCTCTTTACCATCTCCGCAGGTGGAGAGGCCTATCTGAATTTTATGGGGAACGAATTTGGGCATCCGGAATGGATCGATTTCCCCAGAGAGGGGAATTGTTGGAGCTTTCATTACTGTCGCAGACAGTGGAGTTTGGGAGATAATTCCCAACTGAAATACAGCTATCTCAAGGCTTTTGATAAAGATATGATCCGTTTGGTAAAGGAGAATCGGCTCTTTGATCAGCGGATGGGAGATCTGCTCCTGAATAAAGAACCGGAAAAAACTCTGGTATTCCATCGAAAGGGCTTGATTTTTGCCTTTAACTTTGCCTCTGATCTGTCTCTGGAAAATGTTCTGATCCCTGTGCCTCAGGGTGGCGATTACGAGGTACAACTTTGTTCCGACGATGGCCTTTACGGTGGCTGGGATCGGATCCGCCATATGACCTATCCCACAAAGGTCTTTGACGGGCAGGAGTATTTGGAACTGTATCTGCCTGCAAGAACCGCTGTTGTTCTTAAGAAAAAAGCATAAAAATAGGGTCTGCCTCAAGAAATTGGGGCAGACCCTGTTGATATATTAGGGAAGGCGGTTGCGGATCTCCTGTAGGGACAGACCTGTTTCCCTTGCAATACGGCACAGATCATCGGATTCGTATTTCCGTTTTTCTATGCCATAGCCTTTGCTGATTTTGCAGCGAATGGGGCCGAATTCCGAATTTACGGTGGAGATCTGTCGGTCTAAAGTCCGTCGGCGGAAAGTTTGCTCTCGAATCCCTAAAGTACTTGTGTGGGCGAAGAGCAGGGACAGCATTTCCTCTCGCTTAGAAGGCTTGCATAGGACAGACAGCAAAACACCGGGACGGCATTTCTTCATGCCAATGTTGGTGGTGTATGCGTCTAAAGCACCCTTTTCCAAGAGAATGTCCATGGCAAAGGCCAGATCCTCGGGAGTCATGTCGTCTAAATTACAAGATAGTTCCAGAACATCTTCGTCTTGTGCATTTTCCTTTCCCAATATGGCTCGGACACAGTTGGCAATGGGGAAATCCTTCTTTCCCATACCGTAGCCAACAGCTATGGGAGTCAAGGTGGGCATGGGGACAAAGTCCGATACAAAGTGCTTTAAGAGGGCGGCTCCTGTGGGAGTACACAGTTCACCTTTGATCTCACCGGAATAAATGGGGATGTCCTTTAAGAGCCGTGCCGTTGCGGGAGCGGGAACGGGAAGGATCCCATGGGCACAACGGACAGTGCCACTGCCAACATGGATGGGAGAAGCAAGGATCTTAGTGGGCTTCAGCTTATGGATCAGGAGGCACACGGCAGTAATATCTGCCAAAGCGTCTAAGGTGCCAACTTCGTGGAAGTGGATCTCCTCTACAGGCACACCATGGACACGGGATTCTGACTGTGCAAGGAGGGTATAGACGGATAAAATGTCCTGACATACTTTTTCCGGGATCTGCAAGTGAGAGATCCAATGGGTGATCTCCTCCATGCCACTATGATGGTGATGGTCGTGGCTGTGGTGGTCGTGGTGGTCATGGGTGTGTTCGTCTTCTTCTGTATCAAGAACCTTAACGGTCATATGGGTACCACGAATGCCGCATTTTACAGATGGTTCTGCAGTGACGGTTGTGTGGGGAAGACCGAGGCTGTTGAGTTCTGCGAGAAAGGCTTCCTTGTCAGGGAGAAGTTCCAGTAGGGCGGCACTTAGCATATCGCCCGCTGCACCCATAAAGCAATCCAAATATAAAATACTCATGATCTTGCCTCCATGTGGTTGATCATAGCCGCCAAGTAGCCGGCTCCGAAGCCGTTGTCAATGTTCACAACCCCTACACCGCTGGCACAGGAATTGAGCATGGACAGAAGGGCGGCTAAGCCTTGGAAGGCCGCACCGTAGCCGACGCTGGTAGGCACAGCAATAATGGGACAATCTGCAAGACCACCTACCACACTGGCAAGGGCTCCTTCCATACCGGCAATAGCGATAATGACGGAAGCAGACATGATCTGCTCCATATGGGACAGAAGCCTGTGGATCCCTGCAACCCCTACGTCATAGAGGCGGACAACCTCATTTCCCAGAACCTCTGCGGTGAGGGCGGCTTCTTCCGCAACGGGAATATCACTGGTGCCACCGGTAACCACAAGGATCTTTCCAAGACCGGAGGGAGTAGGCATGGTGCCTACGATGCCGGTTTTTGCTTGGTCGTAATAGGTCAGGGGGATATGGTCGTGGAGGAAGGAAGCGGCTTCTTGGGACAGACGAGTAATGAGAATGGTTTTCTGACCGTTATCCATCATGTTTTGGCAGATGCCCAAAATCTGCTCCGGAGTCTTCCCGGCACCGTAGATCACCTCTGCGGTACCTTGACGGACTTTGCGGTGGGTATCTACCTTGGCATAGCCAAGATCTTGGAACGGTTGCAGTTTCAGCTCTTGGAGGGCTTCTTCTACATCCATTTTGCCGTCACGGACAGCGGTTAAAATATCTCTGACTTCGTTCATAAGCGAACCTCCGGTTCCTGCCATAGCTCTTGATACAAGGGAGCCAGTTTGGCAAGGAGCCTTTCTTTCTGTTCTTCGTAAAGGGGGAATTGTTCTTTCCGGATTTGCAGACGGGCTACTCCCTGACTGCAACGGATGCGGAAATCACGGAAGCCCAGATCGTACAGGATACCTTCAGCAGTTTCTGTAACGCGCAACGCTTCTTCTGTAATGTCTTCCCCTGTGGGGATTCGGGTGGCAAGACAGGCATAGGCGGCCTTGTCGTGAGTAAACAGACCGGCTTCTTTGCTGAGACGACGAAGTTCAGCTTTTGTGATGCCGCATTCTCGCAAGGGAGAGCGAACATCCAGTTCCCGTAGGGCGCGGAAGCCGGGGCGGTCATCCTCCCGATCATCTGCATTGGTTCCGTCACAGAGAATGGAATAGCCGTCTTTTATGGCGGCTTCCCGAATGGCGGAGAAGATCCGCTTTTTGCAATAATAGCACCGCAGGGGGTCGTTCTGTCGGATCATGAGATCTGCAAGCTGATCCAAGGTCAGAACGGTGAGATCTACAGACAGTTCCTCACAGAGTTTTCCGGCGTGGTCTAACTCAAATTGAGGCTGGAATTGGGATTTTACAAAATAGGCTTTTACGTTCTGTCCGTATTTGGCTCCCATATATAGAAGATAGGCAGAATCTACGCCACCGGAAAAGGCAATGGCGACTCTTGGATTTTCTCGGAAGAATGTTTGCAGATCCATAATATTCCTCAGTTAAGGTTATGATTTAGATGTTTCTTTTTGGGAAAATGCCAGATATGCGGCATATCCGCCGGAAATGACAGAAAGCAGAATACAGGAAAGGATGCTCTGTTCCGTAGTTAAGAGAGCATCGTTGCTAAATATGCTCAATGCGTTAAACAGACCGTGGGTAAGGATGCAGGGGAGCAGACTTTTACTCCGATAGTATACCATGACGAACATAAAGCCTGCGGCCATTGCGTATACCACTTGCAGAAGGTTTGGGAGCAATTCTGCTCCGGAGCCGTTGACCAGATTGATAATATGCCCCATACCAAAGGTCACACTGGAAACGATGATGGCAGCTTTGAGACTATCCTTAGCCATGGCATGGAACAGGAAGCCTCTGAAAATCAGTTCCTCTAAAAAGCCCACGCAGAGCATGGATAAAATATAACATACTGCTTCTCCGGCGGAAGTCTTCATTTCCACACCGAACCAAAGGTTTGCTGTAAGCAAAATAAACAGGGGAATATAGTACAACAAACTTGACATAGACACCTTGGATTTGCAGAATCCGTATTGCTCCAGCATCCGATTCTTCCGAAGAAAGAGAAAGGCTACAAAAGAAAGGAGTATTAGAATGGGCAGAGTCATGATTTTATCCGTCCCTATTTGGTCAGATAAGGCATCTCCTACAGAGGCCAGCACACAATACCCTATGATCCACAGAAGGGCAAACCAAAGCTCACTTTTTTCGTATAGTCTTTTCATCCCTTGCCCCCTTGAGTTCAGCGTGATATACTGATTATATCACATAAGAAATTAGATTTCAATGACATATCACCCGGGGAATGGGATAAATTCACCGGGTGATATGAGAAACAGATTATTTTGCAATACAGTAGCCTTTGGGACAGGAGAGTTGGGCCATGGCTTTCATGCTTTCGTGGAGGGCTTGGGCACGGGGGTCCTCTGCGGCTTTATAATAAACTTCCTTACCGTCACGACGACTGTCGATCAGACCGTTGGCTTTCAGAATCCGCAGATGGTGACTTAGGGCAGGGCTGCTCATTTCCATCATGGTTGCAAGGTTTAGGACACATTCTTCGCAGTGGCACAGAAGCCAGAAGAGACGAAGTCTGGTGGGATCTCCCAGTAGCTTAAACAGATCTGCCAGTTGGGAAAACTCCCCGATAGAGGGCAGATGAGCCAAGGCCTCTTCTGTACCTTGATGATGAGTATGGGGCAGGGTGGTGTGATCCATAGATTTCTCCTTTGTATGTCATAGGGGTTGGGACTATTTCGGAGGGAACAGGGCGCGGACGGCATTCAGAACGGCTAAGACCATAACGCCTACATCGGCAAAAATGGCAAGCCACATATTGGCGATTCCCAATACCCCCAAGAGTAGGCACAGACCCTTGATCCCAAGGGCGAGGATAATATTCTGGTATACGATCCTCATGCATTTCCGGGAATGGAAAAGGGCGATAGCCAGCTTTCGTGGATCGTCGTCCATAAGAACCACATCTGCCGCTTCGATGGCGGCATCACTGCCCATGGCTCCCATGGCAACGCCGATATCTGCAAGAGCCAGAACAGGAGCATCATTGAGTCCGTCTCCTACAAAGATCAAGGTGTCCTTGGGGGATTTTTCTGCAAGAAGAGCTTCGACCTTTGCCACCTTGTCTTGGGGCAGGAGTTCTCCGTAGGCTTCGGTGATACCAAGGGTGTTGGCAACGTTGGATACAACAGCCGTTCGGTCTCCGCTTAGGAGTATTGTACGGGAAATGCCTTCCTTACGGACACGGGTGAGGGCTTCTTTGCTTCCTGATTTCAGCTTGTCGGATATGAGAATATAGCCTCGGTAGGTTCCGTCTATGGCTATGTGGACGACAGTGTAAGCTTTATCTACGGAGGTACAGGCAATGCCATGGGCTTTTAAGAGGGAGGCATTTCCGATGAGGACTCTATGCCCATCTACAGTGGCACTGATGCCTTTACCGCTGTATTCTTGGACATCTCCGACCTTAGGGCGGTCAATGTCCTTGCCATAGGCGGCTTGGATGCTTTTGCCGATGGGGTGGGAGGAACTGCATTCTCCGTAGGCGGCATAGCGGAGAAGGGCTTCTTCCGAAATGCCTACGGGGGAGATGCCGGTAACGGCGAAAACACCTTCTGTCAGGGTGCCGGTCTTATCCATGACAAGAATCTTCCCTTTGGACAGGGCTTCTAAATAGTTGGAGCCTTTGATCAGGACTCCGGCCTTTCCTGCACCACCCAGACCTGCAAAGAAGGTCAGGGGAATACTAATGACCAGTGCGCAGGGACAGCTAATGACTAAGAAAGTAAGAGCCCGATAGAACCACTGTCCCCATTGGGGTGTCACGCCGGGAAGGATATATCCCAATACAGGGGGGATCAGACACAGGAGCAGGGCGGCAATGCACACTGCAGGAGTGTAGTATCGTGCGAATTTAGAGATAAATTCCTCGGAACGGGACTTGCGAGAACTGGCATTTTCTACTAACTCCAAGATCTTTGCGGCGGTAGATTCCCCAAATTCCTTGGTGGTACGAATACGGAGCACACCGGTGAGATTGATACAGCCACTGAGGGCTTCCTGTCCGGTACGGACGCTACGGGGACGGCTTTCCCCTGTCAGGGCGGCGGTATCCAAGGTAGATTCTCCGGCTACAACAATGCCGTCAATGGGGATCCGTTCTCCCGGTTGGATCAGGATCACGGTGCCTATGGGGACTTCTTCCGGATCTACGGTTTCTATGGTGCCATCTTGTTCTATATTTGCATAGTCAGGGCGCAGATCCATAAGGGAAGCGATACTGCGGCGGCTTTTACCTACGGCATAGCTTTGGAACAGTTCTCCTACCTGATAGAAGATCATAACCGCCACGGCTTCCAAATAATCTCCCGTTCGGGTCAGACCTAAAACCAAAGCCCCTATGGTAGCAATGGCCATAAGGAAATTTTCGTCAAGTACCTGACCGTTGCGGATCCCTTTTGCCGCACTCCACAGAATGTCGTAGCCGATGATACCGTAGGGGATCAGGTATAGGAAAAACTTAGGCAGACCTTCTATGGGAAGAAGGGTGACCATAGCGGTAAGTAGGACTGACAGCAGGATCCGAATCAGGACTTTCTTCTGCTTTCGGGTCATGGTTACAGGAACACCTCGCAATCGGAAGCGACCTTTTGACAGGCCTTGCGGACTTGGACCATGACCTCTTGGGGCTGGGCGGCTTCATCGAACTCAACGATCATTTTCTGCATCATGAAATTGACGGTAGCGGAGCGGACACCGGGGACTTTTGATGCGGCAAGTTCCATCTTATTGGCGCAGTTGGCGCAGTCTACTTCGATTTTATAGGTCTTTTTCATAAGAGTACCTCCTAAATATTACGATTAAGCAATCGTTTAATTGTGTAATTAAGATACCACATGGAGGGCTGTTTGTCAAGAGCAAATTTTTGGTTCAGAAATGTGGATTTTTGTTGTGAGATACCGGAAATTATGGTATGATATAGATAATATTACGACTGAGGTCGTTGGCCGATATGATACGAGGTAGGTGAAACATATGAGAAAGAAAATTATGTCCGTAGTTCTTCTGATTGCAATGGCGGTACAGCTTTTGCCTCTTATGTCTTTTTCAAGTACAGGGGCCTTTGCAGAGCCGCAAGAGGAACACAAGCCCTATGTACTTACGACTCCTGCAGATAAGGTTGTCAAGTCTCAAAAGGACTATACCATCACTGCCGGGGTTACGGAATCTCAGATCGTTATGACGGATACGGAAGGGAATAACCAGATCTATGCCTTTATGGCTACCATTTCCCCTACGGCCAAAGTAACCTTTAAGGTCAACTATCCCGGTTATTACACTGCCGGCAGTACAGAGGCATCCCGTAAGACGAAGGCGCTGAACTTGCCTTTTTCTAAAAAACGAGTCACCCTTCAGGCGGCAGACTACACTGCGGCCACAGGGGAAAACGTCCTGTTCGCGACCAATACCGATATGGCGAATCTGGAAACCTATCAATCCAGAGGCTGTATTATTCTGGAGGGAAATCTGATCCAGAGATCCGATGTGGATGATCCGGAAGCATATTTCGCCATTTTAAAGGACGGAACCTTTGATATTCGGGGGTATGACGAACCCTACCACGATGTAGAAAATGCGGCATCCGGCAGACAATGGTTGGTGAAGGATGGAATCGTACAACGATTTGGGGATAAGACCTTAGCACCCAGAAATGCCATTGGTATCAAATCCGACGGTACGGTGATGACTCTATGTGTAGATGGAAGACAATCCCATACTGTTGGGACGACTTTGCGAGAAATGGCGGCTATGATGTATGCGGCAGGCTGTGTAGAGGCGGGTGCTTTAGACGGTGGCGGGAGTGCGACCTTTGCCAGCAGACGGAATACTACAGGGGCTCTTGTACTGCGGAATTCTCCCTCTGACGAAACCGGCGAGCGAGAGGTAACCACCAGCCTTTTACTGGTAGCGGCGGATTGCCGACATACCTATGTGGTTGGAGAACCATCCATAGACAATTCTCATATTGTCACATGTAGTCTGTGTTCTGATAAAATTCGGATCCCTCATACGTATAAGAATGGTGTCTGTGCCTGTGGCGCAAAGGAGCATGGGGATGGGGAACTGTATTTTGGCTTTGACAATGATCACTTAGATCGGCCTCACTATAACAGTCCGTCCTATCAGTATACGAATTTTGATACTCCTGCGGCTTCCAATTCTTGGTTCCGTAGCTTCTGGTCTACCAATTACAATGGCTCGACTACGGCCTATACCATCAATAACACAACGGGAACC
>JAZOXB010000183.1:0-4583 GCA_045659585.1 Faecousia sp. | reverse complement strand
CACAGTTCGCCCCTACGATCATAATCGTCATTGTTACGTTCAATGAGACCCGGTGCTTATTGTAAGTGCCTCGGGCGAAGACACAGCTTCGCCCCTACAAGACCTTTTTGAACTTGTAAATCAGTTCGACAAACGGAAATTTGCAAAACAACTATTATCATTCCATAGGAGGCTGACCTTTGAGAAAGAAACTGTCCGTACTGCTTCTGTCTTTTCTGGTGATCTACTTGGCGACTTTCCTGTTGCCCCGATGGATGCCGGGAGATCCCTTTTCCTACAACTCCTCCGAGGTTGCGGAAAATGTGGATACAGAAATGTCTGAGGAACAAAAAGAATATATGCGTTCCTACTATGGTATGGACAAGCCCCTTCTCCAACAGCTTTGGACTACCATAGGCAAGCACCTCCGCGGAGATTGGGGGCAGAGCATCCATTTCAAGGCTCCCGTTGGGGAGCTGATCGGTCAGCGGCTTCCCTGGACTCTGTGGATCATGGGAGCCTCCTTGGTGATCAGCCTTTTACTGGGTGTCTTTACTGCCCTGCTATCCATCCGCCATCCAAAGGCAGACCGTATTTTCTATAGCTTGTCCTCTCTCCTGACGGAGATCCCTGCCTATTTGGTAGGCATTATCCTCCTGTTTCTCATTGGCGCCAAGGTGGATTGGATCCCCCTTTCCGGGGGAAAAACCGCCTTTGCCACCTATGCATCCCTGTGGGCTCAGCTGGGAGATATTCTTCTCCACAGCCTCCTGCCCCTTACCGCCATGTGTATTTTTACGGTGCCGAAGTTCTACTTTACCGCCCGCAGTTCCTTCTTGACCATAAAAGAGAAGGGATATATGACCTTTGCCAAAGCCAAGGGTCTGTCCGAAGGACGGATCCGCCGCCGCTACCTCCTGCGAAACGGTATCACCCCCATTGTGGTACGGCTGTTCCTGTCCGTAGGCAGCACCGTCGGAGCTACCATTCTGATCGAAAATGTCTTTGCATACCCCGGCATCGGTCTCCTTATGCGAGAAGCCGTCAAATATCGGGATTATATCTTGATGCAGGATATTTTCCTCCTGTCTGCAGTTATGGTTCTGGGAAGTCTGTTCCTGGGAGACCTGCTGAACACCATGGTAGATAAGGAGGTACACTGATATGCGACCTGTATGGATCCGATTGGGTATTTTCCTGCTCCTGTGTCTGTTCTTCCTCTGCGGAGTCCTTTTCTACCCCCACAGCGGAACTCTCCCCTCCGGAGACTCCCTCAGTGCTCCCTCTCCTCAGCATATCCTCGGCACGGACAATCTGGGGATCGATATTTACAGTCAGATCTCCCAAGGCTTTTTCCGTTCCATGGTCATCGGATTATCCGCGGCAGCCTTGACCTTCCTTCTGGCAGGGCTTCTGGGAATTTCCGCCGGATATCTGGGGGGTGGCTTTGATGCCGTTGTCAGTTTCCTTATCAATCTGCTACTGTCTGTTCCTCAGCTTCCGGTTATGATCCTTGTAGGTGCGGTTTTCGGTCAAAGCATGGGGAATGTGATCTGTATCATTGCCCTGTTCTCCTGGGCCCCCATTGCCAAACAGCTACGGGCAAAGACCCTTTCCATCCGCAACACTCCCTATGTCCGTTTGGCAAAAAGCTACGGTGGAAACCACTTCTACCTGATCTGCCGTCATATGTTGCCGGAATTGCTTCCCCTGCTTTTGATCCATACCTTAGGGATCGTAGGCATGGCAATCGTACAGGAATCCTCTCTGGCCTTTTTGGGGCTTTCCGACCCTCTGGCCAAGTCTTGGGGGCTTATGATCAGCAGAGCCAGAGCTTTTCCGGGAATTTTCTTCACAGATTTCTGGAAATGGTGGCTCCTTCCCCCGGTGCTGTCTCTCATCGCATCCACACTCAGTTTAAGATCCCTTGCCAAAGCACTGGAAAGTGCATGGCTGAAGGAGGTGTAGACCTTTGCTTTTAGAAGTGAAAAACTTTTCCGCGGAATATCCCGGCTTTCATCTTCATCCTCTGTCCTTTTCTATGGAGGAGGGTGAGATCTTAGCCGTCATCGGAGAATCCGGCAGTGGTAAAACCACCCTTGCCAAGGGTCTGACCTGCCTCCTTTCCCGGGAAGCAGAAACCTTCGGCGAGGTGATTTTCAAAGGCCGGGAGCTTCTTTCCATGTCCGAAAAAGAGCGGAAGTCTCTGCGGATGCAGGAATTCTCCATGACCTTCCAGAATTCCGCTCCCTACCTGAATCCTTCCCTTACATTATATACACAGCTTCGGGAGATCCTGGATCTGAAAATGCCCCGAAAGGAGCAGGAGCCTTACATGATCTCCCTTATGGAAGAGGTGGGCTTGCGCAAAGAGGATCTGTCCCGTTATCCCCGTGAGCTGTCCGGCGGTATGGCACAACGGTTCCTCTTAGGCTGTGCCGTAGCCCTGCGGCCCCCTCTTGTGGTTCTGGATGAGCCTACCAACGCACTGGATATCCACGCCGCACGGGAGATCACCGCCCTGATCGGGCGGCTCAACAAGGAGCACGGTACCGCCTTCCTTGTGATCACCCACGACATGGATCTGGCCGCAAAAATCAGCCACCGTCTCATGGTGCTGTACGAAGGACACCTGATGGAGGAGGGGGAAACCTCCGCCGTTCTGGATCGTCCCCGTCACCCCTATACCAGAGGCTTGATCCAAGCCAGCATTCGTCTAAATCCTGTCAAGGACATTTGGGGCATCCCGGTCGGGACACCCAATCGTGTCCATTGCTGTCCCTTCTACGGTCGTTGTACCCAATCTGTTGAGCAGTGCGGACAATGCGCCCCTGTTCTGGAAGCCCATGGCGATGGACGAAAGATCGCCTGCCACCGTGGGGGGATCGTTAAAATATTAGAGGGCAAAGGGATCGGAAAGTCCTACGGCTCTCAAACCGTTCTGAAAAACTGCCACATTCCCGTATACAGCGGAGAAGTGGTGTCTCTGGTTGGTCGCTCCGGTGCAGGAAAGACCACCCTTGCCAATATTTTGGGAGGCTTTTCCTTAGGCTCCCACCAAGGCACTGTGGAATTTGAAGGACTTCCTGCGGATTTCACCTCCCTCCACAAAGCCAAGGGCGGTATCCAAATGGTATTTCAGGACAACGACAGCGCCATCAATCCCCGTCTCACCGTAGAGGAAGCCGTAGCCGAGCCACTGCTCCTCAGTGGGAACGGAGAACATGCTACAGAAGGGGTTCGTAAAGCTCTGGAAGATGTGGGACTTCCCACAGGGGCATTTTTGAAGCAGAAGATCCGCACCCTTTCCGGGGGCCAGAAGCAACGGGTCGCCATTGCACGAGCCCTGACCATGGATCCCAAGCTTCTCATAGCCGATGAACCCACCGCCATGCTGGATCCTTCCGGCTGTGCCAATATTCTGCGACTTCTGAAAGGGATGCAGAACAGCCGTGGCTTCAGTATGCTCATTATCACCCACGATCTGGACAGTGCGCTGAAGATCTCCGACAGCATCTACCTGCTGAAAGACGGAGCCTTGGAGCGGATCCGTCCCGGAGACCATGTGCAAACCAATTTAGGAGATCTATTGTAACAGGAGGAATATGAAAATGGATGAAAATAAAGTTTTATGGGAAAAATGTGTGGCTTTCCACGGTCATAGCTGCGGAGGTCTCACCATCGGCTACAAAGCCGCCCTCTATGCCATGGAATTGTTAGACCTGACCTTTTCCGAGGACGAGGATGTGGTCTGCATTGCAGAGAATGATGCCTGCGGTATCGATGCCATCCAAGCCGTTCTGGGCTGTAGCCTTGGAAAAGGTAATCTCCTGTTCCATATGCGAGGAAAACAGGCCTTCTCCTTCTTTGATCGGAAAAAGGGGAAATCCGTCCGTATGATCCTGAAGCCCACCCCAAAAAACATGACTAAGGAAGAATCCTTTGCCTATCTCCAAGGCTGTGAGCCCAAGGATCTTTTCGAGGTGAAGCCCTGCACCCTGACCCTGCCGGAAAAGGCCAGATTGTTCCATTCCTATGTCTGTGATTGCTGTGGGGAAAACACCGGTGCCAACTGGATCCGCCTGGCCGGAGACCAAAAGCTGTGCTTGGATTGCTACGAAACCTATAACCGCTTCGACGTGTAAAAACAAAATCACAGTTTATCGGTCTGTTTACCAAGTTAGTAAAGACCCTTGCCTCTCCAATGGGAGAGGTGCCGCGACTGCGGCGGAGAGGGCAGTAGGGATTCCTAATTTTGTACCGATTTCGTAGTAGGCAGAGCCAAGACCCTTGCCTCTCCAATGGGAGAGGTGCCCCGAATGGGGCGGAGAGGGCAGTAGGGGCTTTAGGGTAGCAGGAAAGTTTAGAGGATCTTATCGGGCTTTTGCCTTACCTACCTTACGAAATGCACCAAAAACTAAGGAAGTTTGTAGACTCAGGATTGGTTTGCTCCCTCCGGGGGACCCATTCTTGTGTCGACAAGAATGGGGGAAGAAGCGACCGGGGGGAGGCGCTGAACAGATTTCCTATCGGCACTGCCATGGGTTCGCCACTGCCTGCCCCGGAAATAACCGCCCTCCCCCCGGACCCCCTCCCGGCGCTCC
>JAZOXB010000182.1:0-8580 GCA_045659585.1 Faecousia sp. | reverse complement strand
GAGTACGAGCTGGTTGCAGAAGAATGGGGCGGTGACACCATTATTTGCCCCATTTCCGCTAAGACCGGTATGGGTATCGACAACCTGCTGGAAATGGTCATCCTGACCGCAGAAATGCAGGAACTGAAGGCGAACCCCAACCGTGCCGCTAAGGGTACTGTTATTGAGTCCCGTCTGGACAAGAACCGTGGGCCCATTGCAACTCTGCTGGTTCAGAACGGCACCCTCCGCAAGGGTGATCTGATCATTGCAGGTACTGCTGTAGGGCACGTCCGTGTGATGACCGACGATAAGGGCAGAGCCATTACCGAGGCAGGCCCCTCTATTCCCGTTGAGATCACCGGTCTTGCAGAGACTCCCGCTCCCGGTGACGAGTTCAATGCAGTTGCAGACGAGCGTATGGCTCGCCAGCTGGTAGAACAGCGTAAGCAGGCCGAAAAGCATGCCGCCGCCGCTCTCCAGAGCAAGGTTACCCTGGATAACCTCTTTGCTAAGATGCAGGAGGGTGAAATGAAGGAGCTGAACCTCATCGTTAAGGCTGACGTTCAGGGCTCCGCAGAAGCTGTGAAGGCAAGCTTGGAAAAGCTGGCTAATGAGGAAGTTCGTGTTCGTGTCATCCACGCCGCTGTCGGTGCCATCAACGAGAGCGATATCCTCCTGGCTTCTACCTCTAACGCCATTATCATCGGCTTCAATGTCCGTCCCGATCCCGCCGCCGCAGTTTCCGCACAGCGTGCAAGTGTAGATATGCGTATGTATCGCGTTATCTACGATGCCATCGAGGAGATCGAGGCCGCTATGAAGGGCATGCTGGCTCCCAAGTTCCGTGAAGCCATCATCGGTCATGCCGAAGTCCGTCAGACCTACAAGGTCTCTTCCATCGGCACCATCGCAGGTTGCTATGTTAAGGACGGCAAGATCACCCGTGACGCACAGGTTCGTGTGCTCCGTGACAATATCGTTATTTACGAAGGCAAGCTGGGCTCCCTCCAGAGATTCAAGGACTCTGTTAAGGAAGTTGCTTCCAACTACGAGTGTGGTATGTCTATCGAAAAGTTCAACGATATCAAGGAAGGCGACATCTTCGAGTGCTTCATCATGGAGGAAATTCCCAGATAATTTTGGGAACCGAATTCTTCCTGTACAGCCAAGAATTACGCCTTGCTGTGTAAGATCATAAATGATATACTATGACATGCGGGAGGGGATCTGTCCTCTCCCGCATTTTCAAAGGCAACCTCTAAATATTATTTTTTTGGAGTCGGGCGAAAGATTTTTCCCAAATTTTGTGTTGAAATCCGTAGGAATACTTTATGTATTTCAAGGGTTTCATAAGCAAAAGTTGGGGGGAAAGATTCGGTCGGAACGAAAAAAGAATGATTAGAGGTGCCTCGTAAAAAAGGAGGATTATTATGGCATCCAATCGTATCGGACGCATTAACGAGGAGATCCAGAGAGAGCTGTCTGACCTGCTCCGGGAACTGAAGGATCCCCGTGTCCATAAGACTATGCTTTCCATCACCCGCGTAGAGACCACTCCCGATCTCCGTTGGGCAAAGGTTTACGTGTCTGTTTTTGACAAAGAATGCACCAAGGAAGCTCTGGCAGGGCTGAAGTCCTCTTCCGGCTACCTCCGCCGTGCTCTCAGCAGTGCTCTCCAGCTCCGCTATACTCCCGAGCTCCAGTGGCAGGCTGACGATTCCATTACCCACGGTGCAAGAATTTTAGACATCTTGTCTAAGCTGGACATTCGGGAGGATGAAGATGAAGGCACTGACACTGAATGAGGTCGCAACCTACCTAAAGGAACATGACCGCTATGTGATCCTGACCCACCGCCGTCCCGATGGGGACACCATCGGCTGTGCCGCCGCACTGTGCCGCGGTCTTCGCTATGTGGGAAAGGAGGCTTGGATTTGGGAGAATCCCCAATTTACACCCAAGCTTCGCCCTTTTGTGGAGGGCTTGACCCTTGAGAGTCTGCCGGAGAAGGCTACGGTGATCTCTGTGGATATTGCCGCAGAGAGTCTGTTCCCTATGGATCTTTCCTCTGGGGAAGTTGCGGTAGAACTGTGCATTGACCACCATGGCAGAAATGACGGCTTTGCTCAAATGGGCTATGTGGATCCCAATGCCGCCGCTTGCGGTGAGATCATTATGGATCTGCTGCAACTTATGGAGGTAGAGCCCGACAGGGATATTGCCGAGGCAGTTTATGTTGCGGTGTCTACAGATACCGGTTGCTTCCGCTTCAGCAATACCACTGCCCATACCCTGATGACTGCGGCGGCTTGCAAGGAGTGGGGAGCTGATACCTTTACAATCAATCGCAATTTCTTTATGACCAAGAGACCTGCCAGATTGAAGCTGGAAGCCTACCTTGCCAACACCACGGAATTCTACAGCGAGGGCAAGATCGCTGTTAGTGCCATTCCCCAAGAAATCCGAGAAGAGCTGGGCTTGACCCCCGATGATATTGACGATATTTCCGGCTTCGGTCGAGAGATCGAAGGAGTAGAGATCGCCGTTATGATCCGTCGGGAGACGGAGGGGGGCAAGCTGTCCGTCCGTACCTCTCCCAATTACGATGCCTGTGCCATTTGTGCACGGTTAGGCGGTGGCGGACATAAGGCCGCCGCAGGTGCCACCGTTCCCGGTGATGTGGATGAGGCTAAGACCGCGATTTTGGCTGTGCTGAGAGAAATGGAGCTGATCTGATGGCAAACGGTATTTTGATCGTGGATAAGCCCGAGAGCTGGACCTCTCAAGATGTGGTTTCCAAGCTTCGCGGTGTTTTCCATGAAAAGCGGATCGGTCACGGAGGAACACTGGATCCCATGGCAACGGGAGTTCTGCCGGTGTTTGTGGGACGGGCTACCCGTGGGGTAGAGTTCTTTGAACACGCAGAAAAGACCTATTGTGCTCGTCTGAAACTGGGCTTTACTACGGATACACAGGATTCCATGGGACATGTTCTGGAGGAAAAACCTGTAACCTGTTCCTCGGATGATGTGGAACGGGTGCTAAAGACCTTTGTGGGGCCCATCGAGCAGATCCCTCCCATGTATTCCGCCATTAAGATCGGTGGAAAGAAGCTCTACGAGCTGGCACGGGCGGGAAAGGAAGTAGAACGAAAACCCCGTCCGATCACGATTTTTTCCTTGGAGGGAAAGGAAGTTTCTCCTACAGAGTGGGAGATTACGGTTCATTGCTCCAAGGGAACCTATGTCCGCACTCTCTGCCACGACATCGGACAGGCTCTGGGATGCGGTGCTATGATGACCGCTCTGCGGAGAGTGAAAGCGGGGGACTACAGCATCGAGAACAGTTACCCTTTGACACAGGTGATCGAACATGAGGATCCCGAAAGTCTTCTGATCCCTGTGGAAAGTCTGTTTTCCGCCTACCCCAAGCTGACCCTGAGTCCTGCACAGGAAAAGTGCGTTCGCAATGGCGCATCCTTTACCTATGGTGGGAACGGAACCTTCCGCGTCTACGGACAGAACGGTGAATTCCTGGCTCTGTGTGAGACCAAGGAAGGAAAGCTGACTACCATCAAAAGCTTTTTTTAAACAGAGGTGAGATATGGAAGCAAGAGTGATCGCTTTGGGATTTTTCGACGGTGTTCATATAGGCCATGGAGCACTGTTGGAGAGAACCGTAGCTTTGGGAAAAGAATATGGTGTTCCTACGGCGGCTCTGACCTTCCACATCCACCCGGACGAGCTGGTGCGTGGGGAATCGATCCTTCTTTTGAATACCCGTGAGGAACGGGAATATCTTGTTAAAAAACTGTATGGTATAGATGAACTGTTAACCCTGACCTTTGACCGACAGAGGATGGAACAGCCTTGGCAGGACTTTGTGGAACAAACACTCTTGCAGGAATACGGGGCGATCCACCTTGTTTGCGGATATGATTTCCGATTCGGTGCAAGGGGACAGGGGAACGGTCTCCTTCTGAAAGACTATTGCGACCAAAGAACCATCGGGTGCGACCATATTCCTCAGGTTTCTGCAGGGGGAGAGGCGGTGTCCTCTACCCGGATCCGCAGACTCATGCAAGAAGGGGCTATGGAAGAAGCGGTGGCACTTTTAGGACATCCTCATTTGATCCGCGGTACCGTAGTTGGAGGCAGACAGTTAGGCAGAACCATTGGGATCCCCACCGCCAATGTGGATCCCGGGGAGAAACGCCTTCTGCCTCGTTGCGGTGTCTATGCCGCCAAGGCCTATTTTGACGGGCAGTGCCGTCTCGCTGTGGTGAATATCGGCAATCGTCCCACAGTAGGTGGCAGTCGGATCACCGTAGAGCCTTGGCTCTTGGACTTCGAGGGGGATCTTTACGGCAAGGAACTGTCTCTGGAGTTCTATGCCTTCCTCCGTCCGGAACGGAAGTTTGCGGATCTTTCCGATCTGCGGAATGAGATCCTTCGCAATGGGGAGCAAACTCGCAGTTTTTTCGAGAGCAAGTAATCGCAAAAGGAAACCCAACTATGAAAAAATATATCTATTGGATTTTGATTGCGGCTATGATCCTGCCTATGTTCGGGCAGGCTCGTGCCGCAAATCTTACACCTACTGCCTACGGTATCGATGTGAGCCACCATCAGGGGGTCATTGATTGGGATACTGTAGCAGACCATATTGACTTTGCCATCATCCGATGCGGCTATGGCAGTGATCTCACAAGTCAGGATGACCGACAGTGGAAGAATAATGTAGAGGCCTGTACCCGTTTGAAGATCCCTTTTGGTGTCTACATATACTCCCATGCTACCAATGAAGAGGAAGCTCGCAGTGAGGCACGCCATGTTCTGCGTCTCCTGAAGGGCTATACTCCTGCTATGCCGGTCTATCTGGACTTAGAGGATGATGATATTTCCCAAAACTGCACTCCTGCACAGATCCTTGCCAATGCAACGGTGTTCTGTGATATGATCCGCAGTGCGGGCTATACTCCTGGTATCTACGCCAATACCAACTGGTGGAGCACCTACCTGTCTTCCCCTCAATATGACAAATGGGATCGTTGGGTGGCACGGTACAACAGTACCCTGAATTTCAGCCGTCCCTATTCCATGTGGCAGTACACTTCCAAGGGATCCGTTCCCGGGATCACAGGTGATGTGGATATGAACTATTGGTACAAGGAAAAGCCTGTGTTCCCCTGTAGCCACAGCTATACCTTCCGTGTGAAGGAGGAGGCCGGTTGTACCGTGGGAGGGATCCGCTTGTATACCTGCTCCCTGTGCGGAGATACTTATGAAGAGCCTATTTCTCCCGTGGGCCATGATTATAAAAAGACCGTGTTCCCACCGACCTGTACTCAGGGAGGTTATAGTCTCTATACCTGCTCCCGTTGCACAGACGCCTATAAAGGGGAAGAAACTCCGGCATCTCACAATTGGGATAAGGGGACTGTGACCGTAGAGCCTACGGAAACCACAAGGGGGGAAAAGGTCTATACCTGCAGTGGCTGTGATCTGACCATGACCGTGACGATCCCTGCCTTGGGGAGCCACGAAACCTCCTGTCCCTCTGTAGGATTTGAGGATGTACCGCCCTATGGAAACTGGGCTCATGAGGGCATTGACTATGCTGTGGAGCAGGGGCTGTTCCAAGGGGTCAGCGATACCATCTTTGCCCCTGACAAAACCATGACCCGTGCTATGGTGGTTACGGTTCTGTGGCGGAATGCAGGGAGTCCCATGGGGGCAACCGAGGACTTTACGGATGTGGAGCCGGAACAGTGGTATACAGAGGCTGTGGCATGGGCGAGCGAAGCCGGCATCGTCAATGGTGTTGGGGAAGGCCGCTTTGCACCTATGAGCCAAATCACACGGGAACAGCTTGCAACCATCCTTTACCGCTATGTGGGAGAGCCTGAAATAGAAGAAACGGCGTTTTTGGCGGAGTTTCCCGATGTGAAAGATGTCAGCGCATACGCTCGAAAGGCTCTGTCTTGGGCAGTAGCGCATGGGCTGATCAATGGTATTCAATCAGAGGGAGTCTCTTATCTCAAGCCCCAGAACTCTGCTACCAGAGCCCAAGCCGCAACGATCCTTTACAGAATGTTCAAACTATAAATATCGACCCAAAGCGGAAAAGTCCGCTTTGGGTTTTTTTGTTCGGAGATATATACAAAGGACGATCGTCATGTTGTATAAAAATCGTGTCATACATATGGGTATATTAAACGAAATATACATACTATATCTTGTTTCCATTGACATTTCACAGAGAATGTACTATACTCATCTGGGGTATCGGAGGGAGAGAGCTCCGACATGATTCGGAAGGAAAGGCAGAGATGAGTATGGTAAGAAAACTGGTGTCTTGTTTGCTTGTGGGAGTCTTGCTCTTGTCTTTTTTGGTGCCGGTACAGAGTGCGGGCACGCTAAAGGGCATTGATGTCAGCTCTCATCAGGGGTACATTGATTGGGATGTTGTGGCAAAGCATATTGATTTTGCCATCCTCCGTGTGGGATTCGGACAGGATTATACCCATCAAGATGATACCCAATGGTTTCGTAATGTAGAGGCGTGTACCCGATTGGGGATCCCCTTTGGGGTATACATATACTCTTATGCTACTACGGAAAACGCCATTCACAGTGAGGTTCGTCATGTTTTACGCCTACTGAAAGGCTATAGTCCCTCCTTGCCTGTATATTTGGATTTAGAGGATCCCAATATCGTTAAAAAGTGTACACCGGCACAGATCTTAAATCAAACGACCATATTTTGCGAAATGATCAAAGAGGCCGGTTATAGACCGGGGGTCTATGCCAATGCAAACTGGTGGGACAAGTATTTAACATCCCCCCAATATAACAACTGGGAACGGTGGGTCGCTCAGTATGGCAGTAATCTCCATGACAGCCGTCCCTATACCATGTGGCAGTATACCAACACAGGTGCAGTACCCGGAATTCAGGGAAATGTAGATATGAATTTCTGGTATGGAGAAACCACTGACTTGGGCTGTGCTCACAGCTATTATTCCTATACCATCCATGTGGACAATTGCACAAAGGGTGGCGTGCGATACTATAGTTGCTATAATTGTGATAAGAAATTCACGGAAAATGTAACGGAATGCATATCCTCCTGTTATAAGGACATGCCCTCCCAATGGGAGTGGTCCCATTTGGCAATCGATCAAATGGTGGAAAGCAGAACCTTTCAGGGGGTAAGTGCAGATCGTTTTGATCCCAATGGTGTAATGAACAGAGCTATGGCGGTCACAGTTCTGTGGCGCTGGGTTGGCTCTCCGAAGCCTCAAGGAAAGAGCAATTTCCGAGATGTGTCCCGGGATGCATGGTATGCCGAGGCCGTTGCATGGGCAGAAGAAAACGGAGTGGTCAACGGTGTTGGTGAAGGACTGTTCTCTCCTATGAAAGAGGTTACCAGAGAGCAGTTTGCAGTGATGCTGTACCGCATTTATAGCAAAAACTGGTCCGATGAAAATTGGAAAGGGATCGATCTGTGGAATTTTAACGACGGCCATGAGGTCAGCGACTACGCCATAGAGGGAATGTCCTGGATCGTGTATTATAATTTTATCCAAGGATACGAGAAGGACGGAATTGTACGGTTACTTCCCCGCAAGGGGATCACCCGAGCACAAGTGGCAGTGATCCTGCTTAGAACCATGGGATAAGCTAAAAATAACAGAATAGATGAGCCGGGTGCATCCATAGTAGTAAAAATACTTTGGATGCACCCGTTCTATTCAGTGGGATATAAAAAAAGCACCCAAGGTACTTTGCCTTGGGTGCTTGGAGTCTATTGGAGAAGAGGGGAGGATTATTCTTCCTCTGCCTTCTTTGCGTCCTCGATGATCTTTGCCTGGTTCATCTGAGGAACTTCCTCGTAACGAACGAAGCTCAAAGCGTAGCGGCCACGACCCTGGGTCATGGAGCGGAGGTCGATAGCGTAGGTAACCATTTCGCCAATGGGTACTTCGGCTTCAACGATCTGCCAGCCACGGTTGTCGGGATCGGGGTTCATGCCCATAACACGGCCACGGCGCTTGTTCAGGTCGCCGATGATGTCGCCCATGTTTGCATCGGGGATGTAAACCTTCAGCTCGCCGATGGGCTCCAGCAGGGTGGGAGCTGCCTGGGGCAGACCTTCTTTATAAGCGATGCCGGCTGCAGTCTGGAATGCCATATCGGAGGAGTCAACAGCGTGGTAGGAACCGAAGAACAGGGTAGCCTTCAGGAAAACTACGGGGTAGCCTGCCAGAACGCCCTTGCCGACGCAGTTACGCAGACCCTTTTCAACGGAGGGGATGAAGTTCTTGGGAACACAGCCACCGACGGTCTCATCAGCGAAGATCATTTCTTCGGACTCGGTCTGGGGCTCGAAGCGGATATGAACGTCACCGAACTGACCATGGCCACCGGACTGCTTCTTATGACGGCCGTGCTGTTCGTGCTTCTTCTTGATGGTTTCGCGGTAAGCGATCTTTGCGGGACGGAGCTCAGCTTCGACCTTATACTTGGACAGGAGCTTTGCAATGATAACGCTCAGGTGAATGTCGCAAACACCGGCGATGATCATTTCCTTGGT
>JAZOXB010000181.1:0-3731 GCA_045659585.1 Faecousia sp. | reverse complement strand
ACGATTGGTCATTGGGGTCTATCCAAGACCATTTCGCGAACTTTTTCAAGTTCATGGCAGCAAATTTAAGCTTGACCCAATTCCTTACCTGAGCCAAGCCTGTGTATCTTGTATAACGCATTCCGTGCGTCTCTTTTGCGTCGGCAAAGACACGCTCTATCGTTTCTTTTCTTGCTTTATACATCCGTTGGTAGATCGGTGTATGCCGAATATCCTCAGCCAACTCTTCATAGCACTTCCAAATGTGGCGGGTCACGGTCTTAATGCAATCCTTGCTGTGGGTACATAGATGCCTGGTCGGGCAGTTTGCACAGACCTGTGCATTACTTTTGTACTCACGATGGCCATCGCGGTTGGTTGTACTGTAATTCAAAACTTGGTATTCCGGACAAATGATGCAGTCGTAATACTCATCATAAACATACTTCCACCATTCGTGACCACCATGCATAGTCCGAGGCCGGGTGTATGCTGTGGATAAAACTCTTCCGTCGCTAAACACCTTCTTGCAAATGTGCGGGGTCTTGTAGGCACTGTCTGCCACAAAGGTACGTACTTCGGGGAACTTCTCTACAATTCGGTCATAAACATCGTCAAAAGGAATGCTGTCATGAACATTTCCGGGGGTAACTTCTACATCCAGAACGACACCATGTACATCACATACGGTGTGTGCTTCGTAAGCCAATTGCTTTTTATGATCACCTTTTACAAACAAACCGCAATCCGGATCGGTGGTACTGACGGTTACGGTCTTCATCTTTCCTTCTTTTTTGCGTCTTTTCAGCTTTTTCTTAGAGGTGTTATCATGCTTTTTCTTAGTAGAAGTAGGGGTGTTGTCATCATCTTCATCATCGTCGTCCTCTTCGGTCTCGAAAGGCTTCATTCCGTGGGCTACCCGATCAGCGTTTACTTCATCCATAAGTTCCTGTGCATAACGTTTCGCTACTATAGGAACTTCCTTCTTTATTGTTTTTTTAAGATTGGCATTGGCTTTAATATGGGTTCCATCCATAAATACTACACCAGGTGCAACGTATCCACCATCTACCATCTGCATGAGAATCCAATTGAAGATCTGGTCTACGGTATCAGATGTAAAACGATGGCGGAAGTTATAGCTGATAGTAGAGAAATGAGGTGTTTCTTCTTGCAAACGATAGCCAAGGAACCAGCGGTATGCGATGTTTAGGGAAACCTCTTCTGCAGTGCGTCGAAGAGAAGTCATGCCGTACAGATGCTGAATAAGAACCATCTTGAACAGCACTACAGGATCCACGCTGGGACGGCCGTTGTCTGCACAGTACAACGGCTCTACCATATCGTAAATCTCATTAAAATCCACAGCTGCATCTATTTTGCGCAGCAAATGATTTGCAGGAACCAAGCTTTCAGTATCTACGATTTCAAATACTCCTCGTTCCATTTTTCCACGTTCTAACATGTTTCATCACCCGTATATATTATACCATAAAAAGACGAAAAAGCCCAGCATAAAATGGACTTTTTCGACAGTCTGAGCTCTCCCAGAGGGAGAGCCAAGTGGCTTGTGGTGATTTATAAATTGTTCGATAAATCGGAATTTGAATGAATAATGAATAATTGTGGTATCCCTTCGGGATGGATTTAAAATAATGGCTTCGCCATGGGAATTACACCCATTTTTAAAATCTTCGGCGTAGCCGACACTGAAATTATTCTTTATCCATCCTTCATCATTCATTCTTCATTATTCCGATTTGTGCGACCGAAGGGAGCGACAAATCGGAATTGGCAGCTTTCCACTTTCCGCTGTCAGTTTAAACTTGCCTATTTTTCAATTTTCAATTAAAAAAGAGTGCCGTACCGTGGTGGCGGTACAGCACCCGGAAAGGGTATCAAACTATGGGACGCATTATCTCAATGCGGTGCCTTCGGGGACGGAGTCGTCTACGAAGATGACCTTACAGCCACAGGCGTTGTTGGTGGCGGCAAGGAGCATGCCCTCGCTGGTGACACCGGTGAGACGGGCGGGCTCAAGGTTGGCAATGACAATGATCTTCTTGCCTTCCAGCTGTTCGGGCTTGTAGTAGTCCTTCAGGCTGGAAACGATGACTCTCTTGTCCTTGCCGTCAAAGAGGGTGAGCTTATAGTTGTTACGAGCCTTGCGGATCTCCTGACACTTCAGGATCTTGCACACACGCAGGTCGATGGTATTGAACACATCCAGAGTGATGTTGTCCTTGAAGTCCTCTACGGGATCGGGTTCGCCGTAGACGATCTCCTGCACTTCCTCTTCCTCGGGAGCGTTGGCCTTTTCGTCGGCAAGCTTCTCTTCCTCGGTCTGGGCATAGGAGAAGTCCAGCAGGTGGAGGTAGTCTTCCTTGTTCAGTGCATCTAAGAACAGGTACAGACGGGGACCCTGCTCACGGTTCAGGAGCAGACGGTAGACATTTTTGAAGAAAGGCATCTGAACCTTTTTCTTTTCCTTGTCGTTCATCTCCACACCGCGAACCTCTACGGGGATGGCGTAGATCATGGTGTTCAGCTCGTCGAGAGTGTAATCTCGTTCCTTGAGCTTGTCGTGGAGAAGTTGGATCTCAGCCTTCTGTTCCTCGGTGAGGGTGTTGAAGTCTTCCCAATTTCTCCAACCACGCAGACGATAGACCTGATCGGGAGCGCAGGCTTCCAGCCAGTACTTTGCACGGTCCAGACGATCCTTGAACTGCTCATAGGTATAGGGAGTGCCGTTCTTTTCCAGCACAGTCTCCAGCAGGGAAATGTCAAAGTTGACCACAGAACCCATCTGCACCAGCAGACTCATGGGAACGGGCTGTACCTGACGGCCTGCAATGAGGCAGGACTCCATGATGCCCTTGACCAAATCGTCGGCAGTGCCTTCCTGATACTTGCTGAGCATACGGTCAAATTCACCGTACTGACGGAGAATGCCCTCGTCGAAGCAGAAGTCGAAGGCCTTCAGAGGCTCGGTCTTGGCATAGAGCCAGAGGATGACCTCGGGCTGATAGATCCGCAGAAGTGCCTCGGGAGTCAGATTCAGACCGGAGGAGCCGGACATTTTGCCGGTAGTACCGCGGATGCCGATGAACTCATAAGCTTGGAACAGGGGAGGATCGTAGCCGAAGATCTCCTTGGCCACATCCTTGGAGGTATCATAGCTGCCGTGGGGAGTGGCATGATCCTTTCCGCCGGGCTCAAAGTCTACGCCTTCATACATCCAACGCATGGGCCAGTCGGTCTTCCAGCTGAGCTTGCAGTTGAAGTTCTCACGGAAGTTGAATTCGCCCTCGTGACCGCAGGCGCAACGGTAGGTAGCGATCTTGGTCTCGTCGTTGTAGGACAGGATCTTGGTGGTATCTCTGCCACAGCAGTCGCAGTAGATGCTTGCGGGGTAGAAGGCATTGCGCTCTTCTTCCGTAGGCTCCTGGGTGCGGTGACGGGAAAGAACATCGTAGATCTCTTTACGCTTTTCCATAGCGTGGAGCACATGCTCGGTGTACTTACCGCTACGGTACATCTGTGCCTGATAGCGGAAATCCATATCAATGCCGAAAGCACTAACGGAATCCATAAATTCCTTCTCAAAATATTCTGCATAGGTCTTAGCACCCAGAGCATCGCCGAAGGGGTTGGGAACATCTACATAGGGTCTGCCAACATACTGCTCCATGTCGTCACGGACAGCGGCAACATTGACGGGAACCTTACGCATACGGTCGTACTCGTCCCAG
>JAZOXB010000180.1:0-7221 GCA_045659585.1 Faecousia sp. | reverse complement strand
TCCGGTTCCAATCTGATCATTGCACAGGCCTACAATATCCACAACACCGCTCTGAACACAGAGATCACCGCCACCCTCCAGACCGGCTATGATTCCTCTGCTGCTTCTACTACCACCAAGTACTTTGAGTACAAGCAGACCAAGAGTGGCGTAGCAACCTACCAGACCGTCCTCTATCCCGTTGCCGCCGGAGCTACGGCGACAGTCACCCCCGTAAAGCTCAGCATGGTCAGCACCGGAGACGATATTGCTCTGGCTTCTCGTATTGCCATTGAGGACACCAAGAATCCCAATTTGAAGGTACTGTATCACTACAATTCCTTTGAATCCACTCCTTCTACCCGAGAATTCGGCGGTCATACCACTGACGGAAGCACCGCTATGCTGGGTCTGAATCAGGCTTCTAACGGTAAGACCATTTTTGTTTCTGTTTCCAACGGCTCTACTCTGTACACCTCTGCTTATAAGCTCCTGCAGGTTTCTGCAAAGGTGACGGATATATCCATCCGTCTGGACGGAACCACCATGATTATTGAAAGTTCCGATCCCAACATCGGATTCCGTACCATTACTTCCAATCTCAGTGGCCAGACTGTAAAGAAGGTCACTCTCAACGGCAAGGAAGTAGCCTTCCGTCAGGCTGCAGATGGTACGGTTACTGTTGGCAATCTGTACTTCCTCACCAACTTCGACAAGGGCGATCCCCTTGCCCAGACCTCTGACTGGACAGGCGCTCGTACCACCGTCTCTGTGAACAACACCACAGGCCTTCTTACCGGTAGCTATACGGAAAAGGATCCCTACTTGTCTTCTAAGACTGTTCTGGCATACCCTGTTGCCGGCGGAGATATTGTGGAGATTCGGATCAAGAATACCGTTACTTCCGGTTCCTATAGCCCTCTCCAGTTGTTCTATGTCACTCAGGAGCACACCAACTACACAGAAGACAAGTCCGTGAGAGACACCCTGTCCACCTATCCTGCAAATGAGTTCGTGGTCATCCGTATGGCTCTGCCTGCAGCTGCTGTGGGACAGATCCTGACCGCCATCCGTGTAGACCCGGTCAATTCCACCGCAACCAACCCCGCACAGGGCAGCTACGCCATTGATTATATATACATCGGGCCTGCTGACCTGTCTCCTGGGGGACAGAATACAAAAAACTATACGGTCACCTTCTGCAATTATGACGGAACGGTTCTCCAAACCCTGACTGTAAAGGAAGGAGCTGCCGCCACCTATACCGGCGCTACTCCCACCAAGGCCTATGATGCCAATTATCATTATAGCTTCAAGGGTTGGGACAAGGATGTGAGCAAGATCACCGCTGACACCAAGGTTACGGCACAGTTTACTGCTACAGCTCACAGCTATACAAGCAAAGTAACCACTGCCGCAACCTGTACCACAGCGGGCGTCAAGACCTTCACCTGTTCCTGCGGAAAGTCCTATACAGAGTCCATCGCCGCAATCGGTCACAGCTATGACACCGGTGTGATCACCACCATGCCCACTCTGACCAAGGCCGGCGTGAAAACCTTTACCTGTAAGAACAACAGCAGCCATACCTATACGGAATCTTTAGCTGCCCTGCCGGAAAACCTGTACTTCGGCTTTGACGGAAAGACCGGGGCATATGACAATTTTGCTTACGGCTTTGTGAACTTCGATCAGGCAGAAAACTGGTACTTCTATAAGGATGTGAATACATCTTCCCTCACAATAGATCCCACTCAGGGGGCAATGACCGTCACTGCCGTAGGGGCATTGGAGGACAGTCGCTATCCCGGTCTCTACTTCGATACCATTATCGGTGGCAACTATCATACCTATCCTCTGAACTACGATCCTGCCAAGGCAGAGGTTTACCAGCTCCGCTTTAAGTTAGAGAACTTCGCCGTTGGCACACAGTTAAAAGAAAGCGGCAATACCGTCTCCGTAGCTCCCTATATACTCCTGCAGTACTTCGTGAACGGAGAAAATACTGCCCTAACTGCCACCGAGGGTGTCAAGATCCCTGTAGAGGCCCTGACCGGCGGCGAATACCTGACCCTTACCGCAAGTCTCAATGATACCTTCCGTAGCCATAAGGATATCGACAAGATCCGTGTGTTCTTCGGCGGTATGGAAAGTATGAATGCCGCCACCCCCGGCAAGGTCACCCTGGACTATGTATACATCGGCTCGGAGGCAGGTCAACCTACCGCCAATTACACCGTCACCTTCAAGAACTGGGACGGCACTGTATTGGAAACCAAGACCGTAGCCGAAGGCGGCACCGTTACCTATACCGGCAAGACTCCTGCCAAGGCTCCGGACGCTACCAACCACTACACCTTTAAGGGCTGGGACAAGGCTCTGACCAACATTGCCGCGGACACTGTCCTGACAGCCCAGTATACTGCTGTGGCTCATACCGTAGTTACGGACAAGGGTTATGCTCCCACCTGCCAAAAGACCGGTTTGTCCGACGGCTCCCGTTGCAGTGTCTGCGCAATGGTGCTGAAAGCCCAAACCACTCTGCCTGTTGTGGGACACGATCCTGTGACCGTCCCCGGCACCCCTGCCGGCTGTCTGACCTCCGGTCTGTCCGACGGAACAAAGTGTAGCTATTGCGGTATCACCATGACAGCACAGGTTGTTCTGCCCCGTTTGGGTCACGAATATACCTATACCGATCTGGGGGACAGCCACGAGGGGACTTGCACCCGTTGCAACAAGACCACCACTGCAGCCCACAGCTACGAAAACGGCACCTGTCTCTGCGGAGCCAAGGAGCACACAGAACCTGTTGTGGACGAGGCTGTTGTCATCGGACATACCCTAAATCTTGCCAGTGATATTTCCATCAATTTTGCTGTCAAGGCGGATACTCTGAAAGATTATGTAAACCACTATATGGTTGTAGAGATTCCCGTATATACCGACAGCGAACAGACCGGGACGAAGACCGTGACCTTAGAAGCTATTCCCAACGGAAGCTATTACTACTATACTCTCACCGGTTTAACGGCCGTCAATATGGGGGATGTGGTTTCTGCCCGTCTCTATATGGAAAAGGACGGTCAGGACTATGTATCCAAGGTGGATACCTACAGCGTTGCACAGTATGCCTATGCACAGCTGGATAAGACGGCGGCCAAGGATAGCCTGAAAGCCCTGTGCGCAGACCTCCTCCGCTACGGTAAGGAAGCCCAGATCTTTAAGTCCTACCGCACCAATGCTCTCGTGGATGCCAATATGACAGACACCCACAAAGCTTACCTCAGCAATGCAGAGGCAGTGACCTTCGGCAACACCGATGAGATTCTGACCGATTTGAATAATCCCGTCATTACATGGGTAGGTAAGTCTCTGAATCTGGAATCCAAGGTTGCTGTTAAGTACATTTTTAACCTTGGCAGCTATACCGGAAAGGTAGATGTTCTGTCCTTGAAGGTGCGTTATGTAAACTATGCAGGAACTACTGTGGAAGAGGTCCTAACAGGTGCAGAGGTTTACGATGCTTCCAAGAATCGGTATGCATTCAGCTTTGACGGGCTCTTAGCCGCCGAACTGAGAAGTGTGGTGGAAGTGGCTGTTTACCAGGGAAATACCCGTCTGTCCCAGACCCTCCGTTACAGCCCGGATACCTATGCCAATAACAAAACCGGCCAGCTTCTTGTTCTGTGCAAAGCCCTCTTTGCCTACAGCGATACAGCTAAAGCCTATTTCGGCTGATCGTTAAAATCGAGAGAGCAAATCTCTCCAAAATCTGAATTATCGAGCAAAAAGGCTCCGTGAGGAAGGAAAACCTTTCCCACGGAGCCCGTTGCGTTTCTGCAATTCCCGTTTGTCGGTTTGTTTCTTGCACAACCTACCTCATCTGTTTGTAGGGGGGACCTGTGGTCTCCCGTGCAGGAACCGGAAATTTGAACATTCTACCATTGAAAATCACCGGTTTCTCGTCAAAACAGGCGGGCGACCACAGGTCGCCCCTACCGTGAGATACGATGATTTGTGCATCAAACAGAGGGATAAACTGTGACTTTTCAATGGATTGACAGGTGCATAACACAAAAACATCCCTTGGAGCCATGCTCCGAGGGATGTTTCAGATCAAATTTATTCCAACTCGTCCAGACTGCGAGAGAAGGACGGGAGGCAGTGCTCCAGGAACCAGTTAAGCTCCGGCAGATCCATGGCGATCAGGGCTTCCTTTGTCTGGGTGGCGGCGGCTTCGAACTCGGTGTTTCCGGCTTTCAGCTCTTCCAGACACTTGATGTGGGCAGAGAGCTTATCGGCGGCCTTGACGATGGGAAGAACGGATTCGTCGTTCTCGTAGACAAGGGGGGCGTAGTGCTTACGGAGCTCCTCGGGGAGCATATCCAACAGTTTGGTACCGCTGATGTATTCCACCTGCTTATAGGCGGCCTTGATCTCCGGATTAAAGTACTTAATGGGAGTGGGCAGATCCCCGGTAAGGATCTCCGAGGCATCGTGGAACAGGGCGGCGGTTGCACACCGTTCCGGGTCTGCGGGAAGCCCCAGGATCTCCCGACGGATCATAGCCAGACCGTGAGCCAGAACGGCTACCATATGGCTGTGTTCCTGAATGTTTTCCGAAAAGGTGTTTCGCATGAGTCCCCAGCGGGTGATATACCGCATCCGAGACAGAAAGGCAAAAAAACGATATTCATCCATAGCTTTTAGCTCCTTCTACCTGTATGGACGGGATTCGCCCTGTGCTGTGTTCTCTGGGGGCTGTGGTGCTTTCGGGGAAGATCGGTGTGTCGAGGCTCGGGTCTGTAATGGGTGGAATGTTCCGGAGAAGCAGTGCGCCCCGGGGAGGGTCTGCGAGGTACGGAACGGTTGCTGTTGACCCGGGAAGAGGAACTGCTTCGTCTGCTATGTCCTCCGGTGCTTCTGCTATGGGAGGTGGGGCGGATCCGCGGGAGGGTAAGGGGAATGCTCTTGGTCAGGGATTGCAGAAGGATGCTCCACTGTGCACGGCGGATCTGTTGTACATATTCCTTGTAGAGTTTGTAGAAGGTGATAGGTGAGGGGGATGGGTCTCGATCGTCAATGAACCAGGGGCAGGATTCTGTGGTCACACCGCCGAAGTTCTTCCGGAATCGATTTCCCACACCCAGGATCTCTGCATAGGGAAGAGTACGGTAATAGTATTGACTGTCCCGTCTGACCTCATCCTTAGCGGATTTCCGAGTGCTGAGCGCAATGGTTCTGCGAAGATGTAAGAGCTCATAGACGACCTCCAGGCCGGGGACGGTTCGCTGACCGCCGAAGCGAGTCACAAGGCCGGCTGTAAGCTGGAGAAGCACGGTGAAGAAGAGGAAGCCGCCACACTCGGCAGGGACGGCGAAAAGGTACAGGACGAAAATAACGGCAACGCCGAGCCCCAAATAGATCCATCTGGTGGGGCGGTACCAGTGGGGAACCACCTTTTGCAGGAGTGCATAGAGGGGGAGGGTCAGCAGGGTCAGAACGATGATCCAGAACCAACGACCTGCATTGGAGGCCAACAGGGTATCGAACAGCATCAGGGAGAAGAAGAAACCTGTTGCCAAGCAAAGCAGAAGGAAAATATCCGGTCTGCCGTCCTTCTTTCGGAACATTCTGTTTTTCCAATGGATACGGAGAACGGGGGCTTCGGTATTTACGGCGGCCATAAAACGGCTACTTGCCACCAAAATGGTGGTTGTGGAAGAACGGAAGAGAGACTTAAAGATCCGTCGTTCTGCGGCGCTTCTTTCATTTCCCATGGGCATCTGCCGTTCCAGACGGAATTGACCGTTTCTGGTACGGCGGAGGATGATATAACCTAAGGTACCCCAATGGGCAATGAGGGCGCCGATGTCGGCCTTATCTCCAAACAGCTGACAGGGAACTTCACCGGCAGAGGCACGGTAGAGGAAGGTCAGCTTCTTAGGCTTGCGGATCAAACCCTTTGCCAGAGCGATGAGCCAATATCCGATACAGATCACGAAGAGGGCTACAAAAAGCATTCTGTCAAAGGAAACGGACTTTTCTGCCAGATGCTTCAGATCGAAGGTCTGTGGCTCAAAATCCAGCTTCATGGTCAGGGTTTCGTGATCCCTGAAAACGATATTGGACTTTGCGGTAACGGTGTTGTCATTGACTTGGATATTGAGGTAATTGTCGATCACATCTCCGTAATAGGCACTCTGCCAACGGGGGAAGGCAGTGATATCCTCGGGGAAGGTAACCGTGAGCTTATAACGGTTAATGGGATATTCCCAACCCCATTCCGGGAGCTTGGTGGTAAAATGCTGACCGCTATCGGATTCGGTCATGGTGCAGGGGAGGGTGTAGCTACACTGGAAGGTGATAGTTCCTGCGAAGCCGGATTCGTTTTCGAAAACGATACATTTTACACCGTCTATGGTTTTTTGATCATAGGAAGCGCCGGAGGCGGTAATGTCCTTGGCATCGGAACCTAAGGGGAATAGGAAGGTCGTGGGGCGATTCGAGAACCGAACTTCTGCCAGAACAGTGACTCGGCAGGTGCCGTTGCTGTCAACGGTGATTTGGGCGTCCATATTGGAGATCTCGTCCGAAGCGGCAAACACATTGCCTAAGAGGAGCGAGAGACAGATCAGGATCAAAAGCAGCTTACGCAATACTGCACCTCCTTTTTTAAAAAATTGAAAAGTTAGCATATTCCACGCATTATAATTCACTCTATAGCATAACACAAAACGACAGAAAATGCAACCTCCACTTTTTTACGCCATCAGATAAATAAAAAAGAGTGTGCACCCATTGGGTGCACACTCCGAAAGTGTAAATATCATGAATTACTTAGCCTTGGGGCCGGCCTCAACGATGTGAGCGGGCATGTTGGGGTACTTCTTAGCGAAGTTCTCGGAGAACATGGTAGCCAGCTTGTTAGCCTGTGCGTCGTAAGCTTCCTTGTCTTCCCACAGTCCGCGGGCATCCAGCATCTCGGCGGGAACGCCGGGGCAGGAGGTGGGGAAGTCTACATTGAATACGTCATGATGCTTGAACTCTACGTTGTCGAAGTCGCCGTTGAGAGCAGCGGAGACCATGGCACGGGTGTAAGCCAGCTTCATACGCTTTGCACCTGCAGCAGCGGAGCCGCCTGCCCAACCGGTGTTGACCAGGTAAACCTTTGCGCCGCTCTCACGGATGCGCTTGCCCAGCATCTCTGCGTAAACAGAGGGATCCATGGGCATGAAG
>JAZOXB010000179.1:0-4195 GCA_045659585.1 Faecousia sp. | reverse complement strand
GCGACTGCATCCCCCCCTGTTGGCCCCGCTCTCGGTCAGCACGGTGTTAACATTGCACAGTTCATCAGAGAGTTCAACGATCGTACCAAGGATCAGGCCGGTTTCAAGATTCCCGTAGTCATCACTGTCTACTCTGACCGTTCCTTCTCCTTCATCACCAAGACCCCTCCGACCCCCACCCTCATCATGAAGGCTGCAGGTCTGAACGGCGGCTCCGGTGTTCCCAACAAGACCAAGGTTGGTTCCATTACCACCGCTCAGCTCCGCGAGATCGCTGAGAAGAAGATGCCCGACCTCACTGCTGCCACTATCGAGGCTGCTATGAGCCAGGTTGCCGGCACTTGCCGCTCCATGGGCGTTACCATCGTTGACTAATTCAGATTGACTTAAATAGTCGTTTTCGAGGTCAAAGACCTCAATATGTGGGAGGATTACATTTCCGCATCACCACTTTAAGGAGGATATTACATTGTTTAGAGGTAAGAAATATAAGGACAGCGCGAAGCAGATCGATCGCTCCGTGCAGTATGAAACCACCGTGGCTCTTGCACTGGTTTGCAAGACTGCTTCTGCAAAGTTCGACGAGACCGTCGAGATCCACATCAAGTTAGGCGTTGACTCCCGTCACGCTGACCAGCAGGTTCGTGGTGCTATCGTTCTGCCCCACGGCACCGGCAAGACTCGCAAGGTTCTGGTATTCGCTAAGGACGCAAAGGTTGACGAAGCTAAGGAAGCCGGCGCTGATTACGTAGGCGGCATGGAACTGGTCGAGAAGATCACCAAGGAAAATTGGTTCGACTTCGACGTAGTCGTAGCTTCCCCCGACATGATGGGTATCGTCGGTCGTCTGGGTAAGGTTCTGGGCCCCAAGGGTCTGATGCCCTCTCCCAAGGCCGGCACCGTTACCCCCAACGTTGGCGCTGCTGTTAAGGAAATCAAGGCCGGTAAGATCGAGTACCGTCTTGACAAGACCAACATTATCCACTGCCCCATCGGCAAGGTTTCTTTCGGTGCTGAGAAGCTGACCGAGAACATGACCACCCTGCTGGGTGCTGTTATCAAGGCTAAGCCCGCAGCTGCTAAGGGTCAGTATATCCGTTCCTGCGTCGTTGCTTCCACCATGGGCCCCGGCGTTAAGGTCAACGCTGCTAAGCTCTAATATTTAGATCTTATTTGAGACTGCTGTGGTTCGCCACAGCAGTCTTTTCTTATGCTTGTGAGGTTGTGATACCTTGACAGTGAAAACAGGTGTATGATATATTATTGCTATAGAAAGGGCGTGACAGATATGAGCATGTGGGGAACAGGGATCAAACAGAGCGATGAATTCATGGATGTCTATGATGAGTTCTATGAACGCTATGTAGATGATGCAGATCCTATGGAGATCTACAGATCGATCTTAGAGGAATACCGCAGTGAATTTTCGACGGATTTAGAGAGCCCTCTCATGTATACGGTTCATTATGCCTTGGCTCAATGCCTATGGGAATGTGGACTCAAGGATCCATGGCTTTGGGAGGAGATCGATCGTATTATTGAATCGGAGGAAGACCTTGCCTTCTGGAGTGAACTTGGCATGGATAAACGGTTGAAAGAAAGCCGCCGTAAAGCTCTGCTTAAGTTCCAAGAAAAGTTGCGCTCTCAGCCTACTAAGATTCGAAAGCCTAAGAAATCGACGCAAAAGCGACAGCCTACACTCCATAAAGGGGATCTTTATGCGTATCCCTGCAGTGGAGGCTACAGGGTAGCACTCGTGCTGGATTATGTGTGGGAGAGTTTTTTGACAGCTATTACCGAAACTATCTTTGATCATATTCCTACGGTGGAGGAGGCCATGGAAGCTCAGACTCGTACCGTTATCTGGGTTTCCGGCAGAGAATCTATTCCCAAGAAGGATCGCATTCTTCTTTCTAACTTAGGTATTACTGCTGATTATAATAATCGGGCAGGGCTTCTCTATTCTCCTACCATGGCGGGATGCACAAGCATTGGGGAACGGGCGTTTTTCTATGATCTCTCTAAGGCGGATCCTACCATGAAACGCAATGGGATCGGAAGATACAGAATGAAGGACCTTTTACACCCGATTGTTCTTCCTTTTTATCGTCGACCCAGGTTCCTTCCCTGAGATCATGGCGTAGTTTCATGCTATTCATTACCGAATCGCAAAAAAGTGTGCTGTCTCAAGTACAGCACACCTTTTTATTATCATAATATTTAGACTTCTACATCTACAGTGCAGGGATCAGGTGCGTGGGCAAACCAGAGATCCGAGAGATCCAGCCATTGTGCGTTGGGACACAGAGATCGAAGCCTTGCTATGGTTTCTTCTTTATAGTGTAAATTACAGCAATTATTTGCTTTAATGTCCCAGTGCTTCACTTGATCTACTGCATATTGATAGGCTCTCAAAGACTGTGACATATGAGATAGGGTTGATTGTTTAGCCATGTCATCTATTGAAAGATTGGTCAGGAAGAGGACGGGGACATGATGGGGAAAATAGCGATTTTGAAGCACGAAAACATCGATACGGACAATGGTTTGAATTGTGGATAGAGGAATCGTTCTATTTATCTTTTTTCCGCTTCGATAGACAAGGGAATCCTCTCCAAGTTCCGGAACATAGTTGGACCAAGTGGGACGGAAGCAAGGTGCGTATTTATAGCTCCAATAAGCGCCCTTTTGTTCTTTACTACACTCAGTATAATTCTTATAGGGGAGGTTAGGGTATAGTGCGCGGATCTGCTGTAGCAGTACGAGATCCATGGGCAGAAACAGGGTTTTCTCCTTGCGGAACAGGGGGAGAGCGTGCTTCCTTAGACGTATCAAATATTTTTGGGCAAAACCTTCACGGAAATTGGCTTTTCGTTTTAAAAAGAGGACTTCGTGTTTTGTGAAATAGTTTTTTAACAGTGCTTTTTCTTCCAAGAGGGCAAGATCATCAGTGGTATGGCAGGTAAGACAAAGATTATCTCCATACTCATTGCCTACAGCACAGAGGAGTTGCAGACAGTCTGAGGGAATAGTTTTCAGGGATATTCCGCACCAAGATAGGATCGCACCTTCTTTTGTAAGATGTACTTTGTGAAATAGGAAAAGGGATTGAAACACCATAACCCCAAAGACTAGGAAAATAGGAAGATAAGCGACCCACTCTGAAATTTTAAGATCCGGCATGAGTTCTTTCAATAGGAACAATACACACAGCCATAGGGGGAAGAAGACTATATAAACACTACAAAATATGCCGCCTCGAATGGCATAATCATTACAGACTCTTTGAGAGAGCGTATGCTTTTTATTCATAGCGTTGATCCTTTCCTTGTTCATGAGATATCGACAGGATATGAATCTACATTTATTATAAAACAACACCTGTGTTGTGTCAAGTTTAACTTATTAGAGTAAAAGTTGACTATATACCAATCAGCAAAAAGTTCTGTCGTCTTATTTTGATCTTTTTTTAAGGTTATTTAACAAAAAAAGAAAAATAATTTCATAAAAAAGTGAAAAAAAGGCTTGACAAATGAGAATTATGTGCTATAATGTTTGAGGTTGCCAAAGACAGCAGGGGGCACAAAGCCATAAGTCCTGCCGAGGTTACACAGATTTCTTTTATAGATTCTTTGTGTCCTCATGTCTTTTGGCATGAGGATTTTTTTTCGGAGGTGACAACATTGCCCAATATCAAGGTACTTGAAAGCAAGAAGGCAATCGTTGATGCTCTGGCCGAGAAGCTGCAGAATGCAACTTCCGCAGTTTTCGTAGACTATAAGGGCATCACTGTCGCACAGGATACCGAGCTCCGCAATAAGTTCCGTGAGGCCGGCGTAGAATACACCGTCGTTAAGAACACTCTGACTCGTTTCGCTGCTAACAAGATCGGCTACAACCAGTTTGACGAAGTTCTCAATGGCACCACTTCTCTCGCCACCACCACCGGCGACCCCATTGCAGCTGCTCGTATCGTATGCGAGTTTGCTAAGAAGAACAAGAACGTTCTCAAAATCAAAGGCGGTTTCGTAGAAGGCACCGTCATGAGCGCAGATCAGCTTAAGGGCTTCGGCGATCTTCCTTCCAAGGATGCACTGGTCGCTCAGGTTCTCGGCACTTTCCTGGCTCCCATTTCCTCTCTGGCATTTGTGCTTGATCAGATCCGCCAGCAGAAGGAAGGCCCCGCTCCTGCAGA
>JAZOXB010000178.1:0-3483 GCA_045659585.1 Faecousia sp. | reverse complement strand
TTAAAATAATGGGCTTTAGCCCATTTTATAATCCGTGCCCTTTAGGGCACACATTCATGCCCCGCCATGGCGGGGTATATCATACCGCAGGTATATCATGCCGTAGGCGTATCATTCCCCACGGCTGTGGGGAATATCATTCGCGACCTTGGAGCGATAAACGGGAATTTAATGATGTGAACGGATTTTGGATGAGAGGGGGCCGGGGCTATGGGAAAACAGAACGGAGCCCACATGGGAACTGTGTCAGAAAATGGGGAGAACTCATACAATGGGATACCGAGGGTTCGCCTCAGTGCTCCCATTACCGCAACGGAAAGTGTGGTAGCGGCAACGGCGGCGTCTTTGGCAATTTCCAAGTCCATTACCCCCGTACAGGTGGTAGACAATGATCGGGTCACTTATACCTTTGTGATCCAGAATTCCGGGAATCAGCCGGTGGTCGCAACAGATAATGCCGCTATTAGCGACACCTTCGATCCCATCCTTTCTGCATTGTCGGTTACCTTTGACGGAGCCACCTGGACAGAAGGGGTTCAGTACAACTATGATCCTGCCACCGGCCTCTTTACTACGGTACCGGGGCAGATCCTGGTACCTGCCGCAACCTACACCCAGGATCCTACGACCGGTGCTTACACCGTGACTCCCGGGATCGCAACTCTGGTGGTTACCGGCACCATCTGATAGGAAAGGGAAGAAGGCCTTACACTGTGGCATAAGGGCTGACTCCTACTTGACCCACAGAGGATAAAATACAGGGGGCCGTTTGCACGACCCCCCTGTGGGAACTTCGATATGTTAATAAATTTGGTTTACATAATGTCTATACCTTTTCGGCAAGAGATGCTTTGGTGTTTTTATCAAATCAGGAATTTCAGGACTCCTAAGATCAGAAGGTGCAGGGGATAGAAGCTGTAGTAGAAATACTGCAGGGCTTTACTGTGGTAGCCCTGCTTTCCCCGATACAAGAGGATGGGAATGAGGGACAGAAGGGCGAAGCCTTGCCGTACAAGGAAGTAGGTTTGATCTCCGATTTGGACTTCGTAGGAATAACCACCTAACATTTCCAGATTGATATACCACAGACACAGAAGCTGTGCTACGAACTGCCACCATTTTCTGCCACGGAAGAAATAAAAGGTCAGCACCATCAGAATCCCTGCATGGTAGTAGTCCACAAAGGTGATCAGACCCACAACATAACCGATGCAAAGGGTCAGGATCCCCACAAGGAGCCGTTTCCAGAGAGCCTGTTCCCGTACCCTTTGATTCCAATGGATCAGGGCTACGGAGATCAAGAAGCTCCACAGAACGTTTTGATGAATGGGATAAAACAGCCGACTTCCCATTGCCAGATTAAAGGGGATCTCCGAGAGGAGGGCGAAGAGGAAGAGCCTGCGGACATATTTTTTCAGATCACGGGTATGAAAATAACCCTCTACCAGCATAAAGGCATAAAGGGGGAATGCCAATCTGCCTATACAGGTCAGCCAGTCATTGCCTGGGATAAGGGTTCCCCACAGATGATCGCAGAGCATAAAGACCATGGCCATAATGTGCAGGCAGAAGGAAGTAATTTCCAAGGGACGGCGGTTTTCGTTCACAAAAATACACACTCCTTTTTCTTTGATTATACCACCTTTTAACAAAAAAAGAAAGGCTTCTTCATCAAATTTAGGGAAATACCGGGGAGATCGGATATGTTTTTACATAATTCTTGTGGGATGGGTCAGGTTTATGAACTCTATCCGCCACATTGCGAAAGAAATCATCCTCTCGGAGGTGATCTACCCATGATGGAGGAATATATCAAAGCCCTTACCGATCCGGCTATGTCCGAACAGCCCAACCTCGGTCCTGTCTCTCCTCTACGAAGTCTACAATGAACACAACGACATCATTATTTCGATGGAATATTCATTCCAATCATATCATTTTGATTAGGCACAAAAATATTTACAGTATAAGACTTGCATTCTACACTATATTGCGATACCATAACAGGAAACAATGACAAAAACGGTCGAGAGATTTTTACTTGATTGCAGTAAAATACAAATAATGATAAGGAGGTGACGAACATGACTGAACAGATTCTTGCGGTTCAGAAAATGCAGGACTATATCGAAGCACATCTGGCAGAGGAGATTACGCTGGCTGCTTTGGCAGACATTTGTAGTTTTTCTCCTTGGTATGCCCACCGGCTGTTTCGGGAGCATACCGGTTTCGCTCCGGCAGAGTACATTCGACGAATGCGGTTGGCAAAATCTGCTCTGCGTTTGAAAAGGTCACATACCAAGATCATTGATGTGGCTTTTGATCTTGGCTTTGCCAGCGTAGACGGCTATACCCGTGCCTTTCGTAAAGAGTTCGGCATCAATCCGGGCGAATATGCAAAAAATCCGGTTCCGATCAAGCTTTTCGTTGCCTACGGTGTCAAATTCAAGGAATTAAGGAAGGAGTTTTCGCTTGTGACAAACCCAAATGTATTCATTCAAGTCATTCACAAACCCCGCCGAAAGGTCATCATCAAGCGGGGGAAAAACGCAGACAACTACTTTGACTACTGTGGCGAGGTTGGCTGCGATGTGTGGGGAACTCTTCTCAGCATGGACAGCCTGTGCGGTGAACCGGTGTGCCTGTGGCTCCCGGAACAGTATAAGCTCCCCGAAACCTCCACCTATGTGCAGGGCGTTGAGGTGGCAGAGGAATACGATGGCGTCATCCCGGAGGGATTCGATGTGATCACTCTGGATGAGGCCGACTATCTGATGTTCCGGGGAGAACCTTTTGATGAGGAAGATTATTGCGACGCCATTTTTGCCGTACAAACTGCTATGGATCGCTACGAACCGGCTGTGATCGGCTACTGCTGGGATGACTTGAATCCCCGTATTCAGCTGGAGCCCCGAGGGGAAAGAGGCTATATCGAAATGAGAGCCGTACACAAGGAAGGGGGGGCGCAGAAATGAGAAAAGGATATGCAAAAGCGGCTCTGTTTCTTGCCAGCCAAGCGGTTTCCTTGTTGGGATCATCCATTGTGCAGTTTGCCGTCATCTGGTATGTAACGCTGGAAACCGAATCCGGCGGATGGGTTGCCCTGCTATCGGCAGCTGCTTACATCCCGCAGTTTCTGATTTCCTTCTTTTCGGGAGTATGGGCAGACCGGTATCCCCGGAAACTCCTGATCATTGCTGCAGATGGAGCGATTGCAGTGGCAACGCTGGCACTTGTGCTACTGCTTCCGCAGATCTCCAGAAATGAAACGATCTATATTGCATTGGTGGTGATTTCTGTCATCCGATCCCTTGGTACGGGCATCCACACACCGGCAGTAAATGCAACGGTGCCTCAGCTTGTTGCAGAAGAGCATTTGATGAAGTTTAACGGGATCAACGCAACGGTTCAATCGGTGGTCCAGTTCGCTGCACCGGCTATCGCAGGCAGTATTCTCACATGGGGCAGGTTCCGTGGTGCGCT
>JAZOXB010000177.1:0-16135 GCA_045659585.1 Faecousia sp. | reverse complement strand
TTCTTGACTTTAACGCATAAAACTGATAAAGTATATGCAACGCCATTGGTCTCTCTGTACCAATGCTCTTATTATGATTCAGGTGGTATAATACTATGGTTATTACCGATTTTTTAGAAAAGAATGCTCGTCTCTACGGTGAAGAAGTCGCCCTTGTAGAAATCAACCCCTCCGAGGAACGGGATCGCGCTATCACATGGCGGGATTTCAGCCTCATTGAGAACACTTCTCCCGACAGTGCCTACCGCAGAGAAATGACCTGGGTAGACTTTGACGGTAAGGCAAACCGTTTTGCAAACCTTCTCCTGTCCCGTGGTGTTAAGAAGGGTCAGAAGGTCGGTATCCTTCTCATGAACTGTCTGGAATGGCTCCCCATTTACTTCGGCATCCTCAAGGCAGGTGCCATTCCCGTTCCCATGAATTTCCGCTATGCCAGTGACGAGATCGCCTACTGCGTAGATCTGGCAGATGTAGAAGTCCTGATCTCCGGCCCCGAATTCGTCACCCGTCTGGAGCCCATCATTGACAAAATGCCCAAGGTTCGGATCCATCTTTTCGTTGGCTCCAAGACCCCTGCTTTCGCAGAGTCTTACCGTGAGCTGGTCAATTACTATTCCCGTTCCGCTCCTCCCGTCAGCTTAACGGAAGAGGACTATGCCGCTATTTACTTCTCCTCCGGCACCACAGGCTTCCCCAAGGCCATTTTGCACAATCACCGTGCCTTGGTCAGCTCCTGCATGACAGAGCAGAATCACCATGGTCAGAGTCGTGATGATGTATTCCTCTGCATTCCGCCCCTGTATCATACCGGTGCTAAGATGCACTGGTTCGGCAGTCTCCTGTCCGGCAGTAAGGCTGTTCTCCTCCGTGGTGTCAAGCCCGAATGGATCCTCCGTGCCGTTACAGAAGAAAAGTGCACCATCGTATGGCTCCTTGTGCCTTGGGCGCAGGATCTTCTGGATGCCATTGACAGCGGAAAGATCGACCTGAACAGCTACTACTTAGACCAGTGGCGTCTTATGCACATCGGCGCACAACCTGTTCCCCCCAGCTTGATCCATCGCTGGAAGGCCATCTTCCCCCACCATCAGTACGACACCAACTACGGTCTGTCCGAGTCCATCGGCCCCGGCTGTGTCCATCTGGGTGTGGAGAATATTCATAAAGTCGGTGCCATCGGCAAGCCCGGCTACCGTTGGGAGACCCGTATCGTAGACGAACACGGCGTAGAAGTCCCCCAAGGTGAAGTTGGCGAGCTCATCGTCAAGGGCGACGGTGTCATGCTCTGCTACTACAAGAATCCGGAAGCCACCGAAGATGTCCTGAAGGACGGCTGGCTCTTTACCGGCGATATGGCAAAGTTGGACGAAGACGGCTTTATCTATCTGGTAGACCGCAAGAAAGATGTCGTTATCTCCGGTGGTGAAAACCTCTACCCCGTCCAAATCGAAGACTTCCTCCGCGAAAACGACAAGATCAAGGACGTTGCCGTTATCGGTCTCCCGGATCCCCGTCTGGGCGAAATTGCCGCCGCCATCATCGAGATCAAGGAAGGCCTCACCTGCACCGAGGAAGAGATCAACAAATTCTGTGAAGCCCTTCCCCGCTACAAGCGTCCCAAGAAGGTCATCTTCGACAAGATCCCCCGTAATCCCACGGGCAAGATCGAAAAGCCCGTCCTCCGTCAGCGTTACTGCTCCGGCCGCTTAGTCGAAGCCCAGACCACCAATTGATCACCTATCTCTTAACACCTCCTTCCCCTACGGGTAGGAGGTGTTTTGTGTCCCCCACCCCATTCATTGGTACATCAGCCTATACATATTTCTTGACAATTGTAGAACTGTGTGCTACAATAATAGAAAAGTTACGATTAAGGAGACTTAAATATGAAGAATAAACTGATCAGTTTTTTACTCTCTGTTTGCTTGCTGTTTGGAATGCTTTCACTCCCTATTCCGGCCAGCGCCGCCTCTGTAGCAGTTCCCGTTGCCGATCCCATAGACGAGCCATATCAGGTTCAGGATCTTACCGGCCCCCGTTTTAAGGATTGCACATTAACTTTTGCCGACCATGATCTGCTATATTATGACATTAACGAAAAGGGAAAAATCGGTTTGCTGGATGTATTCGGTAACACAGTTTTAGCTCCCGTATATACTTCCCTTTACGCCTTAGGGAATCAATATTTCGGCGTTCACAAGGACGGAAAGGGTTCCCTATTTTACCGTGGTACCCAGCTAATCCCATTTTACTCTGAGTACGTTCATTTTTCCAGGGGATTCTCCTGCTTCAGAGCCGAACTGAGCAGTGGAGACTACGACTACGCTTTCTTAGACCAAAACGGCAAGAATATTTCCATCCCCAATGTTGAAGATCAAGATTGGAAAGTCATAGACATTATTCCCTACAAAGCCATCCTTCTGTATAAACCGGCTAAATATTGGTATGACGAAAACACTTTCGATGGCATTGTACATAACTCTCCCAAATATCGTATAATCGACTGGGCAGGAAACACCATCGAATCCGAAACCCGGCAAGCCCTCGCTTTTTTAGATGAGAACACCTATTCCGTTTCCGGCAACATGATCTATGAATGCCGCTATTTTAGCGGTGGCGTGGTAGAAACCTGTCCCGATCCCTATTGGGAAGTATCAGGGCCGGATTCCCTTCACTATCAATATAAGATTCTTGGAATGGGTTCAATGGATGAGAAAACATATTTCCTTTTTGACTCCGATTACAACCTGATCTGCCCTCTGAATGCCAGTCCTACCGCATTGACCCCCGTTATATTCCTGAGCGAAAGCACATTCCTTGTACGTCATCAGAATGCTTATTCTGTTTTAATGAACTATAAGGGTGAAGTCCTCGCAGAACTTCCCGGTGTTTTCTATTTCCATTTAGGCGTAGAAAGCAGCAAGGCTAAAGAAGCACCCGGAGCAGATTTTATTACCTGCGACAATACCAACTGCTACCTGTTTAAAGCAGACGGCACTCTTATTGCTACCATTGAAGGCGCCACTGCCCCCGAAACCGCCGGCTACTACTTCTCCGTTGAATACGAAAAGTATCGCTATGGTCTGTACGATTATCGCGGAAACTTCCTCTTCGAATACACCCGGGATTCCAACATCAAAATCCTTGATGGCGTAATTCTGCAGGAAAAAGAAAACAAGACCGCAATTTTGGATAAAAAAGGAAATCCCATCACAGACTATCAGTTTACTACTTGCAGAAGCGTCGGCACTTACGGCCTGATCCGTGCCACTCTTTCCGATCGGAACGGCTTCTATCTGGTAAACGGTGCCGGCGAAATCTTAAACAGCCGTGGCTTTGACAGCCAAGTTGACACAACCGGCTCCTATTATTGCTATTCCATCGAAGGTCAGTCCGGTATCCTTCGTATTGTTAGCCCCGAGGACGATCTCTTCTTGGATGTTCCCAAAGGCACCTGGTACTGCAATTCTGTCGAAGCTTGTGCTACTATGGGTCTCTTTAACGGAACCGCTCCCGCACGTTTCTCCCCTGACGGCACTATGACACGCGCCATGCTTGTAACCGTTCTATGGCGTCTGGATGGAAAACCCACGCCCCAAACTCCTGCAAATTTCACCGACGTTGCAAACAACACTTGGTACAGCACCGCCGTTGCCTGGGCATCAGAAAACGGCATTGTCAACGGTGTGGGTAAAGGACGCTTCAACCCTGACGGTAATGTAACCAGAGAACAGATTGCTACCATTCTCTGCCGCTACGCCGACAGCAAAGGTGTGGATACTTCTGCCACAACAGAGTTATCCTCCTACCCCGATTATGCCAATGTCAGCGGATATGCGCTAAAGGCTTTGAGCTGGGCCAACGAGGCAGGTCTCATTAACGGTATTAAGAGTGGCTCTACCGTTTATCTCCGTCCCCAAGCAAATGCCACCCGTGCTCAGGTCGCAACCATACTCATCCGCTACATTGAGAATATTCTCGGAAAATAACCAAGCAATTCTGTAATCTTAAAAGCGTAGCTTCGGTCTCACCCGGAGCTACGCTTTTATTCTTCGTACAGATCCGGAACCAGAGCTGTAATGGTCCGCTTCGCATAAAAAAAGACCCGAGGACCATTGCTGATCCTCGGATACAGTATAAAACATTTATTTCTTTTTCCGGCCGTCTTGTCAAAGGAGGGAACTCACCGAAACACCAAGATACGGAATTTCCTCTTTTTGTACAAATACGAAGGCTACGGAAACAAGATCAAGACTCGAAAAACGCCTTTGCGCTATCACTGTAGGCAAACAGGGCCTGACACAGGGTCAGCAAAGTACCCGACTTTCCATTGCCGTAACTATCCATACAATAGGTGGCTGTGTTCAAGACTGTGCCTCCTGCGCGACAAATTTCTAAGGTCATTTCACTACGGAGTTCCGATGCGTCAAGGCCGTTATAGGTAAATACCCAATAGTTTCTGCTACGATCATAGAGCCTCGGTTGCAATGTAGTCTCACTTGTATAGTTCCCATCCTGATTTACATAGGATACACGGAGATACAAATCATAATGAGGGCCATCATAGTTAGACAGGTCGATAATAATACGTACAGCAACCTTGGATTGAAGATCTAAAGCGCTTCCCGCAAAATTCACTGTATTAGGCTCGTTGGAAGGTTTCCATTCGTGTTTTGGTCCGAAGGAAACATCCTCCAAATTCGTCAAATAGGAACGGTGTTCCTTGGTCATATCCTTATCTGCAAGATTATCCGTCCGATAATTCTTGAAAACCTGAGTCGCAGAGCCGTAGCGGAGCAGGTTTGCACAGAGGGTTTTAAATTCAGCGGCGGCATTACTCTTACCTAACTGTTTCATAGCATATTGGGCAATGCTGTAATAATCGGGAACGCAGGTATAGGTGACACCATCCCTAACCAAACAGAGAGTTCCTTCAACTACATCGTTCATCTGTCCGGCATGGAGATCAGGCACAGCAAAATAGCAGTACCCGCTACGGTTTTCCCTGTAGACCTTCTCTGTACGGGTACCCACTTGGGTGTTTCCCTCATAAACAGGGATTACAAAGTTCATGTAAACATAATCAAAGTTTTTTACCAATTCTTCCTTGACCACAAAGGAAAGACGGATATCACTGGCCAGATTCAGTGTGTGCTGAATAGCAATTCCGGTGACCTTTCCACAGATACAAACATGGTCTGTGTAGCTGTGCTCTGCTTCGATCTCCTCGCCGCAAACACATACGGCCACATGGGTATCACCAAGGTCTGTATAGATGTAGTTATGTCCGGTAGACAGGACCACATTGGTTCTGCAAGAGTAATCACAGACCGTGCAATGATAGAGGCGCTCGCCGTCATGGTAGCAATTTACCTCGGTATCGGTGATCTCGTAATTTCCTCTGCCGTCCTCGCACAAACAGATCGGGCGGAAGGTATAGCCAAGCTTCTCTACCAAGGTTTGTACAGAAGAATTAGGCTGAGCATAGATCACCAAAGTTGCAGGATCGGATAGCGCCCATGCTTCGGAATGGATGTCGCACTTGGGATTCATAACCGTAATCCCCTTCAAAGAAGTGCAGTTCCAAAATGCGCCTTGCTCCACAATCGTAACAGTTTGAGGAATAAGGATATATTCCAAATAGAGACAATTTTCAAAGGTCCATGATCTGATATCGGTCAGACCTTCGGGGAGTTCCACTTTGATAATAGCATTTTTATATTGATCCCACACAGGCACATCAGCAACATAGTACATGCTACCGGTGCCGCTGATGCGAAGGATCCCTTCTGTAAGATCCAGCTCCCAAGTCAGATCTCTGCCACATTTCCCCCCAACGACTTGGGTCCAATGACAGACCTCACAAACACCCTCAGCAAGGCTGTGAGCCTCGGGAGCATTATAATAGACGGAAATTTCTTCCGACAATCCACTATCACCTAATCCCACAAGGAATTCCCATTGTGCCCGATCACCGCCAAAGTAGATATCTTGAATGCCGGTACATTTTGAAAAAGGTCTGGATCCCAAGGTTGTAACCGTATGGGGAATCGTGATATCCTTCAGAGAATCGCATTGGTAGAATGCCACATCTCCGATGGAGGTTACCCCTTCAGGAATACGAAGAGAGGTAAGAGACCGGCAACAATAGAAGGTATGCCGTTCGAGAACAGTCAGGTTCTTAGGGAGGTCTACCTCTTTTAAGCTTTCACAAAGGCTGAACACACCGGGTTCCATAACTGTTACACCGTCGGGAATCTCAATGGTTTCCAAGGAAACACAGTAGTGGAAAGCATGTTCTCCGATACTTGTCAAGCTATCAGGTAGAGATACCGAAGTTAGCTGTCCGAATCGCTCAAAAGCCATCGCACCGAGTCGGGTAATTCCCTCTTCAACGATTAGGGTCTTAATATCATATTGGTTCCAGCGCCAAGGAGAATTGGTATAGTCGTACATTGGTCCGGCACCGGAAATGGTCAGAGTTCCCTCTGCAGGATCATAAACCCAATTAACCGATTCGCCACACTGACCGGTGGTGGGAGGTGTTGTTCCTTCTTCGGCCTGAACAGAGACGATCAATACGCTCATCAAGAGAAAAAGACAAAGAAATACTGATACTCTCTGCATAAAGCGGTTTATCTTCATACGGAATCATCCTTTCATTTTTATGTTGTAGTATCTATATTTGTAGTATACACATACATGCTGCATTTGTCAACCCCGAAAATAAACTTATTTCTCACAGGACAGGGGACGGTTCGAAACCGCTGAAAAAGTAGTCTTTTTTCTTAGGTACAGCGGGCTGTGCATAGATTTTGAACTTTATTTTTTGCAAATCTACAACATTCCAGATTCGCTTTAAAACATGATCCTCCGGGATCTTGTCGTAAAGCATACTAAAAAAACTCATTTGCTTTCCGTTTTCTGTTCGAAGCATCCAAAGACACCCTTTCCTATCTTTATGCTTCTATTATACCACAGAACGACGCGTAACGTAACAGTTGTTTTGACTTTTTCAGCGGTCTCGAACCGTCCCCCGTCCTATCATCGAGATCAAGGAAGGCCTCACATGCACCGAGGAAGAGATCAACAAATTCTGCGAAGCCCTTCCCCGCTACAAGCGTCCCAAGAAGGTCATCTTCGACAAGATCCCCCGTAATCCCACGGGCAAGATCGAAAAGCCCGTCCTCCGTCAGCGTTACTGCTCCGGCCGCTTAGTCGAAGCCCAGACCACCAACTAAATCCCATTATTCCCTACCTCCTGTCCCTTCCCATTCCGTCGGAAGGGACAGGTTTTTCCTTTTCTTCGGAATATCTTTGTAAAAGTATGAGCCCCTTTTTTACTGCATAATCTTACTTTTCTTCGGACTTTTCCCTATTTTCTCTTGACAACACAACTCTATTATGATAGAGTGTATATAAACTCTATTGCAATAGACTGACATCTTACAGGAGGGCTCTGCCATGGAAACACCTAAGATTTTTGAAAGCGAATATCGATTCTGCCTGATTTTATGGGAGAACGAACCTATCAAGAGCGGAAAACTGGTAGAACTGTGTAAAGAACGCCTCGGCTGGAAGCCTACCACCACCTACACCGTCATTAAGAAGCTGTCGGAGCGTGGCGTGCTAAAAAACGAAAACACCGTTGTCACCTCCCTTGTAAGCAAAGATCAGATACAGGCCTCGGAACTGAACGAAATGGTAGAGAAAACCTTCGAAGGCTCCCTCCCTGCCTTCATTGCCGCTTTTGCCAAACACCGTAACATCTCCGATGCCGAGATCGACACCCTACAGGAGATGATCGACCGATACAGGAAAGGAGGCACTTTATGACCAAGGTATTCCTATCTGTCGTCAATATGAGCATTGCCGCAAGCTGGATCGTTCTTGCTATCCTGCTCCTGCGGTTCTTGCTGAAAAAGGCTCCCAAGTGGCTCTCCGTACTCCTATGGGCGGTGGTAGCCATACGGCTGGTTTGCCCCTTCGCCATTGAAAGCAAGGTCAGCCTGATTCCCAGTACTCAGACCATTTCTCCCGGCATTATGATGGATACCGTTCCCCAAATCTATACCGGTATCCCTGTTTTCAATAACCGCATTAACCCCATTATCGGGGAGACCTTTGCTCCCAATCCGGGAGACAGTATCAATCCTTTACAGGTTTGGATCCCCATTGCTTCCATTGTATGGGGGATTGGTATTCTTGCCTTGGCCCTCTATGGAATCATTAGCTTTCTCCGTGTAAAAAAGAAGGTCTCCACAGCAATTCTCCTTCGGGACAATATTTATCAGAGTGAAGCCGTAGCTTCTCCTTTTGTTTTGGGGATGATTCGCCCCAAAATCTATCTACCTTTTGCCATGACGGGTGCAGAAATGCTCCATGTGCTCGCCCATGAAGAAGCCCATATCCGCAGGAAGGATCATTGGTGGAAGCCCCTCGGCTTTGCCATTCTTTCCCTCCATTGGTTCAATCCTCTCATGTGGCTTGCCTATGTGCTTCTGTGCCGAGATATTGAGCTTGCCTGTGATGAAAAGGTTGTAAAAAACCTAAACACAGAGGAACGGGCAGACTACTCCCAGGCTCTGCTGAATTGCAGTGTAGGCAGAAGAATGATCGCCTCTTGTCCTCTCGCCTTCGGCGAAGTGGGTGTAAAAGATAGAGTGCGTTCCGTGCTCAGCTACAAAAAGCCTGCCTTTTGGATCCTCATAGTAGGAATTGTGGCAAGTATTGTCTTGGCAATCTGCTTCCTCACAAATCCCACCCCCGGCAACCTTGGCACTTTGGAAAATCTTGAGTTCATATCCCTCACAGATAGAACAGAGAATACCGCTTGCGTTTGGGTTTCCGATGGTTTCAGCTATGAGCGTATAGGCTCCATCAGCCAAGATCTGTTACAAGATCTTGCAGAGTTAAAAACCTCAAAGGAAGAGATATCCCTGAGCCGCTCCGAGGATCGGGATAAAAGTCACACCATAGTATTACAAACACAGGAACAAGCAAAACCCTCTCTGAACTCCTATTTAGATGGCTTGTATATTCACTTCAATTCCGACTTTACCGCTGTATGGATCAACAACAATGTGAAGCCCACTCTCACTTATAAGGTCATTGAGCCGGATAAGGCGAAAGAGGTTTACGAATATATTGCAAATTACAATATTCAGGAGTCTGCCCTACAGTTCCCTACCATTTCATCGGATGCAACGGATATTGCATCCCTGAAAGCGAAATTCCCTGAGTATTTCGATTTAGGTACCTTTAAGGGCTTGGAGATTTATATTTGGCAGATGGCGGAAAACTCTTATTCCTGCGGTGTGCTCCAAGGTGTAAATCGGAACTATACCCTAGAAGAGATTTGGGATCTCCATAAGAATCCAGCCAACCTTAACGAAATGAAAGCCATTATCGAATACTATTTGGTTGAGGGCTTGGCGGTCAAGGAGGATATTACTCTCGTTCCCGTAACCATGCCTCATTCCAGCTATCATTATGTGATCGACGATGCATATAAGGAAACCCTCAACGAGCTGTTTTGGTTCGGACTATCTGCTAACCCCATGCCAGATAGCTATTCATGTTATTTTTCTTATCGCATTGATGAAGCGACCTTTGATATAGACGAGGATGGAAAGGAAGAACGTTGTTATTTGGATTACGGCCCCACCGCCCTATCGTTCACATTCACTTTCTCCGCTTTTGAGGATGGGGAGCTGGAGTATTTCAACACTTTCACCTGCCCACGGACTACATTGCTTTTTGAAATTACCGAAAAAGGTCTAGGAATCTTAGCTCGAAAAGACACAAACGAAGAAGCCTATTTGACCATTGCAATTGATGATGGAAATATTGTCATTTATAGTGATGCACAGGATGTTCTCTATTGGGGCGAGCAAGGAATACATTCTCATTATGCTTTGCAACTCTGGGGAGAACAGCAAACCAGCTATTTCGATTCTAACCCGCTGAAAACCATCCAAGGAAATTTCAGAACCTACTATCAGAACAGTGACGGAACCTACCAATATAATGGCTACATCTATAAATATCGTTTAGTCATTACCGGACGGATGCCCAACGCAAAGGCAGATACCACCTATGTATATCTGAGCAATTTGGAGGACATTCCCTTTGAAAGAGCCATGTGGGCCTCCGGTCTCAGCAGCAGTTTGGAGCAATACTTTGCCCCGGAAGAAGCGGTTCTGGTAGAAATCTCAACGGAAACCCCTTCAGACCAATCTCCCAATATCAAAATCGTCCGAAACAGCTTCCTCCGCACCTATACGGTTTACGATCAGCAGGGGAAAACCCTCTATCGGATCGAATGCACCAGTCGGGTGCCGGAGATTTGGGAGGTTTCTCCCGGGGTCTACGGTCTGGTAACGCAAACGGGAACCGGGCTGTCCACCAACTGGGCTGTATTTTTCGATGTGGAGCACAGTAAGGTCTCCGAAACCTTCTATTATGTTTTGGCCGCCCAAGGTGATTATGTGGTCTATGCCAATTCTGAAGACGGCAAGCATTGTATTGTCGTTCAAAACATTTTCGACAAGTCAGTATATTATAAAACTTACGAACTCGAAAACGTTTCCCCTGTTACGGCAGATTTTATCAGAGGCTGTGAATTTGATAGCAATGGAAATATCGAAGTTACCTACATAACCGGAGAAAAATACATCGAAATCCAAATGGAAATAGATATTCCGTAGTCTTTCCCCACGAGAACATTACCCTGTATCCCACATTCTTTAAAACAGAAATCGCAAAACCTGCGGATACGGTAAAATACTTCATAACCGACGAGAGGATCACATCGTAAAGCACAATGTTGACTTATTATTTACCTGCGTATGTACATTCGCGTTGCAGAGCGAACGGCAATATCGGCATGGTGTATAAGTAGATTCCTACAGCAAATTCCAACTTGAACGATCTATCCGTCAAATATAAGATTCACGAGGAGAACCTAAGAATGGATCATAAAACATTACAAGCAGAAATCCTATCATGCATACCCGCAAAGTCTCTGATCGCTAAAATCGAGGCTTTAAATCATACCTTTACCCACAAGGAACTGCTATCCATCGCTTTCCATCATGCTCCAACCCTTGAGGAGCAATTTCGGCTCCTGCAACTCCTTGCAGACCACGCTCCTCAGATCTCGGATCATGCTAAAAAGTGCATTTCTTGGCAGAAAGACAACTTAAAACGATTGCAAACCCGGGATCCCGGCACCATATATGAGTTGATGATCAAAACTGACCCGGACGCCTACGAAGAACGCTACCTATGCAGTTCCTACGAAGCCGCCTTGGAGATGATCGACAAATACCATGAGGAATACGGTGATTTCATAGATGATCCTTCCCAAGCCAACTACTCCATAAGCAAGCGGAAGGTTCATTCTCCGGAACAGCCTTTTTGTGAAGACCGGATCCAAGAATGTACCCTGTCCTATGGAAAGGTTTTAACATCTGTAGACTCCCTCCCCGGGGACACGGAGTACGGCCCCCACACCTGTAAAAGCTATTGTGGGGATTGTAAAATCGAGTGTGTCTCAAATATAGGTGTTTGCTACCCTTTAGCTGTAGCAGATCGAGCACCTATCCGCTATTTATCCGGCAAAGGACAGTGGGAATACGGCATTCATTTAAAATTTGACCGATCCGATTTTGGCTATGAATATTATGTGATTCCCTTTGAAGGATCCATGTTGTCAGAAAGAGCATACGGCCAATGGTGGGGCGGTCATTGGCATGAACATATCCCATTCCCCTTAGGCGAGGAAGTCTCCGTAGAAGAGCTGTCCCCCAAACACCGTAGCTGTTACGAAGACTTTCTCCTGTGGCTGAACGATCATTTCACGGAGAATTATGAAGAAAAGACTTAACTGCTATGGAAACATATAAGGAAAAATACTATCTCGCCTACGAGGAGCGGTACAAAACCGCCCACCAAAAGGGAGTCACTTGGGCTTCTTCTGTAAGCACCCCTATTGTGCCGAATGTTATCAAAAAGTACAACATTTCCACCACTCATGAACTGTTGGAAATCGGCTGTGGGGAAGGTAGAGATGCTCGAATCCTTTTGGAAGAAGGCTATGATCTCACCGCAACAGATGTCTCTAAAGAGGCAATTACCTATTGCAGAGCATCCATGCCTCGGTTCAAGGAGCATTTTTGCGTTTTGGATTGTCTGACCGAACAGCTCCCAAACCGATTTGATTTCATTTATGCCGTTGCCCTTATCCATATGTTAGTACCAGACGAAGACAGGAACGGATTCTACCGCTTCATCCACACCCATCTAAAAGCAGATGGCATTGCCCTGATCTGTACCATGGGGGACGGAGATTTTGAGATGGCAACGGACATTAAAGATGCCTTTGCTCTTAAGGAACGAAATCATCCCTGTGGCAAAATGATGGTGGCAGGAACTTCTTGCCGAATGGTGTCCTTTGATACCTTCCGCGATGAATTGGAACGGAACGGACTGGAAATTTCGGAAACCGGCATCACTGCTGCCCTGCCGGAATTCGATAGTCTCATGTTCGCAGTGGTAAAAAGAAGATCTTGAATATTCCATTCCCACATAGGGCAGAGTCATATAACCTCAAATTTGAGGTATAAATCACAGTTTATCGTTCAGCACTTCACGCCAAAGGCACTTCACTCGCTCTCACAGAGCGATAAACAGAAATTTAATGAGGTGATCATATGGTATTATATTCTGTTATTATGTTATCCGTTGCTCTGCTAATAGGCAGCATCGGTATTGAGATCTATAGAGGAAAAACCAACTTGATCCACGACTACCATCAAACCAAAGTTAAAGATAGAGCCTCCTATGGAAAAGCCTTCGGGAAAGCCATGTTTGTGATGACTGCCACACTGTTTCTCAGTGGGATCATTGGGCTGTTCGGCAATTCCGATACTGTTGCAGTGATCGCAGTTGCAGTACAGGTTGTTGGATTACTCATAGGGATCGGTTGTATCATCGCAGTACAAAAGAAATACAACAAGGGCATTTTTTGATTTACAGGAGGATCCCACTATGCTGACATCAGAATTACGCGAATACATAGACAAGCATAAATTATGTACTGACTATATCTTTCCCAATTGGATGGAATTTTTGGACCTGCTGTACACTCATAGTAGCTGCGTAAAGGAAATTTTATGGTTTGAGCATATAGCCACGAAGAAGCAAGCCGATTCTCTCGGTTGCGGTGGCTATATAGATCCCACAAATCCCGAATATATGTATGCAGAAACATATATTCACGAAAGAGGCATGGAAAACAAATCTCTATCGGAAGTGAAAGCGTATATCGAAGCTGTCATTTCATCGTATCCTAACAATCGTTTGATCCCATCCTTTATGATTTCGGAATAAATCTAATTTCCCCTTAAAAATCCTATGAAAAATGAAATACCGCTTTTGGAGTTCGATACCGAACAGACAGCCGTTATCAATACTGTGGGGGCAAGTCGCAACAGCGACTTGTTCAGCAGACATTACATAGATGAATATGCCCTTACCCTCTGTCCGGAAGCAGTTATCAAATTACAAAACAGTTAGATAAAATTGAATTTATAGAGAAGCGAAAGATATATCGGAGATAAAGATATGACAGATGCACAGAAAGAAACCCTGCGTTTCTACACAACCAATGACTATTTGCTGATCAACGGGATCCTCTGGGGTGTAGACAAGAAAACCATAGATTTTTTCATTGAGCTGATCAACGCAGACGGCAGAGGCGTCATGGCAGAAGCCCTCGCCCAAGGATTTGATGTTCGGTGGAATTGCAGTCAGGAAGAAGGTGCTCGGCTATACGAGATCTACCAAAAGCGATTCCCTGTGATCGATAGCGCAGAAGTAAAGCAGAGGATCCTTGAGAGAGCCAAAGAGGACATCGCCAATATGATGGCATGCATGGAACCCCTTGCAACGGAAATGGTCCTATACAGAAATATTAAAACCAAATTTGCAGAGAATTTGGAAGAAGGACAGACCCTTCACCATTTAGGATTTTCTTCTTGCAGTTTGGCTCCCCATATAGCAGAAGACGCCTCATACGGTTCAGGCGGATGCACCTTAGCCCGGATCATCGTACCTGCCGGAACCCCTGCGATCCGTTTGGATCTTATGCCCGATGTTCGGAATGAACCCGACGAGATCATTTTGGCACCTATGGATTTTCAGATAACCAAAGTCCACAAAGATCACTGCAAGCTATTTATGGTTGGAATACACCCACTGCAATTAAATGGAGGTAAATAAAATGCTCATTGCAATTATCGGAGAAAACTGTGTGGGTAAGTCCACATTGGCTAACAAACTCAACGAAAAATTGGACGGAAAGATCTTCACCGGAAAAGATTATTTACGGTTGGAGAAGAACCCCTTGATCGCTACAGAAACATTCAAAAAAGTCTTACAAGCATCTGTTTCCGGAGACAATATCATCTACTTGATCACAGATCAGGAGCATCTGGATCTTTTGCCGGAAGGTGCTTTTAAGATCGTACTCACCGCAGAATTGGAAACCATCAAAACCCGGTTCACAGAGCGTATGAGAGGCAACCTGCCCATGCCTGTTGAAAAAATGTTGGAAGCCAAACACGGAATGTATGACAATCTGGAATGTGATCTCAAATTGGATGCTACCTACAACATAGAGGAAGTATTCACCGCATTGCCTTTGCCCTAAGGAGTACAAAAGATATTTCACACAATCAAATCGGATAAAGATATTCAGTATTTTCACGAAAAAAACAACTCACTGCACGACGGGTATATCATCGGAGTCCGATATAAACACAACGGAATATCAAAATTAAAGCAGGGCGGGTATTCTGTTGACTTTGAACAGACAAAACTTGTTCTTAAAATACTCGTCACCTCCATTGGAGATACCGTTGTAGAGATAGAATTCGATGGTCTGTATGAGTGGCAAATAAAAGATACTGAATGGGATTTAACAGATACTACGGTTATGTTTGACGACCGTAATCGGATCATTTGGTTAGATGATATTTATACCAATGCAGAAGATGTAAAAGAAGATTCCTATGTCATCTGAGATCAAAAACACCGGCCGCGGGGAAAAAGATTTTCGTGAAACCATTATGGCCTATTGGGCTTCCGGGGAACGATTTGTCCTCAAGTTGGCGGATAATAGTTTTACCACGCCCCACCGGATCCCGCACATGGGTGCGAACCATCGAAGCGTATCAATCATTAGGGATTATTGCCCTAAAATTCTACCCTCTAAGGCAAGAGACTTCCCCATCGTTGCGTACAAAGATCATACCTGTGTCGCCTACGCCGAAGAATTCTGCAAATACACCTTCGCAGAAGATCGCTGTGACAGTGAACTCTCAGAGCCACGCCCCTTTGCCCAATACATGAAACCAAACAGGGAGGAAAACCCATGATACACTTGGTAGAAATTGATAGTGGAAACTGGAGGATCCCCTTAAAGGTATCCCCGGATCAGGAAAAATATGTAGCAAACACTACTGTCATCTTGGCAAGAGCCTATGCCTTCCGCAACGCGGGGAGTCAAGCCTTCTTGATCTATGATGATGTGACCCCCGTAGGTATGGTTCTCTATTACGAATGCCCGGAATATGAAGAGTATATCTTCAGCGAACTCCTCATTGATGAGCAATTCCAAAGAAAGGGCTATGGGCGCAAAGCTACCCGCCTCATCCTTGACCGCATGAAAGAAGAAGGCAAATACCCCAAAGCGTGCCTATGCTATATCGAGGGCAACGAAGCCGCAAAAAAGCTCTACGAAAGCTTCGGCTTTGCAGAAATAGACCGTGAAGACGACGAAGTCATCATGGAACTGACTCTAAGATAAAATCAAATCACAGTTTATCGCGACCGTGGAGCGAATGATATCCGTTCTTTACAGACCGGATGATATACCCCTTGGGTATGATATCTGCTATGCAGATGATATACGCTAGGCGTATGTCGGTGTGGCTACGCCACAAATTAAGATAATGGGCTTTAGCCCATTTTATAATCCGTGCCCTTTAGGGCACACATTCATGCCCCGCCATGGCGGGGTATATCATACCGCAGGTATATCATGCCGTAGGCGTATCATTCCCCACGG
>JAZOXB010000176.1:0-17572 GCA_045659585.1 Faecousia sp. | reverse complement strand
GGCGTGGACTATAAGGAAATGGTCTCCAAGAACCATATCGAAGAAGGCTATATGCTTGAGATCCTGAAGGGTCTGGGCGGAGGCCGTGAAGGTAATGTTGTTCCCGTCGGCTCCTGCGGTCTGGAAGAAGCCATTGCCAAGGGCTGTGAAATGATCGAATGGGGCAAGAAGGAAGAATCCGCCGATCCCGATTGGAAGATCGGCAAGGGCTTTGCCATGATCATGCAGGGCTCCGGCCTCCCCGGCCTCGACCACGCAGAAGCCATTGCCAAGCTGGAAACCGACGGCACCGTGATCCTCAACAGCGGTGGCGCTGACCTGGGTACCGGTTTGGATACCATTTCCGCAAAGATCGTTTCGGAAGTCCTCAAGCTTCCCATGGACAGAATTACCGTCATTTCCGGTGACACAGATTCCTGTGTATTCGATACCGGTTCTTATGCATCCTCCGGTACCTTCTTCTCCGGAAATGCTACCTTGGTAGCTACGAACAACCTGAAAGAAAAGATCCTGGCAGAAGCCGCCCTCCAGTTGGAAGAGGCTGTAGAGGATCTGGATGTCCGTGCTCCCGGCGAGGTCTATTCCAAGAAGACCGGCGCATCCATCAGCTATTACAAGCTGACCCACACCGCCACCAGCGGCACCGGCAGAGGGCAGATGGTTGCCCACGGCAGCTATGTCACCATGGCTTCCTCCGTTCCCTATGGTGCACACTTTGCACAGGTTGCCGTTAACATTAAGACCGGCGAAATCAAGGTGCAAAAGTTCTATGCCCTTCAGGACGCAGGCACCCCCATTAACCCCGAATGTGCTCTGACCCAGATCTACGGCGCCGTTATGAAGTCCATCGGACACAGCCTGTACGAAAACATGGTTCTGGATAAGGACGGCAAGTGCATCAATGCCAACCTGACGGATTACGGCGCACCCATGATTGGGGACGCTCCCGATGATTTCAAGTCTGTCCTCATTGACGTAGACGACGATCATGGTCCCTTCGGCGCAAAGTCCATTTCTGAGATTGCCTGCAACGGCGCCGCACCTGCAATCGGCATCGCCATCCACGATGCCTGCGGTGTTTGGATCCGCAACTGGCCCATGACTCCCGAGAAGATCCTGAAGGAGCTTGGCAAAATCTGATCTTCAAATTCCCGTTTAGCGCTCCGTTTCCAAGTTAGTACCAGCCAAAGCCTCCCTTGTGCAAAGGGAGGTGGGGGCGAAGCCCTCGGAGGGATTGAAATGCTACGATTTCGCATTAGTTTCCATATAAAAGCGACTTTTTACTGCACAATCCCTCACCGCTTCGCGGAAATCCCTGCGGGGATTCCGGTCGCGGCTCTGACAGTCCACCGGACTGTCATTCACTACCGCGACACCGCTACGCTAACCCTTTACACAAGGGAGCCTTGAATCTGTGCAAACTTAAAGCTATCCAACAGAGCGATAAACTGTGATCTACCGTTGATATATCCCCGTTCTATGGGTGGTTCGCTCATCCATAGAGTGAAATATCAGGGCGATCTCTAAGAATTTATTTTAAGGGCTGAGCGAAAGATTTTTTCTCGGATCTTGCGTTGAAAGCCGCAGGAATACTTTGTGTATTTCAAGGCTTTCATAAGCACAAGCCGGGGAAAAAGACTCGCTCAGGACAAAAATAAATGATTAGAGATGCCCTAATAACAATAAGGAGGCGCATTTATGAGCCATCATGTGGGTCAAAGCGTAAAGCGTGTGGACGCATTCGATAAGGCAACGGGCAGAGCCAAGTACACAGATGATCTGTGCGACAAGAGTGCTCTCATCGTTAAGGTTGTCCGCTCCACCATCGCTCACGGCTTTGTAAAATCCATCGATACTTCCGAGGCCGAGAAAGTTCCCGGTGTCGTTAAAATTTTGACCTGCTTCGATGTCCCCGACATCAAGTTCCCCACTGCAGGTCACCCCTGGTCTACAGATCCTTCCCATCAGGACACCGCAGACCGCAAGCTCCTGAATCAGCATGTTCGCTACTACGGTGATGATGTTGCCGCTGTTGTGGCAGAGAACGAGATCGCTGCTGCTCAGGCCGCCCGTCTGGTTAAAGTGGAGTATGAAACCCTTCCCTTCGTTCTGGATGTCCAGAAGGCTATGGAAGAGGGCGCTCCCCAGATCCACGAGGATTGCCCCGGCAACATTTTGAAGCACACCAGCAATATCCGTGGCAACTACGAAGAAGCCATTCAAGAAGAAGGCCTCATCTGTGTTGACAAGTGGTACGACACCGCTTCTGTCCAGCACTGCCACATTGAGAATCACATTGCCGTAGCTTACGAAGAAGCCGGCAAGATCGTGGTAGTTTCTTCTACCCAGATCCCCCACATCGTCCGCCGTACCGTTGGTCAGGCTCTGGGCGTAGATTGGGGCAAGATCCGTATCATTAAGCCCTACATCGGCGGTGGCTTCGGCAACAAGCAGGACACTCTGTACGAGCCCCTTGCCGCATGGCTGTGCATGCAGGTTGGCGGCAGAACCGTCAAGCTGGATATCCCCCGTGAGGATACCTTTATTTCCAACCGTATCCGCCATGCAGAGCGGTTCCATATCGTCTCTTGGGTCCGTCCCTCCGACGGCACCGTTGTTGCCCGTAAGGTTGATCTGTATTCCAATCAGGGTGCTTACGCTTCCCACGGACATTCCATCGCTGCTAAGGGTCTCAACGCCATTCCCCAGCTGTACCCCTGCCCCAACTACTGCGGTAACGCTTATACCGTTTATACCAACCGTGCTTGTGCCGGTGCTATGCGTGGCTACGGTATGCCTCAGGCAAGCTATGCCATCGAGTGCCATGTAGAAGACATTGCCAAAGAGCTTGGCGTGGATTCTCTGGAATATCGCCGCAAGCACCTGATGCCCGTTGGCTTTGTAGACGGCTTCTCCAAGAACGAGCTGTATTACGACAGCTTTAACCAGTGCTTCGACAAGGCTGTAGCCTACATGGACTACGACCGCAAGCGGAAAGAATACGAAAACCAGACCGGCGACATTCGCCGTGGTATCGGTATTGCTACCTACTGGTACAACACCGCTGTTTGGCCCATTTCTCTGGAGCATTCCTCCTGCCGTATGGTTCTGAATCAGGACGGCTCCGTGCAGGTTCAGGTTGGCGAGACGGAGATCGGTCAGGGTGCCGACACCGCCTATGCCCAGATGACCGCAGAGATCCTTGGTCTGAAGGACTACCGTGATGTTCACATGATCTCCACCCAGGACACCGATGTGACCCCCTTCGGTACCGGTGCATACGCTTCCCGTCAGACCTATGTTGTAGGCTTCTCCATCAGCCAGACCGGCAATATTCTGAAGCGGAAGATCCTGGAATACGCTGTTGAGCTGACCCGTTGCCCCTTGACCAACATGGACATCATCGACAGCAATATCGTCCGTACCACCGACGGCAGAGTCCTCATGACTCTGAAGGAGCTGGCTACGGAAGCTCTCTACAGCATGACTCACAGCGTCCATCTCACCGCTGAGTCCTCTTACCAGATCAAGAACAATGCCTACTCCTTCGGTTGCTCCTGCGCTGAGGTTGAGGTTGACATTCCCATGTGCCGTGTACAGCTGAAGAAGATCATCAACGTACATGATTGCGGCACTCTCATCAATCCCCAGCTTGCAGAGGCACAGGTTCACGGCGGTATGTCCATGGGCATCGGCATGGCCCTTTCCGAGACCCTCCTGTGGGACGAAAAGACCGGTGCTCCCCTGAACAACAACCTCCTGGACTACAAGCTGTCCTCCACCATGGATCACCCCCATCTGGAAGCACAGTTCGTAGAGAATCCCGAGCCCACCAGCCCCTTCGGCACCAAGTCTCTGGGCGAGCCTCCCACATGTCCCGTTGCTCCCGCTATCCGTAACGCCATTATGAACGCTACCGGCGTAGCCATCAACGAGCTTCCCATGAATCCCCATGTTCTGTTCCGGCACTTCACCGAAGCAGGCCTCATTAACGACCCCTGGAGAAAGGAGAACTAAGCCATGTATGATATGAAAGCCTATTATGAGTCCGAGAGCGTACAGCACGCTGTAGAGCTCCGTCTGGCTCATCCCGAAGCCCACATTATTGCAGGTGGCTCCGACGTTCTGGTTCAGATGCGAGAAGGCAAGCGTGCAGGCGTAGAACTGATCTCCATTTTTATGCTGGACGAGCTCCGCGGTGTCATCATTGACGAGGAAGAAAATATCCGCATCGGCTCCCTCACCAGCTTCTCCCACATTACCAAGAACCCCATCATTCAGCAGTACATCAATGTCCTGGGCGAAGCCGTAGATCAAGTAGGCGGCCCCCAGATCCGTAACATCGGCACCATCGGCGGCAACACCTGTAACGGCGTTACCTCCGCCGACTCCGCCTCTACCCTCCACGCATGGGAAGCCATTGTAGAGCTCACCGGCCCCAACGGCACTCGCCGTGTTCCCATTAAGGACTTCTACCTGAAGGCCAAGGTAGTAGACATCCGCGAAGGCGAGATCCAGACCGCAATTCTGATCCCCAAGGCCAGCTACGAAAACACCTACGGCTACTACATCAAGTACGCCATGCGTAACGCTCTGGATATTGCAACCAACGGTTGCTCCGTCAATGTTCGTCTGTCCGAAGACAAGAAGACCTTTGACCGCGTCCGCGTTGCCTACGGTGTTGCAGGCCCCATCCCCATGCGTTGCCCCAATGCCGAAGAATTTATCAACGGCAAGGAAATTACCATAGAGAACATCGAAGCCTTCGCACAGAAGGTTCTGGAAGACATTAACCCCCGTGATTCCTGGAGAGCTTCCAAGGCTCTGCGTCAGCACGTGGCTGTGGAATCCGCAAAGCGTTGCATCGTGGAATCCGTAAAACGAGCAGGAGGTGTTCTGTAATGGAAAACCAGTATAAGCTTGTGAAATACAACCTCAATGGTAAAGATGTTGAGCAGATGGTTGACGTCCGCGCCAGCCTCACAGATATGCTCCGTAACGATTTCCGCATGACTTCTGTTAAGAAGGGTTGCGAAGTGGGCGAATGCGGTGCTTGCACCGTCCTCATTGACGGAGAAGCCTTCAACTCCTGTATCTATCTGGCAGTTTGGGCTCACGGCAAGAAGATCCGTACCTTAGAGAGCCTCCTTGGCCCCAACGGTGAGCTGGCAGATATCCAGCAGGCATTTATTGATGAAGCAGCCATCCAGTGCGGTTTCTGCACCCCCGGCTTCATTATGAGCTCCGTAGAGATCCTGGAAAGCGGCAAGGAATACACCGATGCAGAGCTTCGCAAGCTCCTGTCCGGCCACCTGTGCCGTTGCACCGGCTACGAGAACATCATCCGCGCCGTTAAGAAGACCATGTATAAGCGTCTCGGCAAGGAAATGCCCCAAGAATAAATTCATATCACCATAAGTTTCATATCCCCTATGAGTGCATTGCTCCAAAAAAGAGCAATGCACTCTCTTTTTGCATATTTCGACACACAGTTTTCAGTATGGCAGGGTCTTAAAGCCACCCGCGAGTAACAAACACTCTGCCCTGAGGCGGTGAGAGATTGAAAAAGATTGAAAAAGATTGACAAGCACTCATAGAAACTGGTATAATTTATACTGGTTTTTGTACTCATCTCTATTTCCGAAAAACTGATATTCGAAAACTATATATGCAATGAAAAACGGAGGTAATTTGTATGAAGAAACACGTTGGCCAAAAACTTCTGTCATTGGCATTGGCACTGGTCATGGTATTGGGACTGGTGCCTGTGGTGGCAACGCCTAAGACAGAGGCGGCGGAGCTCCCCGATTACGCGACCCTGAAAACTACCATTCAAGGCCTAAAGTATCCCATGGCAACGACGTCCTATTGGGCTGCAAACGATACGAGCACCATGGATGGTATTTATCTGATCGTATCTACTTGGGGCAGAGACGGCGGTACCGGTGCAAACTTCCATACAATGGATCCTGCGAGACCGGAAGCGCCCGATGACGATAAAACCTATATTGGCTATGCTGTTCAGGGTGCTGAAAAACTGAATGATAATGATTTGATTGGTGCGACTCGTGATAGCTATAGCTTCATCAGAGGCACGCCCACATCCTTTTCCATCCAGCGGATCGATCGGTCCGGTTATTGGAAATTTGAGGATATGACCACCACGAATCATTATGCTGCACTGCGCATTCGCGGTGTGGATAATCATAATAAATTTTATATCGACGCAGAGTCATCCGGTCGCTATCATACCATCCGAGATAAAGAACATAACTGGTATCTGCACTCCAATAGCTGGACCTTCCGTGCAAGTAAGGTTAAGGGGCCGCAAGCCGGCACAACGAATGTGCATCATCAGAACCTGTTCTGGATCTGTAAGGTCAACGAAGAGGCCTTCTATCTGCGAGATGCATTGCATGATGCCATGGCTTATCTGATAGACAACAGCACAGACCGCTATCCTACAGAGATGTATGAAGCTTTCCTGCGCAAGGCAGAAGAAGCAACCAATTATTACAAGAGCATCATGAGAACCCAATATGGCAACATCAGCACTGCTGAAGCAAAGAGGCATAAGGATGAGCTCTATGAACTGATGGGAAAGCTGAAGCTGAATGACACCACCCTGCAGTATATCGATATTCCCATCGAGGTCTTGGACTTCCGTGGAGACGGCTTCCTGTTTGAGAGTAAGAGCACATGGACTTCTCCCTACTCCCTGAGCTGCGATCCGGCAGACAAAAACGACCCGCGATTCCCCGGTAAGTATACTAAGACACAAGCGGGCGGAAATGTTCAGGATTATTTCTGCATCGAAGGACTGGTGGAGCCTGAGTTGGTAGGCGGCAAAGTGGTCTATACTAAGAAAACCGTAGACTATATTGCCTACCACCTGAGCCAAAAGACGGATCTTAAGGCTCCCTCGGACAAAATGAATCGAGCCTTCTATGATAAGGTAATGTACGGCAACCTAACCTACAATGCCACCAATGGCTACAATGCAACTATCAATAAGTGCAAAGACGGAATGCTCTCTTGGGGTCAGATCAGCAGCTGTCATGACTTGGCCTATTATATGCTGTCCCACATATGGACAAAAGCTACGGATATCATCGGTACAGACACCTTGGCAAACAACACCGCGAACAGCTATACCTATAATATACCTGTCCCGGAACTCAGTAATCTCCGCTTGTTTAAGAATGGGGAAACCTATAGCTTTAATTCCGGAAATGCATCCATCGGATACGATAATGGACATATCTATAACGATGGTACTTACCGTCAGCGGAATGACCCCTGGTTCCGACCTGTAACTGATAGAGGCTTCGAGAGTCCCTCCCTCTACGGAAAGCACACAGAGGGTAACAGCTATATGCCGGAGGTAAACTATTGCTTTTCTCTCCATGCACACGGTAGCTTTGTGTATACCGAAGATAGTGACTTGTTCTTTAACTTTGGTGGAGACGATGATGTATACTTCTTCATCAATGGCAAGCTGGTTTGCGATATCGGCGGCATCCATGGTCATATTTCAAAGCAGTTTAAGCTAAACGAACTTGTAAAGGCCGGCACACTGTCCCTGAAGGACGGGCAGATCTGCCGCTTTGACATGTTCTATATGGATCGTCATACCACCGGTATCAACATGAACCTGTCCACCAATATGAAGATCATGGACGAGTCTGTGATCACGGAAAAGACCCAGTACGATCCTACCACGGGGCAGGAACTTCCCGATGGTGCGGCACTGAATACAGGAGCAGAGGTAGGCTACACCTTCGGCCTCACCAACCGCCGTAGCGGTCCTCTGAAGGACGTTCGATTCGCAGACTCCAAGCTGGGTGTTACTCTGGACGGCGGTCAGGGGCGTGTAGAACTGAACGGACAGGCTGCCTCTGAACTGACACTGACCTACACCACCTGCGATATGGAGAGCAAGGAACTCTATGCAGGTACGCCAACTGTCTGCCAAAGCTATGCCGCGATCAAAAACCTGATTGAGACAGCGACCAACGCTTACACCACCGCACAGTCCCTTGCCGCAGGCTCCTATGTCTATACTCCACAGAATGAATCGGAGCTTCGGGAAATCCTGTCGTGGGGCATCCCCGCCAACTGCAAGCTGAGCATCCGAGGTATCAAGCACACCCTGACAGCAGGGGAATTCATAAACTCCCTGTCTACCCTTTGCACGCCAATGGAATATGACTCTGTACAGAATGTTGCCAAAGCACTGGACTCCGTTTCCGGTGCCGCAAGCTGCCGCTGTGTTGGCATGGATCTGACCGGTGTCAATATTATCAGTCCCTACCGCTTGGTTCTGGACTATGGCAAGTCTGTGGATATCGACCTGCGCAAGACAGAGAGAATGATCACCAGAGAAAAGGGTATTTCCCTCCAATATGTGGGTGCTACCTTTGACAGAGACAGTCACGGTGTTGTCCGCGCCAAGGAACCCCTGAATTTGTTCTTTAAGGCAGCGGGACAGACCCATAAGACGGATATGGGCACGTACCTTATGACTACAGCCAATACCCTCCGCTTTACCCCCAAGTTCTTTATGAACGAAGTAGATGTCTTCTGCGCTGTCTATAAGGTCACCATTGCCGATCAGCCCAATTTCGTTGCCTATCTGTTTAGTGCTATAGAGATCGTCCCTGCTGCCATGGTGTACTATGAGGCAGAGGATCTTGCGGATGTTGAACTGTTCTACGAAGAGATCACGGACACCGCCACAGCCCAAGGGCTGTCCTATGCAGAAACCAAGGACACCTCTACAGCCCGGGCATCCGATCCCTGGGGCACAAAAGAAGACCCCGACTATCCCAACCTTACAGTCATTCAGGATCAGAACTATGCCGGAAACGAGATCTATTATCCCAATTACACCGGGGACAATGACGTGCTGTTCTTCGGCTTTGAGAACACTGCAGAGGATCAGGCACGGTACAATTCTCCCGTTTACGGTTATCAGAACTTTGATGATCCTGCCAATGCAGCTTCCTACTGGTATTACTATGGGGAGAAGAACGTAAGTTCTCTGACCGTTGATAACAACTTGGAGGGCACCCTCACGGTAGTTGCCAAGGATCTGCTGGAAGGAACGAATGTTCCCCATGATACCCAGTACCCGGATATCTATTTCGATGTAGCCAAGAATGGAACCTATACATCTACCGTTCTGAACTACAATCCTGCCAAGGCAGAGGTCTATCAGGTCCGCTTCAAAATGAAGAATCTGGAGAAGGGTCACTATATCAAAGAAGGCACAAGCACAGAAATAACGGCATGGCCCTATGCCATTATCCAGTACACCCCCAAGAGCGGTGGCAGACACTACGATTCCCAATTCACCACAGTGAATGCAATTTGTGAAGAGAACCTCAACGGCGATACCTACATCACAGTAAGAGGCTATTTCTCCAAAACATCTACGGATTACCCTGCATTTTCTGCCTGTGAAGCCATCACTAACATCCGCTTCTTCTTTGGTGGTATGGAAAATAACCCTGCTTGGGATGACGGCACCCTGACCGTAGACTACATCTACATCGGGCCGGAAGCCAAGGCTCCCGTAGATGCATCGAACGGCCGGGATACCTCCTACAGTGACGATCCTCTCCTGTCTAACGGAAAGAGTCTGTTTGTAGAAGGCAAGGGCATCCGTACCGATGCCAACCCCAATCCCAAGAATCTGTCCGAAATCAAATTTGAGTTTACGGGAACGGGTTTCGACATTATCAGCCGTACCGGACCCCAACAGGCCAACATCCGCGTGGAGATCTACACAGACGATGCCCGCAATAAGGACTGCCGTCTGTACGGAACGGCTGTGAACCTGAAGGGTGAGATGGAGCTGTACCAGATCCCCGTCTACTCCAAGCACGACCTACCCTATGGAACCTATTATGTATCCATTATGGTTAGTGAAGCTAAGAACTACCCCATGTTCCCGGCTCTAAATCGTGGTGGGGAGTTCTACTTGGATGCAATTCGTGTCTACGACCCCATCGATGTATCTGCCGGAGTCAATGCTGTCCCGGGCTCTGCTGCGGCCATCGCCTATAGCACCTACTGTGCAGATGGAGAAGCCCATGGGATTCTTAAGGAACTTCGAGACATTCTGATCCCTGCTGATGATTTCCACGTCCTCGACGGGTCCACAACCGGTGCAATTTTCGTGGACTATTCGGAAATTCCCGATGTGACTGTTGCGGTAACCACTCCCGACGGAGATGTCACCGATGAAACCATTGTGGTTCCTACGGTTCCCGGCTTGGAGGTAGATGACCATGTTTCTCATAGCATCGTAACCTATGCCAAGATCGGACCCAATAACGAAACCTATTTGGGTCAGCAACAGCTTGTTTCCTTTAAGTTAGTGGTTTATTCCAATGAGATTCCTGCACGGGTCGACATTGGCTGTAAGACCATTGATGATACAGGTAGCAATCTCCGGGCTTCTGTAGTTAAGGAAGACCGTTCTACTGCCGGTGTTATTGTTTCTTCTGTAAAGAGCTCTACGGCACAGTTCTACTCCCTGCCTCTGTGGGAGGATCAGTTTACCGAAGGAACATATAATGGCAAGCCCTGCTATTACACCTATATCCAGATCGAAAACACCACCCCCAAGAACGAAAATGCAACCGACGAAAATGTTCTGTCTATTACAGACATTAAGATCGGCTATAGCCAAGAGCCCACACCCAAGACCGGTAGCACCGGCACCGGTGGAAATGGCTCCGGTGGAAATGGCTCCGGTGGAAGCGCCTCCGGCTCAGAGATCAAAAGTTTCCGTGGGGAAACCGGGAACGGTTCTGCAGAGCTTCCTGTAGATGCATTTGTTCCCGTGGATTTTGTAGTAGACCCCTCTGTTGCCGATATCGTAAAGGAAGAATTGGAAGAACGCTTCGATCCCGAATGCAAGCACCTTCCCGGCCCTTGGAACGCTGTTGAGGAAGCCGCTCCCGGAAAAGAAGGACTCCGAAAGCAGTATTGCATCCTGTGCGGAGAAGTTCTTGGAGAAATGACGGTACAAGGTGCCTCTGAGTTGAAATTCGCAGGTGCATCTGTTTCCCTCCAAACAGATATGGCGATCCATTATAAGGTAGAGGAAGGTTTCTTTACAGAAATGGGCTATACCGATCCTTATGTAATCGTAGTAGACAACGGTATAGAAACCGTGATCCGTGACTATACCGTAGCAGACGGCAAACTGTCCTTTGTCTATAAGAATATCGCGCCCCACCGTATGGGAGATACGATAACCGCAACCCTCTATGCCCGCTACGGAGAAACCCTTTGTGCTTCTGAGAGTCGTGATTATTCTATAGCAGACTATTGCTACAACATGCTGGGTAGATATGGGGAGAACCCCAACTATGCCACCCTTAGCACCCTACTTGTGGACATCCTGCTTTACGGTGCAGAGAGTCAGAAGTACACAAAGTATCACACCGACACCCTATGTACCGCCCGACTCACAGAAGAACAGCTTGCTATGGGAACGGAACTGAATCGGGAGTTGGTAAGTTGCAGAGATCAGGCTTACAAAGTCATTGACAACCCCACTGTAGAGTGGAAGGGGGCAGGTCTGAATCTGCAAGAGTCCGTAGCAGTACGATTTAAGATCGTGGCAGACAGCTACGAAGGTTTGGAAGTCAAGATCACCTTGGAGGGTCGGACACAAACCATCCATGCAGAAGACTTTGACTACAGAGCCGACGGAGCCTACGTCCATTTCAACGGTCTCAATGCCGCACAGCTGAGTTCTCCCATCTATGTAACGGCATACCGCGACGGGGTACAGGTCAGCCATACCATCTGCTACAGTGTAGAATCCTATGCTTACGCCAAGCAGAATGATACAACGGTTCCTTACCTTGCATCCCTCGTGAAACGGATGATGTGCTACGGTGATTCCGCAAGAGCCTATATTGGCAAATAAATCCTAAAACCGCCTTCCGTTCCCCTCCTCCGAGGGCAACGGAAGGCCTTTTTTTCCTCGATCTCAAAACAAATCACAGTTTATCGAGCAGTTTAGCGACACGGTAGACACAAAAGCCTCCCTTGTGTAAAGGGAGGTGGCACGGCGTAGCCGTGACGGAGGGTTGTTACGGTAGGGCCTTGCATCTCTAGTGCAGTTTCGCCGAAGCCGTTCTGCGGTAACAATCCCACAGCCAAAAATCAAAGATTTTTGACAGCTCCCTTTACACAAGGGAGCCTTAGGCGCTCCCGCGCCGGTAAAACAAACTTGAATTTGTCTAACAGTTACGCACCGTTTCAAAGCCTCCCTCTGATGAGGGAGGTGGCAAAAATCTTTGATTTTTGACGGAGGGAGAGATACTACCCCTCAGTCACGCTAACCGCGTGACAGCTCCCCTGACAAGGGGAGCCAAGTGCCGGTGCGAACTTGAGAATGTAAACAGCTCGATTTGAAGATATACCGCCAATTTAAAATATAGGGGGGAGCTGTCCCCTGTCTTGGTGCGTTCAAAAAACCACGGAGCCGATGGTTTACGGTTCCGTGGTTTTGATTTGCGGTCTTTTATTGCTTATGGCAGTCAGGCTGAGGGGCAAGGGTTCAGGCTTCCCATCTATGGTCTTTCAGCCATTGGATGAGCCATGTCTTATATTCCGGCATTTCCTTGTTATCCTTGGCAATATACAGCACATAGTTGACTCGTCCCAACAGCCGTCTTGCGTACTGTACCTCGGTAAACGGAAGTCCCTTCCGTCTGACATGCTCCCCGATGCCGAACTTGCGACAATAGTAAAGTTCCTGACGTAGCTTTCTGCGATAGTCTGCAGAAACGTTGTACTTCTTATTTACCACAATGCCCGTAACGACCATTCTCTGTCCCTGCCGTACCACCATGGTTTTCTTGGGATTTAGGTAGAAGCCCAGCTTTCCCAATTCCCTTTTCACAAGGGCTTTCAGCTCCTTAACGGTTTCAGGCGTTAAGTTATGGGAGAAGGTCAAGTCATCACAATATCTGGTGTAGGCGATCCTACGCTCCATGCACCAAGCAGATACCGTACGATCAAAGTCCAGCAGGATCAAATTGGAAATCGCCGGGGAGGTCGGTGCTCCCTGCGGCAGAGCATCGTTGTACATACAGAGTCTTGTGAGCAGTTTGCTGTTAAATTCGGAATACTGTTCCGCAGGAAAGACCTTATCCCTGATCAGCCCATAGGTCACATGGTCAAAGAATTTCCGAATATCCATTTTCAAGATGGCCGGTTGTCCGATATGATGGAAGGCATTGTTTCGGATGCCACCGCCAAAACGATATGCCGTTGCGTGATAGGATAAGGGGTAAAAAGGCAAGAGCTTCTGTGCGATTTTCCGCTGGATCCCCTTCAGAAAGGGATCGGGAGCATGAAGCTCACGAAGTTCTCCGTTGCCTTTGGGAACAGAGATCTTATGATAATGCTCATTTCTGTGGGTGGCGGCATATCGGAGTGCATTTTCCGAATAGCCCAGATCTTTTGCAAGGGAGGAAAACTCCCGATATACGATAAAATATTGCAAACGAAAGTCCTCCTCCCTTTGTTTTACGGAACAATACAATGTGTCCGGAAGAAAATGTGAAACTGTATTTAAGCCCATGAAGTGGGCAATGAAATACAGTAGAGCATTTTCTTCTGAACGAAGTGAATCCAACGCCATGTTGCTTCCCCGAAGCGACTCGCCGCGGGTGCCGATGAAAAAACCGGCTTGCTCTAATGTTCCGTTGCTTTTAACAAGCTATTCTATTTTACCATTATTTTTACTGTTTTTAAACCCCGTATTTTTCCTTTTTCTAAAATTTTGTCTGATTTTCTCCTTTTATCGACAGAGCATATCTCCCCCCGTTGCCGCATATACTGTTCTGAAAACACAGCCAAGGGGGTTTTAGATTTGAACGAAGCCATTGAACACCGAGCCTGCGCACTTGCTGTGTTCATAATCGAGAATCAAGGAACTGTCCGTGCCGCCGCCAAAGCCTTCGGCATCAGCAAATCCACGGTACATAAGGATATTTCGGAACGGCTCTTTTATATCAATCACAGCCTATATGAACAGGTAAAGCCCATTCTGGAACTCAACAAAGCCGAACGACACATCCGTGGAGGCATGGCTACACGGAAAAAATACCGCAAGGACAGGGAAGTTGCCCAAACAGAGCCTTAATATACATGAAATATTTAGTAAATTTTTGCATTGGGACTTGATTATTCCTCCATTATGTCGTATACTAAAAATGCAAGGGTATGCGAATACCCTAAAAAATTTTTGCCAAAAATTTTGGAGGTGCAATCCATGTACAATCGTACTTACAACTTCTCCGCAGGTCCCGCAACCATGCCCGTCCCCGTTCTGGAAGAGATCCGCGACGAGCTTCTGAACTACCGCGGCGCCGGTATGGGCGTTATGGAAATGTCCCACCGTTCCAAGGTCTATCAGCAGATCATCGACGAGGCTGAGCAGGATCTCCGCGCCCTCATGGGCATTCCCGACAACTATAAGGTTCTGTTCATTCAGGGCGGCGCAACTCTCCAGTTCGCCATGATCCCCATGAACCTGATGAAGAACGGCAAGGCCGTCTACATTGAGACCGGTGCATGGTCCAAGAAGGCCATCTCCGAGGCTAAGAAGTACGGCGAAGTTATCGTTGCCGCTTCTTCCAAGGATAAGAACTACTCCTACATTCCCGACTGCTCCGATCTGGATATTCCCGAAGATGCAGACTATGTTTACATCTGCGAGAACGAGACCATCCACGGCACTACCTGGAGCAAGCTCCCCGACACCAAGGGTAAGATCCTTGTCTCCGACCAGAGCTCTATGTTCCTCTCCAAGCCCTGTAACGTTGCCGATTACGGCCTGATCTACGCAGGCGTTCAGAAGAACGTCGGCCCCGCAGGCATGGTCGTTGTTATCATCCGTGAAGACCTGATCCGTGAGGATCTGGATCCCAAGACCCCCGTCTACCTGTCCTACAAGACCCATGACGATGCAGGTTCCATGTACAACACCCCCAACTGCTGGGCTATCTACTGCTGTGGCAAGGTATTTAAGTACCTGAAGAGCCTGGGCGGTCTGGAAAAGATGGAAGAGATCAACATCGACAAGGCTAAGGTCATGTACGACTTCCTGGACGAGTCCGCTATGTTCAAGGGCACCGTCGAGAAGGAATCCCGTTCCCTCATGAACATCCCCTTCGTCACCGGCGACGCAGAGCTGGATGCCAAGGTCATTGCTTACACCAAGGCAGCAGGCTTCGAGAACCTGAAGGGTCACAAGTCCGTCGGCGGTCTCCGCGCTTCCACCTACAACGCAATGCCCAAGGAAGGCGTTGAAGCTCTGGTAGAGTGCCTGAAGAAGTTCGAGGCAGAGAACAAGTAATTTATTTGGGGCATCTCTAAAAATCCCATTTCGGCGTCTGCCGGCCCTTTTGTCCCGGCTTTTGCTTATGAAGTCCTTGAAATACACAAAGTATTCCTGCAGCCTTCAACGCAAAATCCTAAACAAAATACCTCGGCATCCACCTGAACGGGATTGTTTAGAAATGCCCCTGTTTTTTATAGAAATTGCAACTTACATTATTATAATTTAAGGAGAAAAATTATGCGTATTCTTGTTACCGACGGAATGGATAAGTCCGCCATCGCTGCCCTGCAGGCTCAGGGTCACGAGGTTGTTGAGCAGTTCTACGCTCCCGAAGAGCTGGGTGCCGCTCTCCGCGATTTCGATGTTTGCATCGTTCGTTCCAAGACCAAGGTTCGTGCCAACCACATTGACGAGGCCAAGGGCGGCAGCCTGAAGCTGATCATCCGTGGCGGTGTCGGCGTGGACAACATCGACGTCAAGTATGCCGAAGCTAACGGCATTAAGGTCATGAACACCCCCCGTGCTTCCTCTCAGTCCGTTGCCGAACTGGCTATGGGTCTGATGTTCGCTTGCTCCCGTTACATCTCCATCGCAGGTCACACCATGCGCGAGGACAAGTGGGAGAAGAAGGCTTACGGCAAGGGCATCGAGCTCAGCGGTAAGACTCTGGGTATCGTAGGCTTCGGCCGTATCGGTCAGGCTCTGGGCAAGATGGCTAAGGCCATCGGCATGGATGTTATCGCATTCGATATCTTCCACATCCCCGGAATCGAAGAGCAGATGGGCATCCCCTATGTCGAGATGGAAGAACTGCTGGCAAAGTCCGACTTCATCAGCGTTCATGCTCCCGCAGTTGACGGCGGCAAGCTGATCTCCGAGGCTAACATTGCCAAGATGAAGGACGGTGTTGTTATTGTCAACACCTCCCGTGGCACCAACGTAGACGAGGACGCACTCCTGGCCGCTCTGGAATCCGGCAAGGTTCGTGGCGCAGGTCTGGACGTATTCGCCGAAGAGCCCTCCGCAAACCACGCTCTGTACAGCCATCCCATGGTTGCTTGCACCCCCCACATCGGTGCCGCCACTCAGGAAGCTCAGAAGCGTATCGGCTCCGAGATCGTTTCCATCATCGAAAACTTCTGATTTCATATTTCCAACTTATATATAAAGGAGAGCGAATACTATGAACGCATATGTACAGCGTACCATTGAGGATGTTAGAAAAAAGCATGCCAATCAGCCTGAATTCGTTCAGACCGTTGAGGAAGTTCTGTCCTCCCTGTCCCCCGTTATCGAGAAGCACCCCGAGTACGAAAAGGTAGATCTTCTGGGCCGTATGGTTGAGCCCGAGCGCATGTTCACCTTCCGTGTTTGCTGGGTAGACGACAATGGTCAGACCCACACCAACACCGGTTACCGTTGCCAGTTCAACGGCGCTATCGGCCCCTACAAGGGCGGTCTCCGTTTCCAGCCCAATGTCTACGAAGGCATCATTAAGTTCCTGGGCTTCGAGCAGACCTTTAAGAACGCTCTCACCGGCCTGCCCATGGGCGGCGGCAAGGGTGGTTCCGACTTTGACCCCGCCGGCAAGTCCAACGCTGAGATCATGCGTTTCTGCCAGAGCTATATGTCCGCTCTGTATCGCTATATCGGACCCGACATCGACGTTCCCGCCGGTGATATGGGTGTTGGTGGTCGTGAGATCGGCTACCTCTTCGGTCAGTATCGTCGTCTGAAGGGCGTTTGGGAGAACGGCGTTCTCACCGGCAAGGGCCGTACTTATGGCGGTTCCATCATTCGTCCCGAAGCAACCGGTTATGGTGCAATGTACTACTTACAGGAAGTTTTGAAGCACGAAGGCGAATCCATCCAGGGTAAGACCATTGCGGTTTCCGGTTTTGGTAACGTGGCTTGGGGTATTTGTAAGAAGGCTATGCATCTGGGTGCTAAAGTTGTTACGCTTTCTGGTCCGGACGGCTATATTTATGACCCAGAAGGTGTTTCTTCCTGCGAAGAAAAGGTCAATTATATGCTGGAGATGCGTAGCTCCGGTCGCAACCGTGTACAGGACTATGCGGATAAGTTTGGTGTAGAGTTCTATCCCGGTGAAAAACCTTGGGGTGTAAAGGTGGATATCATTATGCCTGCGGCTATGCAGAACGATGTAAATCTGGAACAGGCCAAGCGGATCGT
>JAZOXB010000175.1:0-8775 GCA_045659585.1 Faecousia sp. | reverse complement strand
ACACGAAAGGAGCGACGACCTATGAAATTCCAGTACACCGAAAAGAAAGTCAGCCTGCCCGCCAATGTTCACGCCTATGCCGAAAAGAAGGTAATGAAGCTTGAACGATTCTTTGGAGATAATGCAGAAGCACTTGTCGCCTTTTCTGTAGAAAAGGATCGTAATAAAGTCGAAATTACGGTCCATGCCGCAAACACCTACTTCCGTGCAAGCGAGTCCACCAGCGATATGTTCGCATCTATCGACGCCGCGGTTTCCACCATCGAGCGTCAGATCCGCAAGAACAAGACCCGCCTGGCTCGCCGCCTCCGCCAGGATGCCTTCTCCCGCACTGCAGAGGTAACCTCTTTCGCACCGGAGACCGAGGAAGAAGGAAGCTTTGAGATCGTCCGTGTCAAGGAATTCCCCATGAAGCCCATGACCCGTGAAGAAGCCATTCTCCAGATGAACCTGTTGGAGCACACCTTCTTTGCATTCAAGGACGAAGAAAACGGCGAAGCATTTGCGGTCGTCTACAAGAGAAACGACGGTGGCTACGGCCTGATCGAGAACGTGGACTGATCCACCGATCCCGTACCCTATATAACTAAATAACTCACGGCACCTCCCTCGGGAGGTGCCTTTTTTGTCGATCATGGCACCTTCTCCGGGAGGTGCCTTTTTGTCGATCATGGTGATTGATCCTTGCACGATCTATCCCAAAATCACAGTTTGACGCACCGTTGGTTCAGTTGGCAGTTGAAAGCGGAAAGTTGAAAGTTTCGGTGTGGCGACCCCACGGATTTGAAATAGGGCTACGCCCATATTGCACCGTTGGTGCAGTCAAATCACATTTTATCGGCCTAATCCGTCGCGAAGCGACACAAAAAACGACAAGAAATAATCTAACGATTAGAGCGGAGCGCCGGGAGAGGAGTCCAGAGGAGAGGGCGGTTATTTCCGAGGAGAAAAGCCGCGAAACCACCATGGTGCCGAAAGGAAATCTGTTCAGCGCCTCTCCTCTGGTCGTTTATTCCCCCATTCTTGTCGACACAAGAATCGGGCCCCCGGAGGGAGCAAAGTGTGAGCGAGAGCAAAACCGCTTCCTTTTGCCCATTGCCCTTCGTGCATAACATACCTTGACCCCACGGGACGCCAAGCCCGTCCCCCACAAGGCAATTCAGCAACCTGTTCGACAAACGAAAATTTGAAGGTTCCGAATCGATATACACATATGCACTTATGCACTTTTGCGTAAAAATCCGGCAGGCTTGCTATTGGAAACAGCGAGCCTGCCGGCGGGTATATATTAGTTGAAGGAGCCCAGTTCCTTGCCGCCAAGGACGTGGAAATGGAGGTGCTCTACGGTTTGACCTGCATCCTTACCGCAGTTGGTAACCACACGGTAGCCGTCGGAGAAGCCCAGAACAGAAGTCAGATTGCCGATAACGGTGAAGATATGGCCGATCACAGCTTCATTGGTCTTGTCGATCCGGTTAGCGGCCTTGATATGCTCCTTGGGGATCACCAGGAAATGCTGGGGAGCCATGGGGGCAATATCATAAAAAGCAAGGCACAGTTCATCTTCATACAGCTTCTTAGAGGGGATCTCCCCCTTGATGATCTTGCAGAAAATGCAGTTTTCCATCGTTCTTCCTCCCTTAGATGTGGCTTGCAACGTAGTTGTCTACCAGAGCCAGAGCGTCGTCCAGCTTGTCCATGTCCTTGCCACCGCCCATTGCGGAGTCGGGCTTGCCGCCACCGGAACCACCGCAAGCAGCGGAGACTTCCTTAATGATCATGCCTGCCTTCATGCCGGCAGCAATGGCCTCCTTACCGCAGACAGCCAAGAGAGTGATCTTCTCGCCCTGAGTAGTAGCCAGAACTGCAACAGCCTTAGGCTCGCGGTCACGGATAAAGTCACCCATCTTGCGCAGGTCGTTTGCGGCGATGTCATCACGGATAACGGTCAGGACCTTCAGACCGCCAACCTCACGGGCGGAGAAGAGACAGCGCTCAACGTCTCCGGTAAAGAGCTTGTCCTTCATCTTATCGATGTCCTGCTTCAGTTCCTTCATCTCCATCATAACGCCGTGTGCACGATTCAGGAGTTCCTTGGGAGTAGTCTTCAGCTCTTCTGCAGTCTGGATGAGCATACGGTTGGTGTTCTCCATCTGGTTCAGAACGGTCTTGCCGGTATAAGCTTCAATACGACGAACACCGGAAGCTACGGAAGCCTCAGAGAGAATACGGAAGGGGCCTACCTTAGCGGTATTGTCGCAGTGAGTACCACCGCAGAATTCCATGGAATCCTCGCCCATCTTTACAACGCGGACGGTATCACCGTACTTTTCGCCAAAGAGAGCGGTTGCACCCAGCTTCTTAGCTTCTTCTACGGGGAGAACCAGAGTTTCAACCTCTGCGCCGTTCAGGATCATATCCATGACCTGTGCACTGATATTCAGCATTTCCTCGTTGGAAACAGCGGAGAAATGGGTAAAGTCGAAACGGAGATGGTCGGGCTCTACCAGAGAACCTGCCTGATGGCAGTGATCACCCAGAACACGGCTCAGAGCGGTCTGGAGGAGGTGGGTTGCGGTATGAGCACGACGGATAGCCTTACGGCGGTCATCGTCGTAGGTAGCGGTAACAGTTTCGCCGACCTTCATGTTGCCTGCAACTACCTTGCCGTAGTGCATGTACTTACCGCCCTTGTTTTTCTGGACGTCGTGTACCTTAAATACGGATTCACCGCAGGTGATCTCGCCGTGGTCGGCAACCTGACCGCCCATTTCGGCATACATAGTGGTCTGATCCAGAACGATGATGGCTTCTACGCCTTCACCGATCTCATCACGGAACTCTTCTTCTGCTACGATAGCCAGAATCTTGGCTTCACAGCTCTTTGCATCATAGCCCAGGAATTCGGTAGAGGGCATATCCTGACCGAAGTCGATACCTGCCCAGCCCAGGTCGCCCAGAGCCTTTCTGGCTTCACGAGCACGAACCTTCTGCTCCTGCATATAGGCCTTGAAACCGGCCTCGTCTACGGTCATGCCCTCTTCCTTAGCCATTTCGATGGTCAGGTCAATGGGGAATCCGTAGGTATCGTAGAGCTTGAAAGCAGCTTCGCCGCTGAATACAGTCTCATTCTTTTCCTTATGCTGTGCCAGCATTTCGGCAAAGATACGCATACCGCCGTCAATGGTCTTGGCGAAGTTTTCTTCTTCTACACGGATAACACGGGTAATATACTCGTCCCGTTCACGGAGATAGGGATAGTGACCTTCGTTCTCACGGATAACAGTCTCAACCACTTCACACAGGAAGGGCTTGTTGACACCCAGAAGCTTGCCATGACGGGCTGCACGTCTCAGCAAACGGCCGAGAACATAGCCACGACCCTCGTTAGAGGGAAGAACGCCGTCAGCGATCATAAAGGTAGAAGAACGGATATGGTCGGTGATAACACGGAGACTTACATCCTTTTCCTTGCTCTGGCCATAGCTGGCGCCGGTAAGATCCGTAACCTTCTTGGTGATGTTCATAACGGTGTCGACATCAAAGAGAGAATAGACATCCTGACAAGCAACAGCCAGACGCTCCAGACCCATGCCGGTGTCGATGTTCTTCTGAGCAAGCTCAGTGTAGTTGCCCTGTCCGTCATTGTCGAACTGGGAGAAAACATTGTTCCAAACTTCCATATAACGGTCGCAATCGCAACCTACGGTACAGCCTTCCTTACCGCAGCCGTACTTCTCACCACGGTCAAAGTAGACCTCGGAGCAGGGGCCGCAGGGGCCGGAGCCGTGCTCCCAGAAGTTATCGGACTTGCCGAAACGGAAAATACGATCGGCGGCAATGCCCATGTCCTTATTCCAGATCTCAAAGGCTTCCTCGTCGTTCTCATAAATAGAGGGATACAGACGATCTGCATCGATACCGCAGACCTCAGTCAGGAACTCCCAGCACCACTGGATAGCTTCCTTCTTGAAGTAATCACCGAAGGAGAAGTTGCCCAGCATCTCGAAATAAGTGCCGTGACGAGCAGTGTGACCGATGTTGTCGATATCACCGGTACGGATGCACTTCTGGCAGGTGCAGACCCGACGGCTGGGAGGAGTGACCTCACCTTTGAAGTAGGGCTTCATGGGAGCCATGCCGGAGTTGATCAGCAGAAGGGATGCGTCGTTCTGGGGAATCAGAGAGAAGCTGGGGAGCCGCAGATGTCCCTTGCTCTCAAAGAAGGACAGGAACATTTCGCGGAGTTCATTTACGCCGTACTTTTTGTTTGCCATAGTAAAAACCTCCAATATAATATCTAAATAAATTTAAAAACTGTTTTATAGGGGGAATAAAAAAATAACACCCCTACGCTACTGCATAGGGGCGAGATCTGCTCGCGGTACCACCCTAATTCGCTCCTGCGGATGCAGGAACCTCTTTCGATCCTGTAACGGAGATCAACCGTCCCGCTCCTCACGGGCCCCTCGGAAGTGGCTGGCTATGCTCTCACCACAGGGCTTCCACCGTCCCCTGCTCTCTAAAGGTCATCTGCATAGCTTGGCTTCGTCATCGCGTTATCTTATAGTCCTGATTATATTATCAAAATATTTTCCCTTTGTCAATCCCTATTTTATGCAATTTAGGGCATATTATTTTATGAAACCTACCACTTGTATTTTCATAAATGCCCTGATATAATTGAAATATCTCCCAAGAGATATCCAATCATTATGATATTAGGAAAGGAACGCGAACTATGAAACACATGACAAAAAAACTCCTTGCACTCCTCATCATTGCAGTTCTGCTTCTGTCCCTGCTGCCGCTGGGAGCCTATGCCGCAGAAAAGCAGGGCACCTGTGGTTCTGATCTGCAGTGGGTCTTTGAAGAAGACAAGGAAACCCTCCGCATCTCCGGCACAGGTTCCATGACGGATTACCCCGACTTCAACGCTCCCTGGCGCTCCTTTAACTCCAAGATCAAAACCATCGTTATTGAAGAAGGTGTCACTACCATCGGCGCTTATGCATTTGATAGTTCCAATGTTTCCAAGGTAGAATTCCCCTCTACCCTTGTTTCCATTGGTGATTATGCATTCTATTGGTGTGACGAACTGACAGAAGTCACCCTTCCCGATGGCTTACAGAAAATTGGCCGCAATGCTTTTTATGTTACTGAGGTCAGCAAGGTTACGATCGGTGCAGGTCTGAAGGAACTGGATCCCACCGCATTCGCCATTGATTCCATGAAAACCTTCATCGTATCCGAAAACAACCAGCACTTTTCTTCCGATTCTCAAGGCGTTTTGTATAACAAGGCAAAAACCAGGCTGCTGCACTATCCTGCCAAGTTAACTGCCACCTATGTCGTACCCAACTCCGTAACAGAACTGGGAGCATATGCATTCTACTGTGTCAGCCTGTTCGAAGTCACCCTCCCCTCTTCTCTGGAAGTGATTGGCGAATATTGCTTCCAAGGTGCAAGTGCCGGCACCTTTGTTCTCCCTGCAAGTCTCCGTTCTGTGGGTGAAAACGCCTTCGCCCAGAGCAGATTTACAGCATTCCGGGTAGAGGACGGCAACACCCGGTTTAGCACCGATGATGCAGGTGTCCTCTTCAACAAGGATAAAACCTACTTGATCCGATACCCCATCTATCGCGAAGGCTCCTATGATATTCCCAATGGAGTAACAGAGATCGCTCCCTATGCCTTTAGCAATTGTCAGCTTCTGCCTGCAGTTACCATTCCGGAAGGTGTTAAAGAACTGAAGGACAGCACCTTCTATAACTCCCAGTATCTGGAAGAGGTCACTCTGCCCAACAGTCTGAAAACCATCGGCAGCAGCGCATTCGATTACTGCATTCGTCTCAAGGATGTTACCCTTCCCGGCGGGCTGACCTACATCGGTGATTATGCATTCTTTGGATGCAGAGCTTTTGAAAGCATCGCCATCCCCAATTCTGTAGAAACCATTGGAGACTCTGCCTTCTGCTATTGCAATAGCCTGAAAGCCATTTCCCTTCCCAACAGCCTGAAAACCATGGGCAGCAACGCATTTAACGAGTGTTCTTCCCTGGAAGAGATTACGATCCCCAATGGGGTCACTTCCATTGGCTCCTGGGCATTTGCGGATTGCGAAAATCTGAAGAGCATCACCATTCCCGGAAGCCTGACGGAACTCGGCTACAATATGTTCTCCAACTGCAAAAGCCTGAAGCACGTCCTCTATACCGGCTCCAAGGAGCAGTGGGATGCAAATAAGACTGCATGGCATATGACCGGCCTTACCCTCCATTCTCCCCTGATCCACTACGGTGCAAAGGGTACCGAAGCTCATTGGGTCACTAAGGGTGCAAACACTTATTTCTACTGCGACCTGTGCCAAGAAGCTCTGATCGGCACCGTTCCTGCTACCCCCTTCACCGATGTATCCACCGGCATCTACTACTACGAGCCTGTTGTTTGGGCCGTAGAAAATAACATTACCACCGGCACCTCTGCAACTACCTTCTCCCCGGATAAGGATTGCACCAGAGGCCAGATCGTTACTTTCCTGTGGCGTGCCTGCGGCTCTCCCGAGCCCACCAATACCACCCACAGCTTCACAGACATCCAAGCAGGTGCTTATTACTACAAGGCTGTACTATGGGCAGTGGAAGAAGGTATCACCACCGGTATGACCTCCACCACCTTTGCTCCCGATAAGACCTGTACCCGTGGTCAGGCTGTTACCTTCCTGTGGCGTGCACAGGGTAAGCCCACCCCCGCAACCACCGCAAATCCTTTTAAGGATGTAGCTGAAACCGACTACTTCTACGCACCTGTTCTCTGGGCATCCGAAAACGGTATCACTACCGGCACCTCCGCAACCACCTTTGCTCCCGCAAAGACCTGCACCCGTGCTCAGATCGTAACCTTCCTCTACCGGGCACTTTCTGAGAAGTAAGCATCATTTCTTAAGGCAGGAACCGCGTCCTTGCCTTAATACCGGTCACAGCCGACTCCCCACCCCGGGGAGTCGGCTGTTATCTATCTTTTCTGTGTAACCCGTTTTTCTTGACATTTATTCCCTTCTGTGCTACCATTTCACTGTACTACAGGAAGGAGTATCAATATGTTAAAGAAAAAGAACCTTACACCTACCTACAGTTTGGTGCAAGGCAGCTTCTGGATGAGTTTCTGTATCGCCGTTTGCTTTGCGGCAGTTCATTTGCAATCCATGGGCTTTTCCAATACGGAACTGGGTCTGGTCATGGCCGCAGGAAATATTCTGGGAACTGTCTTAGGCCCTGTGCTGACCTCTCTTGCAGAAATGCGGCCCCGTTGGGATCACGGTCGGTTATGTCTTCCCTTGTTCATTCTTCGGGCCCTGTGTCTGGTGGAGTTACTGCTTCTGCCGGAGCATAGCCTGCTGACTGCCGCAGTTTATACGGTATATATGGCGGTGACCATCGGCGTCAATTCCCTGAACCTGAAATTCTGCGTGGATGCAGAACAAAAGGGCATTCCCCTTGACTACGGCATCGCACGGGGAATCGGATCCCTGTGCTTCGTCCTTCTGTCCATCTTATTGGGCAGATGGGTAGAAAATTACGGTGCCCCCATTATCATCTATACGGCATTGGCACTGATCCTGATACAGTTCCTGTCTCAAGTGCTCTTCCTTCCCGGTCTGAAGCAGGGATCCTCCCCCAAGGCGCAGATCCATAAAGAAGAGGAATCTCCCACATCTCTCTTGGGTTTCTTCCGACAGGAGCCTCGTTTTACCGTTCTTCTTTTAGGCTCGGTACTTCTGTTTTTCGCCCACAATTCCTCTACCAATTTCATGATTAATCTCAGTGAAAATGTAGGTGGAAATACCCGAACTATGGGCAATATTACAGGTTTTATGGCAGCCATGGAGATTCCTGTGATGCTCCTGTTCAGCCGATTTGCAAAGGGCAAGCGGATGTCCCTGTTCATGGGGATCTCAGTCATTGCCTTCCTGCTGAAGAGCTTAGCCATTGCCATGGCTTCCAACATCCCTCTACTCTTTGCTGCTCACAGTCTGCAGGCCCCTGCTTTTGCGGTATTCTCCTGCGCCATTGTTCCCTACATCACAAAAGTCATCTCCCCCGCCAACGCTGCCAAAGCCCAGAGTTTGGCCTTCAGCGTCACCACCATGGGTGCAGTCCTGTCCAGTTTGATCGCCGGCAGACTGTATGACATCTGCTCCGTGCAAACCACCTTGCTCATTGCTACCGCAGTCTGCGCCGTAGGCGTGGTGATCTGCTTCTTCGGAATGAAAAAAACCGAAGCTTGATCCAATTTCATAAACACGCAAGCCGGATCTCCGTAAAAAGAGATCCGGCCTCAGTTATATATTGCGGAGCTATTTTCAATATTGCAATATAGTCAAATCACAGTTTATCGCTCCTTTAGAGCGAATGATATACCTTCGGTATGATATACCCTGCGGGTATGATATCTGCGACCCAGATGATATACGCTCCGCGTATGTCGGTGTGGCTACAGGACAGGGGACGGTTCTGTGTCCTGCAGGACAGGGGACGGGTCTGTGTCCTGTGTATTTTCTGCATCAGATTTTAAGCTTTTTTCTTGATAAAACATAACTTTTTTCAACAAGACAGAGAACCGTCCCCTGTGTCCTGTACCGAGCTTTCTTCTTCTCGTCAAGACCTTGAAATTCTGTCATTGTTTGACAGTGTGAAGCTTTTTGAACGATTGCTTGTGCTTGTGCGTCTGTGACTCCACGCCGTGGCGAGCTAAGCACTTCTAAGCACATATCGG
>JAZOXB010000174.1:0-7239 GCA_045659585.1 Faecousia sp. | reverse complement strand
GTTGCTGACCACCGTAAGGCTGCTGACCGCCATAGGGCTGCTGACCGCCATAGGGTTGCTGACCGCCATAGGGTTGCTGACCGCTGTAAGGTTGCTGACCGCCGTAAGGTTGCTGACCACCGTAAGGTTGCTGACCACCATAGGGGGTCTGATACCCATAGCCCTGAGGAGGAATGGGAGCGCCGGTATAGGGATCGTACATGGGCTGGAAGAAAGCAGCTTGAGCGGCTTCCTTTTTCTCCTTTTTGATCAGCAGGACAGATATCAGGATCAACAGACCTGCCGAGATAAACAGTATCACACCGCTGATCAGGGAGGTTGTATTCCTTGCCGCGGCGGCGAAGTCTGCTTTTTCGTTACAGACAAAGGTCAGATGGAGGCCGGTATCGCTGACATCGGTGATGCCCAGATAGTCTCCGCTGATCTCCTTGAATTCTGCCAGAGTATCTTCGTAGTACCGCTTCATATCGGAATCGAAGGCACTGAGCTGTTGAGATTTAAAGCAACCGCTCATGAGCATGTCTGTTTCATTATAATTGTGTGCCTGAGAAGCGGCTTTCCATTCCTCGCTGTTATCGAAGAACAGGGAAACGGTGCACAGGTCGCCCTTCCGGTCGAAGAAGTAGGAAAGGTAATAGGCACCGGATTCCTCGTCGCTGCCACCGATGGAACCATACTCCCAAACAACAGCGAGATCCTGAATGTAGTAGGAATTTTCATCTGTGAGCTCTTCGTAAGCAAGGGATTCCCCATCTACCAAGGCGGCAGGGGGAAGAAGTCCCAGAACGATCATATAAATACCGCTTATAACAAAAAAAACAGCGGCAATCAGCAATCTGTGATAGATTTTCATGGATCAAGTCTCCTTTATTATATAGATTGGATCAGGAAAGGGATCTGGCTCTGGCGAATTTGCTGTAGGGCTGTTCTTTCAGCTCATAGGTTTTGCAGAGAAGCTCTGTAAAGCGAGTCATTTCGTCGGCCTTTCCTTCATAGAGTTCCAGCTCCAATTCCAAGATCGGCAAGGCACCCTTGGGGCCGAAGACCTGTCCGTTGTCTATTGCGATTTCCGCACGGCTACCGTCAGAGAAGGTAAGCATAGCACAGCGACGGAGGAATTTCGCACCGCAGATCGGCACAAAGGTGCTGTGCTCAAAGAACTCTGCCACCTCGTGGGGTGCACCTTGGGCTACAAGTGCACGAACAGCCTCTTGATCCATGGCGGGGGCGGATATCTGCCATTCGTTTCGGCTGTGAGAGAGGCTACCGGGGGTCTTGAGACAAACCACACTTTCTTCTCCTTCCATTCTGTGGCGGAGGGTCCAGTGCAAGTGAGAGAACAGGCGAACATCGTTATCATAATATGTGGTTTCCATGGGGAGCTCACGGAAGGGTGCTTCCAGAAGAGCATGGATCTCCGGTGCAGAGAGGAGTTCCTCCATTCGTTCCTCAGAGGGAAGCTGTAGCTTGTATTCCAATTCCAGTGCCATGATAAAGCCTCCTTAATTGTTTCATTCTACAAATATATCATAGCATGACACCGAGGACTTGTCAATGAAAAGAAAGTCCGATCCTTACCCTTTCCCGACAAATTTATCCATGAGAAAATGGTACAATTATGTCATTGGAAAGGAGGGAGCCACACTATGGAACAAATAAAAACCGTCGGAAAAAAGATTGTGATCTCCCGTAAGAGCTCTCCGGAACAATGGGGATCTCGGTTCCTGCATTGTATGGGAGCCTTTGTTCTTGGGGGAGCGACCCTTGGGGGACAGGCTTTGCCACTTGGAGCATCTTTGATCGGTGCACAGACCACCAAGGCAGAGGCACTGGCTACTGCCATAGGTGCTGTTGGAGGATATTTTCTGAGACAGGACAGGGTAGAGGCTGTGGAATATACGGCAGTCTCTATACTGGTGCTTTTGACCCTGATCCTCTTTCAGGGGACGAGCCTTCCCGGAAATAGATGGTTCATGGCTGTGAGTTGTGGGGTGATTTGTACCCTTATGACCGGCGTTGGCTTACTGGGGACAGCAGATGTTCCATTGCTTCCGTGGTTGGGAAAGGCGGTTCTGGGTGCCTTGGCTACTTATGGATTCCGTCAAGGGGTGGAAGGTCAGAAGCGTTACAGGCTTTTCCTTGCTGCCGCTGTGGCGTTCAGTCTGAGCGGTACAGGAAAATACATAGATTTGGGGCTTCTGTGGGGAGCGTTGATGGTAGTTTTTACAGGGGAGCTCTTTGCAGGTGCAGTGATCGGCGCGGCTTTGGAGCTGGGAGGCGGCGGTTTGCCTCATATGACTTTGGTTATGGTCCTGCCTTGGATATGCTGTAAATTTCTCGGAATCAAGAAAAAATGGCTCAGAGGTCTATTATGGGGAATTCTGACCTGTGGGATGCTATTGCTCCTTGGGGAAGGGGAAATTGCCCAATGGTCCGGGATCGGACTCGGTACATTGATGGGTCTTGCCCTATGCAGACGGACTCCCGGGGGAAAAAAAGAAACAAAGAAAGAAGCCCTTCCACCTGTAGAGGTCTATGGACAGGTGGCAGAGATCCTGGAGGCTCTGGGAACGGAGCCTATCCGTCAGACCATGGGAAGGGGATCGGAAACGGAACGGGTCTTTCATGCCGTAGGGGAACGGGTCTGCAGAAAATGTACCCGTCTGCATTATTGCTGGGAAACGGAAGGACGGAGGATCCGTGAGGAACTGTTGACAGCCGCACCGGAGATCATCGAACGAGGCTTTGCGGAGGAAAAGGATTTTACAGCGGAATTCAAACAGCGATGCTGTAGCTTTCCTGCCTTTCTTGCCTGTGTAAACGGAGAACTGGAAAAAATGCTCTGCCGCAGAAAGTACGAAGGGGAGTTGAGAGAGACTCGTAGGATCTTGGACGGAGAGTATCGGATGTTGGCACAGTTTATGCGGAGAGCGGCACAGAGAACGGAGTATAAGAAGGAACAACACTTTATCCCCTATGTCAGTGTTTCGTGTGCAAGAAAAGCAAGAGAGCCCGTTTGCGGAGATCGTAATACCTGCTTTTCCGCACCGGACGGAAACTATTATGTGATCTTGTGCGACGGAATGGGAACGGGAGAAGAGGCGGCAAGGCTGGGAAGCTATACTATGGGGCTATTGGAAAAACTTCTCAAATGCGGCCTTTCCCCGGAGGGGGCCCTGTCTCTACTGAACGGAAATATGATCTTACGGGGGACGGGCACCTTTTCTACGGTGGATCTGCTACAATTAGATCTTCACAACGGCATGGCTCATATCTATAAATGGGGAGCGGCACCCTCCTTCTGGAAGGATCGCAATAGGGTCGGCAAGGTTGGCACTCCCACACCACCTCCCGGTGTAGGGATCGGAGATGTGGAGCTGCCTGAGGTGTTCACCCTGCCCATGGATGACGGACAACTGTTGGTCATGATCAGCGACGGTGCTTATTGCGAAGAAACAGAGGGCGCTGTGGGTGCCTTTACCGCATCCTCACCCAGAGATCTTGCGGCATTGCTGGTGGGAACAATGGAAGGGGACGACGATATGACGGCAATCGTGGTTTCTTTGGAACGAAACGCCTCCTGAAAGGGATCAACTTATCATGAAAACCTCCGATCTTCTTACAATGAAGATGGGAGGTTTTTCTGAAAAAAAGGGATGCTTTTTTCAGCGTGAGGAGGGGGAATTTTCTGTGCTTCGTGAAATTTACTAATGAGTAGCCGTTCAAATTGTAAGAACTTACAAAAGATTTTTTTCCTATTGACATTTAGCGAAAAATAGTGTATTTTGTTAACATAAAAGAAAGTAAGCGTTTACATTTACCAAAAGCGTTGGATCACCAAAATCCAAACTATAGGTTCTGGCTATAGATCGGCGAATGGAAAACGCAGATTTAAATAGAACGGAGGCGTGGTTATGGGTAAGCAAGAAGCTAATATTTACGAGATCGCCCGAGAAGCCGGAGTTTCCATTGCCACTGTTTCCAGAGTCATGAATCACAGTGCCACCGTCAGTGAGAAAAGCACCAGACGAGTTATGGAAGCTGTGAAGAAATTAAACTACGTTCCCAACAGTATGGCAAGAAGCCTCAGCACCTCCGTTTCCAATTCCATTGGCGTTGTGGTGCCGGATATCAACAATCCATTCTTCGCTAAGGTCCTTAAGGGCGTCACCACTGTTGCAGATGAAAAGGGCTATCAGGTCATCCTGTACAGCACCGACGAAAGCGAAGCCCGAGAACAGAAGGTTCTCCACACCATGCGTGAGCATCGGCTCAGAGGCATGATCATCACTCCTGTTTCCGAGGATTGCAAGGACACCCTTGTACAGCTTCGGGACTATGCCGCAAGATCCATTCCCGTGGTTCTGTTGGACAGAGAGGTAGACGATCCCGGATTTGACCGCGTGGTTTCTCAGGACGAGGACGGCGTTTATCATGCGATCCGCACCCTGCTCCAAGAGGGGCATGAACGGGTAGCCATTGTAACAGGCCCCCTCCACTCCAGACCCGGTAAAGAAAGATTGCGGGGCTATAAGAGAGCGCTGGAAGAGTTCGGTATCCCTGTGCGGAGCGAATATATCCGCCACGGAGATTTTCGCATGGAACGAGCTTACGAAGAGACCTTGGCTCTGTGCTCTCTCCCGGAGCCCCCTACAGCGATTTTCGCATCTAATAATATGACCACCTACGGTTGCCTTAAGGCCTTCGGCCAGTTAGGGCTGACCATGGGAAAGGACATTGCACTTTTCGGCTTTGACGATATCGAGGCTCTCAAGTGGCTCAATTATAATGTTTCTGTCGTCAGCAGAGATGTTTACGAAATGGGACGTAGAGCCATGCGACTGTTGCTCAACTGCTTCGAAGAGGAAGACAGCGAAAGAACGGGTCAGAGAGACAGCCTTCCCACAGAACTGATCCTCAGAGGCTCGGAGAAGTGCTCCACGGCAAAAGAATAAACCTAATTAACATATAATCTAATCTTACGGAGGAATCGGAACATGAAACAGAAAGTTACGGTATTTGGCAGCTTTGTAGTAGACCTGATGGCAAGAACTCCCCATCTCCCCGTTCCCGGCGAGACCGTTCGCGGTAGCCTCTTTAAGCAGGGCGCAGGCGGTAAGGGCTTCAATCAGGGCATCGCCGCTCATAAGGCCGGCGGTGACGTAGTTATGATCACCAAGGTTGGTAAGGACTCTATGGCAAATGTAGCATTCGATGCTATGGATGCTGTTGGCCTGTCCAAGGAATATGTTTTTGTAAACGAAGAAGTCGGCACCGGCATCGCTCTCATCAGCGTTGATGAGAACACCAGCCAGAACGAGATCGTTATCGTTCCCGGTGCTTGCAACACCATTACCGACGAGGATCTGGCAAAGGTCGAAGAGCACATCAAGAGCTCCGCTTATGTTCTGGTTCAGCTGGAGGTCAATCAGGACGCCAATGAAAAGGTTGCCAAGCTGGCAAAGGAAAACGGCGTTCGTTTCATCATCAACACCGCTCCCTATCAGCCCATGACCGATGAGTTCCTCTGTGGTGCATATCTGGTAACCCCCAACGAGGTTGAGGCAGAAGAGATCACCGGTATCCCCGTTAAGGATCTGGAAAGTGCCGACAAGGCCGCTAAGGTCTTCTTCGAGAAGGGCGTTGAGAATGTTCTGATCACTCTGGGTAGCCGTGGCGTTTACGTCGCTACCAAGGAAGAGTCCAGAATCATCCCCTGCTTCAAGGTCGATGCAGTGGACACCACCGGCGCAGGCGACGCTTTCAACGGCGGCTTCCTGACCGCTCTGTCCGAAGGCAAGGATCTGTGGGAAGCAGCTCGTTTCGGACAGGCTCTGGCAGCTATCTCCGTCACTCGTATGGGCACCACCCCCGCAATGCCCACCAGAGAAGAGATCGAAGCTTTCCTGGCTGAGAGAGGCTAATCAATCTATTGCGGAGCATAGCTCCGAAATATAACTACAGGAGGAAACAATATGTTAAGAGGCATTCCCGACATTATCGGCTCCGACCTGCTGAAGGCTCTTGCCGATACCGGCCATGGCGACCTGATCGTCATTGCAGACCACTTCTATCCCCCCATCACCAAGTCTCCCAATGCTATCAGCATTCAGGCTAAGGGCAACGGTGCCGCAGAGATGGTTGACGCCATTTTGAAGCTGGTTCCCCTGGATGTTGATTATTGTGAGCATCCCATCCAGTACATGATCCCCGATGCAGATTCCGGCGTGATCCTGAAGGAAAACAAGGTTTGGGAAGACACCATCGCAGCTGTTGTCAACAACGGCTACAAGGCTGAGTGCGTCGGCGAGATCGAGCGCACCAAGTTCTACGAGAAGGCAGCCAATGCCTACATCACCGTCTGCACCAGTGAGAAGCTGCCCTACGGCTGCATCATCCTGCAGAAGGGCGTTCTGTAATAGAGCCCTACATATTAACCCGGAGCTGAGGCTCCCACTACATTCGGATGTCATTGCACATCGCAATTCTTAAGATAAGGTATTTAGGAGGAAAAAAACATGAAAAAGATCATCGCACTCGTTCTCGCACTGGTCATGATTGCTGCCCTGTTCGCAGGCTGCAAGTCTGGCGAAGGCACTACCGCTGACGGCGGCAAGACCTACAAGATCATCTACGTCACCCCTTCCACCGCATCCGACTTCTGGTCCCAGGTTGAAACCGGCATCCAGCAGGCTAAGAAGGACTACGAAGCAAAGCTCGGCATCACCATCGACTACTCCGTAATGGGCCCCGCACAGGAAGTTGACGCAGAAGGCTACGTTTCCGCTCTGGAGAACGCTATCTCCCAGAACCCCGACGCTATCCTGACCGCAACCCTGAACATCGACCCCACCGTTCCCAAGGCTATGGAAGCTACCAACGCAGGCATCATCCTGAACTTCGTTAACTGCGGCATTTGCAACGGCGATATGCCCGAGAACCAGGATTTCTACAACCAGTTCTACTACTGCTCCAACACCACCATCGGCGAGATGGCAGCTCAGGCTTTCCTGACCGCTATGGAAGAGAAGGGCCTGTCCACTGACGCCGGCACCATCGGCATGCAGATGAACATGGAAAACGCAGCTCTGGACTACAGAATGTCCGGCTTTGCTAACTACATGGCTACCAACGCTCCCGCTCTGACCCTGACCGACATTCAGTACAACGGCAACGACTCCGCTGACGCTCAGGCTGACGCAGAAGGCACCATCTCCGCTGTTACCGACCTCATCGGCT
>JAZOXB010000173.1:0-16475 GCA_045659585.1 Faecousia sp. | reverse complement strand
GATTTATTTAGAAAATTAAAATATCTTCTATTGACAAAAAACATTTACAATGCTATAATGACCAAGGGTCGTGTATAAATGTCACACGACCACCCTGCAGCATTATCAACCGCGTCAGGGAAACATTTACTAAGAGAGGTAAAAATCATGTACGAAGACAAGACTTTAGTTTGCAAGCAATGTGGCGAAGAGTTCGTATTCACCCCCGGTGAACTGGTGTTCTATGCAGAGAAGGGATTCCAGAACGAGCCCCAGCGTTGCAAGACCTGCCGTGACGCTCGCAAGAATGCTGCCCGTAGCCCCAGAGAGTTCTTCACTGCTACCTGCGCCAACTGCGGTGGCGAAGCTCGCGTTCCCTTTGAGCCCAAGACCGACCGTCCCGTATACTGCAGCGATTGCTTCGCTAAGATGCGTGAGAACGGCTAATATAGGCAAATCAAATTAAAGCAAAGATAGTGAGTTCTTCTTCGGGAGGACTCACTGTTTTTATCTCTCGGCACTTTATAGAAAATCATATTTTTTATATCACATAGGACATCTTGGGTGAGGTATACAAATGAATCGAGTTATTGTCATCGGTTGCCCCGGGAGCGGAAAGAGTACCTTTTCTCGCAGACTTCACGAAATCACACAGATCCCCTTGTTCCATCTGGATCTGATGTTTTGGAACGCAGATAAGACTACGGTAGAACGTCCGATTTTTCTGGATCGATTACAGAAAGTGATGGATCAAGATCGCTGGATCATAGACGGCAATTACAGTACCACCATGAAAATGAGGATGGAAGCCTGTGATACCATTTTCTTTTTGGATTATGATGTAGATCTTTGCCTTGGAGGGATCCGAGACAGGCGGGGGAAGCCTCGCGGAGATATGCCCTGGATCGAATCGGGAGAGGAAGACAGGGATTTCCTGTCCTTTGTTCGTAATTTTCATATAGAGAACAGACCGATAATCATGGAATTGCTGGAAAATTTCAGACAGAAAACCATTGTTGTATTCCACAACAGAGAAGAATGCCATAGGTGGCTATCCGGTTTATGACTCACTATAGGGGTCGAAAACAGGGGGAAATCCCATACTTGACAAACAGGAAATTCCTGCGTACAATATAAAGGTATAGCTATATTTAGTGCTTTCTATAGATAAGGAGTCCGATAAATGGCTGTGGAATATATTACCTCTTTGCAGAATCCTCTGATCCGTCATATGCGGAAGTTGCAAACCTCCCGTAGCTACAGACGGGAATGCGGGGAATTTATTTGCGAAGGGTGGAAACTTTTGGAGGAGGCTGTGAAATGGTTTCCCTCTATCAAAACTGTAGTATATGCCAAGGGGCGGAACTGTCCCACTATGGGTGAGTCTGTCCGTTTGGTAGAGGTTCCGGAGTCTCTCTTAGAGAGTCTGTCAGGGATGAAGAGCCCTCAAGGCGTGATCTTCACCTGTGCTTTACCTGATGATAGGGAACCGGAGATTCGTCCCGGTATGCTTCTATTGGATGGGATCCAGGATCCCGGCAATCTGGGAACCATTCTCCGTACAGCAGATGCCTTTAATATTTCGGTGCTTCTGACCAACGGCTGTGCTGACCCCTATTCCGATAAGACTATCCGTGCCTCTATGGGTGCGGTGTTCCGTACTGTTCCTGTCAGTATTCCTATGGAGGTACTTCTGGAAAGCTGTAAGGAAAAGAACATTTCCCTGGCGGCAACAGCTTTGACGGACAAGGCGGTAGATCTGAGATCCTTGGATCTGTCTCAATGCATTACGGTGATCGGTAGTGAGGGACAGGGGATCTGTAGGTGTTTGTTGGAGAACTCCCACAAGCAGGTGATCATTCCCATGGAGCCACGGTGCGAATCTCTCAATGCGGCCATTGCCGCTTCCATCGTAATGTGGCAGATCAGATGCGGTAGATCGGGTTAAGATCCCATTCTTCCACAGGAAAGAGATAGAATTATGCAGAAACATTGGATTTGGCTGTCACAACGCCACGGCTTGGGACATGTTGGTTGCAAAAAGCTTCTTGCGAATTATTCGGCAGAGGAGCTATACGAGATGTCTGCGACACAGTACGAAGCTATAAGTCCCAAGGGGATGCGAAAGAATTGGTACGAGCCCCTTTTAGACAAGGATCTGACAGAGGCAGAGCGGATCGTCGGAGAATGTGAGCGTCATAAGATCTCCATTATTACCTATAACGATCCTGCTTATCCCAATCGTCTGAAGGATATCTACGATCCTCCCTGTGTATTATATTGTAAGGGTACCCTGCCGGATGTGGATAGAGAAGCCGCTGTGGGTATTGTCGGCACCCGTCGCTGTACCAATTACGGTTTGATCCGAACCAAACAGCTTGCGTCATTGATCGCGTTGAGTGGCGGTGTAGTTGTTTCCGGCGGTGCGAGAGGGATCGATACCATGGCATTGTACGGTGCCATGAATTCTTATATGCCTGCCATTTGTGTTCTTGCAGGTGGCTTGGATCAATACTATCCTCGGGAAAACAGAAAGCTTTTTGAGGATATTACCCGTCAGGGCTGTCTTCTCAGTGAGCTTCCGCCGGGTGTTATTCCGGTGCCCAATTATTTCGTGGCACGGAACCGCTTGATCAGCGGGTTGTCCATTGCTGTTCTGGTAACAGAGGCTCCTAAGGGAAGCGGTGCTATGACAACGGCTGAGTTGGCACTGTCTCAGAACAGAGATGTTTTTACCATAGAGCGAGCCGATGCCGGCCGTCACAGCCAAGGGAACGAGGAACTGATCCAATCCGGTTGCGAGGTCGTTCGGGATGGCTGGGAGCTTCTGTCTCGGTATGCTCATTTGTATCCCGATCGTATCCGAGACGGACGGGGCAGAGAGGCCATGCAGCTTCAGTGGCAGAAACAATTCGGCAAGACTTTTGTCCTTCGTTCCCCACGAGAATCACAGGTGGCTGAGATCCTTGGTTATGAAGAAATACAGTCCGCGCCCGTAACACCTGTTCCGGAGAGACCTGTGGCTACCCAGACTCCCATACCTCCCTGTGAGGAGAGACAAGCCCCTGCTGGTTCCCAATGTGGGAAGACCGAGGATCTGCCGGAGTCGGAAAGTCGGATCCTTGGGATCTTTGGAACGGATCCTATAGAGCTGGATGAAATTATTATGAGATCAGGCATGGATGCAACTGCCGTAGCAACGGCGTTGACTATGCTGCAAATAAAAAAGCGAATTACCAAATGCTATGGTAATTCCTATCAAAGACTATGATTTGGAGGTTCCTTCATGGCAAAAGGAACAAATTTAGTAATCGTTGAGTCTCCGTCTAAGGCGAAGACCATTGGAAAATACTTGGGATCCGATTATCAAGTTTTGGCTTGTATGGGTCACCTGCGAGATCTGCCTAAGAGCACCATGGGTGTGGATATCGAAGCAGACTTCGCTCCCCAGTATATTCCCATGAAAGGAAAAGAAGCCCTGATCCGTGAGCTGAAGACCGCCGCCAAAAAGGCACAGCGAGTCTATCTGGCAACTGACCCGGACCGTGAGGGTGAAGCTATTTCCTGGCATTTAAAGGAACTCTTTGGTCTGGATGATGAGAAGGCTAAGCGAGTGACCTTTAATGAGATCACACGGAAAGTGGTTCTCAGCAGTATTCAGAATCCCAGAGATATCGACTATGATCTGGTAGATGCCCAGCAGGCACGACGGATCTTAGACCGTATCGTTGGCTATCAGCTCAGTCCTCTCCTGTGGAAGAAGATCCGCCGTGGATTGTCTGCAGGTCGTGTACAATCCGTTGCCACCCGTCTGGTGGTTGAGCGGGAAAGAGAGATCGAGGCATTTATTCCCAAGGAGTATTGGACACTGGATGTCCATCTCCGTTGTATAGACAAGGACGGAGGCTTTGTTGCCCGTTACTTCGGTGATACCAAAAAACGAGAACTGACCTGCGAAGCAGAGGTAGATAAGATCCTGCGGGATATTGACGGACAGGACTTTACCATTGGCTCTATTAAACGCTCTGAGAAGCGTCGCAGTCCCACACCTCCCTTTATTACCTCTACCCTCCAGCAGGAGGCTTCTCGAAAGCTGAATATGACACCTCGCCGTACCATGGCAGTTGCACAGCAGTTGTACGAAGGTGTAGAGATCACAGGGGAAGGCTCTGTAGGTTTGATCACCTATATGAGAACGGATTCTCTCAGATTGTCTGATGAGGCACTCATGAGTGCAAAGGACTTTATCCTCAATCGATACGGACAGCAATTCTATGCCGGTGTACCCCGTCGTTTTCGCAAGAAGGACGGTGCTCAGGATGCCCACGAAGCTATCCGTCCCAGTGATGTGAATCTGGATCCGGAACGGATCAAGAATGATCTGACCAAGGAGCAGTATCGGCTTTATAAGCTGATCTGGAGTCGCTTTGTTGCCTGTCAGATGGCTGAGGCTGTTTATGATGCGGTACAGATCGACACCCTTTGTGCAGGGCATGTGTTCCGTGCAGGGGAGCAGATCATGAAATTCCCCGGCTTTACCGCTGTTTATGAGGAAGGCCGTGATGACGATGAGGAAGAACGCTCCGGTATGCTTCCCGTACTGGACGGAACAGAGCATCTGCGTTCTCAGAAGAATGTAAAGGAACAGCATTTTACCATACCTCCCGCTCGCTACACAGAGGCTACTCTGGTCAAGGCTATGGAAGAACGAGGTGTCGGCAGACCCTCTACCTATGCGGCCATCGTTGCCACAATTCAGGATCGGGACTATGTGCTCAAGAAGGAAAAGAGACTCTATCCCACACCTCTGGGAGAAGTGGTCACGGATCTGATGCTGGAACGATTCAATGATATTATCGATGTAGAGTTTACTGCCCATATGGAGCGTCGTTTGGACGAGGTCGAGGCAGGCAAGATCCGTTGGAAGCAGATCCTTCGTGATTTCTATGAGGGCTTCCATGCGTCCATGGTCAGTGCGGAAGAAGCACTGGAGGGCAAACGGATCAAGGTGCCGGAAGAGGTCTCTCAGGAGATCTGCGAGCTCTGCGGTAAGAACATGGTGGTTAAGTTCGGACGCTTCGGTGCGTTCCTGGCTTGCCCCGGATTCCCGGAATGCTCCAATACCAAGCCCATTGTAGAACGGATGCCCGGACGCTGTCCCAAGTGTAGCAGTACCATCCTGAAGCGGAAGAGCAAGAGAGGCTATGTGTTCTATGCCTGCGAGCGCGGAGCGGAATGTGGCTTTATGAGTTGGGATGTTCCCACGGAGCATGATTGCGTCGGATGCGGCAGAACCATGTTTAAACGCTCCGGTAAGGGTGCTATGAAGCCCTTCTGCATCAACGAGGAATGTGCTAATTTCCTGCCTGAGGACAAGCGTGGCTACAAACGCCGTATGCCCAAGGCTACTGCGGAAACTGTAGACAATGCCGGAGAGCTTCCTGAGACCGAGAAGAAAAAGACCGGAACGAAAAAAGGAACGAAGAAAAAATGATAGAAGTAAAAGTGATCGGAGCAGGTTTGGCAGGCTGTGAAGCGGCCTGGCAGCTTGCAGAGCGTGGCCTGAAGGTCAAGCTATATGAAATGAAACCCCATAAAAAATCTCCTGCACATCACTGCGATGATTTTGCGGAATTGGTTTGCTCCAATTCTCTCCGCGGTGACCGTTTGGAAAATGCGGTAGGGCTTCTGAAGGAAGAGCTCCGTCGCAGCGGGAGCTTGATCCTGTCTTGTGCCGATGCCACTCGCGTAGAGGCAGGTGGCTGTTTGGCAGTGGATCGATACGGATTTTCTTCTCTGGTAACGGAGAAGATCCGCAATCATCCCAATATTACCGTCGTAGCAGAAGAGGTCACGGAAGTGCCTCAGGGTCCTGTGATCATTGCAACGGGTCCTCTGACCTCCGATGCCATGAGTGATGCCATTGCCAAGTATTTCGGAAATTCCGAATATATGCATTTCTTTGATGCGGCGGCACCCTTGGTCACCCTGGAATCCATTGATATGGATCATGCATGGTTTGCTTCCCGGTATGACCGTGGATCTGCGGACTATATCAATTGCGCTATGTCTCGTTTAGAGTATCGGGATTTCGTTCGCGAACTGGCCAATGCCGAGGAAGCAGAGGTACACGGCTTTGAGGACAAGAATATCTTTGAGGGCTGTATCCCTGTTGAGGTTATGGCAAGAAGAGGGGAAGACACCCTCCGCTACGGCCCCCTGAAGCCCGTTGGACTTCGGGATCCTCGTACCGGTATGGAACCCTATGCGGTTGTCCAGCTTCGCAGAGACAACGCCGCAGGTGATATCTATAATATCGTCGGCTTCCAGACTCATCTGAAGTTCCCGGAACAGAGACGAGTATTCTCTATGATCCCTGCACTCCATAAGGCGGAGTTTGTTCGTTACGGTGTCATGCATCGCAATACCTTCCTGAATTCTCCCAATCTGCTGGATCGCACCTATGCGGATCGCCGAGATCCCATGGTTGCCTTTGCAGGCCAGATGACCGGTGTGGAGGGCTATGTGGAATCCTGTGCCTCCGGCTATGTTGCGGCGGTATCTATGGCCGCAAGACTTCTGGGTCAGCCTGTTCCCGATTTCAGCCGTAAGACTGCAATGGGTGCTTTGGGCTATTATATCAGCAATGAGAATGCGGTAAACTTCCAGCCGATGAATGTGAACTTCGGCATTATCGATCCTCTTGAGGAACGAGTAAAGGGGAAAGCCAACAAGAACCTTGCCATTGCCAACAGAGCACTGGCATATCTTGAATCCATGAGAAATGAGGAACAAGAATGAAGATCATCATTGACGCAATGGGTGGAGACAACGCTCCACAGGCGATCGTAGAAGGTGCTTTAAAAGCCGCCGAGGAATTCGGTGTAGAAATGATCCTAGTAGGACGGGGGGAAGAGATCCTTTCCGCCATGCGTCAGTGTGGCTATGAAAATCTGCCCAAGGGTGTAGAGATCAGCCATGCGGATGATGTTGTGGATATGCATGCCGAGGCCTCCGAGGTAGTCAAACAGCATAAGGGCTCTTCTATGGTAAAGGGCTTAAAGATGCTGGCTGACGGCGAAGGAGACGCGTTTATTTCTGCCGGTAATACCGGTGCTCTTTTGACAGGTGCTACCCTTTTGGTCAAGCGGATCAAGGGCATCCGTCGTGCGGCTTTCGCTCCTGTTCTTCCTATCGGAAAGGGAACCATTCTGGTGGATGCAGGTGCAAATGTTGTATGCACTCCCGAATTCCTGTTGCAGTTCGGCTGTATGGGTTCCTTCTATTCCCAAAAGGCCCAGGGAAAGAAAAATCCCCGTGTTGCTTTGCTGAATAACGGTGTAGAGGATTGCAAGGGCGATGATCTCCATAAGGAAGCCTATCGCCTCCTGAAAGAAGCAGGGGACAATGGTGTGATCAATTTTGTAGGTAATATCGAAGCCCGCGAAGCGGTTGGCGGAGACATTGATGTTCTGGTAGCCGACGGTTTTTCCGGCAATGTATTCTTAAAGACCATTGAGGGAACTGCTCTCTACATGGCAGGTCTCATTAAGGGAATGTTCTATAAGAATCTTTTGACCAAGATCGGTGCCCTCCTCTGCAAAAAGGGAGAGGCTATTAAAAAGGCTCTGGACTACCGTGAGGTAGGCGGTTCCCTGATCCTGGGTATTTCCAAGCCTGTGATCAAAGCCCATGGTTCCTCTGATGCCAGAGCGGTTCGCAGTGCTATCAGACAGGCGATCCACGCTGTAGAAAGCGACTACTGCTCTGCCATTAAGGATCATGTGCAGGCTATGAGCCTTCCGAAAGAGGTAAAGAATGTATAAAGCTCTCGAAGAAGCATTAGGCTACCAGTATAAAAACAAAGCGCTTCTCCAGCAAGCACTGTCCCATTCCTCCTATGCCAATGAGGTGTATAAGGACAGCTTGGGAAGCTATGAGAGATTGGAATTTCTGGGAGATTCCATACTGGGCTTTGTAACAGCGGAGTATCTGTGGCAGACCTTCCCCACCAAACCGGAGGGGGAACTGACACGGATCCGTGCGGAACTGGTTTGCGAAAAGAACCTTGCCGTTGTTGCCAAGCAGATCCGTCTGGGAGATTATCTCCTCCTGGGTCACGGAGAAGCACAGGGTGGTGGCAGAAACCGCAGCGGGATCCTCTGCGATGTTATGGAGGCACTGATCGCCGCGGCCTACTTGGACAGCGGATTTCCCGAGGCAAAGGGGATCATACATAGATTGATCCTGCCTATGCTGGATCGGATCTCTCAGAGCCGTGACTACAAGACCGAACTGCAAGAACTGATCCAACGGAAAAAGGATCAACATCTGTTCTACGAGGTTCTGGAAGAAACCGGCCCAGACCATTGCAAGGAATTCTTGGTACGGGTCTGTCTCAATGGCAAAGAGATCGGCAGAGGCTCCGGCAGCAGTAAAAAGCGTGCCGAGCAGGCTTCTGCACAGGATGCACTGAAGACCTTGAGAAAATGATTCTCAAATTATGATGTTATATCTATCACGGAGAGGTTCGATTTTCGGGCCTCTCCGTTGTTTTTGCATAATGTTGGAGTGTGATCTGCTTGCCGATAGGGTAAAATGAAAAAATATTCTGAATCTTTCAGGGAAAAATCAAGGGAACATATTGCAATTTGTCGTAAGATTTGGTAAAATAGAGACTTGATAATACAATGGGAGAAGTATCAGAATGCATCTAAAACAACTTGAGGTCCAGGGATTCAAATCCTTCCCGGATCGTACTGTAGTTTCCTTCGGTCACGATATTACCGCTATCGTTGGCCCTAACGGAAGCGGCAAGTCCAATATTTCCGATGCGATCCGCTGGGTCATGGGCGAACAGAACTCCCGCTCTCTCCGTGGTCAGAAGATGGAAGATGTCATCTTCGGTGGCACAGAGAAGCGTGCACAGGTGGGCTTTGCAGAAGCAACCTTGGTTCTGGACAATTCCGACAGAGCCCTTCGCTATGAAGCGGATGAATTGATGATCACCAGACGGTATTTCCGCTCGGGAGAAAGTGAATACTATATCAACAAGCAATCTGTCCGTATGCGCGATGTTCATGAACTGTTTATGGACACCGGCTTGGGCAGAGAGGGCTATTCCAATATCAGCCAGGGTAGAATCGACGAGATCCTTTCCCTGAAGTCTGTAGACCGCCGTGAGATTTTCGAAGAGGCGGCAGGTATTTCCAAATACCGCCATCGTAAGGAAGAAACGGAGCGTCGTCTTGCTCATACAGAGGACAATCTTCTCCGTATCGGAGATAAGATCTCCGAATTGGAGCTTCAGGTAGTTCCTCTTCGGGAACAGGCAGAAAAGGCCAAGGCCTATTTGTCATTCCGAGATGAGCTAAAGGGGTTGGAAGTTGCCCTGTGGCTCCATACTCTGGAAAAGCTCTCTGCTACCGCCAGAAAGGCAGAAGAAGATTATCATTCTGCTGCCTTTATCCTTCAGCAAGAGCATGAGAATTTGGAAAAATTCTATGTTACCACCGAGACTCTGACCTTTGATCTCCATAATCGAGATATGCTCATCGAGCAACTCCGTAACGATATCGGAGATTCCGATGCTGTGGCACAGGCCATTCGTGGTGAGATCGCGGTTTTAGAGACCAATTGTCGCAATATTCGTGACAATCTCAGCCGTGTGAAAAAGGAGCTTGAGGAGCAAGACACTCGTAGCACAGGTATTGCCGATCAGATCAAGGCTCTGGAAGAGCGTATGGAGCAGATCGACGGCCAGACCGCCAAGTTACGAGGGGAACTGGCTGAGGCGGAGGCAGAAGGGAAGAAGCTTGCGGATTCCTCCGACGGTATGACCAAGCGGTATTTCGAACTGCGGAATGCTCAGGAACGATTCAGAACGGAGCTTTCGGCAAAGTCTACGGATCTTTCCGCAGTCCATGAGTCCATTGCTCGGAGCGAGACCCGTCGCAATGAGGTTACCGAGGATTGCGAAACAGCGGCACAGCGAAAGAAGGATGCTCTGGACAAGCTTCGCTCTGTCCGCAGACAGCTTTCCGACGGTCGTGATGAGATCACAGCTTGCACCAACAGCATGGAAGGCTATAAGCTCCGTGCCAAGGCAAGAGAACAAAAACGAGATGAACTGAAGCAGAAGATGGATAAAACCTCTGTGGATCTGGATACCCTGCGATCCCGTCTGCGGATGTTTATGGATATGGAGAAGGAGTACGAAGGCTTTTCCAAGGCTGTCCGCGTGATCATGCAGGAAAGCGATCGTAAGAGATTACAGGGCATCCATGGCCCGGTTTCCAAGCTGATCCGCGTAGATGACGAGTATACCATCGCCATTGAGATCGCACTGGGCAGTGCTATGCAACAGATCGTTGTAGACAATGAGCAGTGTGCCAAGGCGGCTCTTCAATATCTTAAACGAAGTGACTCCGGCAGAGCAACCTTGCTGCCCATGACGGTGGTAAAGGGACGACTCCTGAACGAGCGGGGTGTGGATCAGTGTCACGGCTTTGTTGGTATAGCATCGGACCTTGTCCACTGTGAGCCCAAATATGCCGATATTATTAAGGATCTGTTGGGCAGAACGGTTATTGCCGAGGATATGGACTGTGCCATAGCAATGGCAAACCGCTTTGGACACAGATTCCGGATCGTTACTCTGGATGGTCAGGTGATCAATGCCGGCGGTTCCATGACCGGTGGATCTGTATCCCGTAATACCGGTATGCTGTCCCGTGCCAATGAGATCGAACGGCTCAAAGTAACGGAGAAGGAACTGGTTACCGCATATCAGAACCTGAAGGCCTCTTATGACGAGGCATTGCGTCAAACCAACGAGGTCAACTTCGAGCTCCTCAGTCTGGAAGGAAAGCTCCGTACCGCTCAGGACGAGGTTCTTCGTCTGGAAGGCGAGGAGAAACAATATGCCGTTCTGGAGGAAGCTATCGGGGATGCCATTTCCTCCGCAGAGAAGGAGCTTCGCTCTCTCGGCGAACGGATCGATTCCGACCAAAAGCGCGGTACTAAGCTGGAAGCCGAGATCCGCGAACTGGATAAGCAGATCGAGGATACGGAACGGGATCTGAAGCAGGTCTCCGACGGACAATCTGTTGCCGCAAAGGAAAGCAACCGCCTTTCCGACTGCATGACCAAGCTCCGCATGGAGATCGCCGCTTTGGAGGCAGAAAAGACCACTGCTCAGGAATCCGTTGCCTCTCTCAGAGGTCTGGAACAGGCCATGCAGGGAGACCGTCAACAGAAGCTGGAATTGATCAACGGATACAGCCAAGACGAGAATGAACTTCTGGATCAGATCAAGGATAAGAATGATACCCTGACCGCACAGGATGCAAACACTGAAAAACTTCGTGAGAAGCTGAAGACCGATTTGTCGGAGCGACAGGATATCGAATCCAGAAAGACCTCTTTAGAAAAGGATATCCAGAATAAGAACAAGGATATCTTGAATATGGAACGAGAGATCGCCCGTCTGGAAAGCAAAAAGACCTCCGCAGAGATGGAGGAAAAGCAGATCATCGACAAGCTGTGGGACAGCTATGAATTGACCCGCAGTACTGCTGCAGAAGCGGCTGTGGAGCTGGAATCCGTTATGGCGGCACAGAAGCGTACCGCTGAGCTGAAGCGGAAGCTGAATGCTTTGGGACATCCCAATATCGGTGCCATTGACGAATACGCCCGTGTCAATGAACGGTATGAATATCTGACGGGACAACGGGATGATGTTCTGACCTCCAAGAAGGATCTGGAGGGTATCATTGCCGATATTACGGCACAGATGACAGATATCTTCTCCACAGAGTTTGCTAAGATCAATCAGTACTTCGGAGAAACCTTTACGGAAATGTTCCGCGGAGGTAAGGCTTCTCTGGAACTGGAGGATCCCACTGCACCTCTTTCCTGTGGCATTGAGATCCGCGTACAGCCCCCCGGAAAACAGCTTAAGACCATTACTCTGCTTTCCGGTGGTGAAAAGGCTTTTGTTGCAATTGCCTTGTACTTCGCCATCCTGAAGGTACGTCCCACGCCCTTCTGTATGCTGGACGAGATCGACGCGGCCTTGGACGATCGGAATGTAGAACGATTTGCGAGCTATCTGCGAGGCTTTAGCGGAAGAACCCAGTTTATTGTCATTACCCACCGTCGCGGCACTATGGAAGAAGCCGATGTGCTTTACGGTGTTACCATGCAAGAACAGGGTATTTCCAAGATCCTCCATCTGAATCTGAACCAAATGGAGCAACAGCTTGGCATCAAGCTTGAAGAATAAATTTTTGGAGTAAAACTATGGGATTTTTTGATAAAATTAAAAACGGCCTGAAAAAGACCAGAGAGGCCGTAGCCAACACCATCGGCAATGTATTCACGGTATTCCGTGCTATCGATGAGGATTTCTACGAGGAACTGGAAGAAAGCATGATCCTTGCTGATCTGGGCGTAGAGACCTCTTGTAAGGCAGTTGAGCTTCTCCGCCAGCGGGTCAAGGAGCGGAGACTGAAGGATACCGAAGAGGTTCGCCTTGCACTGAAGGAGATCCTGGTTGAAATGCTCTGTGTTGGTGATACCCGTTTGAAGATCGATACCAAGCCCTCTATGGTTCTGGTGATCGGCGTCAACGGTGTAGGTAAGACCACTACCATCGGTAAGCTGGCACATAATTACAAAGCACAGGGGAAGAATGTCCTTCTCTGTGCGGCAGATACCTTCCGTGCCGCCGCCGCAGACCAGCTGGAGATCTGGTCCAACCGTGCAGGGGTACAGATCGTTCGCCAGCATGAGGGTGCAGATCCTGCGGCTGTTGTATTCGATGCCATTCAGGCGGCTAAGGCTCGTGGATCCGATTTGATCCTTTGCGATACCGCCGGCAGACTCCACAATAAGGCAAACCTGATGAACGAGCTGAACAAGATCACTCGTGTCATTGAACGGGAACTTCCCGATGCAGACAAAGAGGTTCTGTTGGTACTGGACGGCACCACGGGACAGAATGGTCTGTTGCAGGCTAAGGAGTTTAAGAACATTGCAGGCGTTACCGCAATTGCTCTGACCAAGCTGGACGGCACCGCAAAGGGCGGTATTGTTATCGCAGTTGCCGATGCTCTCCAGATCCCCGTAAAGTATATCGGCGAAGGCGAGCAGATGGATGATCTCATGCCCTTTGACGCCAAGGCCTTTGTAGATGCTTTGATCTGAGGTGACGAATATGAGAATTGACGGCAGAAAAGCAGATGAGCTCCGTGAAGTAAAGCTGACCATCGGTTTCACTAAGTTTGCGGAGGGTAGCTGTCTCATCGAAATGGGCAATACCATGGTTCTTTGCAATGCTTCCGTAGAAGCTAAGGTTCCTCCTCACGTTACCAAGGGCGGTTGGATCACTGCGGAATATTCTATGCTTCCCCGAGCCAATCGTGAGCGTAGCAAACGAGATGTTTCCAAGCTGAAGCTCTCTCCCCGCAGTGCGGAGATCCAGAGATTGATCGGCCGTAGCTTACGCAGTGCTGTGGATATGGAGGCTCTTGAGGGCTACACCATCACCGTGGATTGTGATGTCCTTCAGGGTGACGGCGGTACCAGAACAGCTTCCGTTACCGGTGGCTTTGTAGCTCTGGTTCTGGCTTGCCGTAAACTTCTGAAAGAGGGGAAGATCGCTACTATGCCCGTCCGTAGCTATGTCAGTGGTATTTCTGCCGGCATCGTAGGGGAAGAAGCTATGTTGGATCTGTGCTATGAAGAGGATTCTCATGCTATGGTGGATCTGAACTGCATTATGACTGAAGACGGACAGATCATTGAGCTTCAGGGAACCGGAGAGGGCAGACCCTTCTCTATGGAAGAGCAACAGAAATTAGTGGAACTCTGCGGTCGTGGCAACAGACTTCTGACCATGATCCAGCGTAGATGTTTGGGAGAATTGGAATGAAGTTTGTACTAGCCAGTAATAATGCCCACAAGTTAGAGGAGATCAGCAAGATCCTCTTTGCTTTGGATATTGAGGTTGTCCCTCAGAAGGAATTGGGGATCACCATTGAGCCCGACGAAAACGGGCAGACCTTTGAAGAAAATTCCTATATTAAGGCCAAGGCCATTATGGATGCCTGCGGACTTCCAACCATTGCCGATGATTCCGGTCTTATGGTAGATGCTCTGAACGGAGAACCGGGAGTCCATACCGCTCGATTCGGCGGAGAGAATATTCGCACGGATCGTGAGAGATATGAGTATCTTCTCCGTTGTATGGAGGGCATCCCTCAGGAACAGCGGGGGGCAAAGTTTGTAACAGTGATCACACTGATGTTCCCTGACGGACGGAAGATCGTGGCACGGGGAGAATGCCCCGGCAGGATCTTGTTTGTCGCAGAAGGGGAGAACGGCTTCGGCTATGACCCCGTATTCTATTCCAATGATGCAGGAAACAGCTTTGCACTCCTGCCTCCGGAAGTTAAAAACAGCTTGTCCCACCGTGCAAGAGCTCTTAAGGCTCTGGTGGAAAAGATCAAGGAGGAGAATATCCTATGATTACCAGTAAAGAAAGAGCAGAACTTCGCAGTCAGGCCAACACCCTGGATACTACCCTTATGGTTGGTAAGGGCGGTGTGACCGAGAATATTGTTGCAGAAGCCATCACTCAGTTAGAGGCCAGAGAATTGGTCAAGGGTCGTGTATTGGAGACTGCCCTTCTGTCTGCCCGTGAGGTTTGCGATGCTCTCTGCGAAGAGATCGGATGCGAAGGGATCCAGTGCGTGGGTTCCAAATTCGTGATCTATAAAAAGTCCGAAAAGAAGGCTCAGGAGGCCGCAAGACAGGCTCGTGAGCTGAAGAAAAAGAAGGCAAATCCCGTTCGTCGCGGTGCTCAGGAGCGTCGTCGCAAGGCACGGGAAGAGCGGGAAAAGCGGAATGAGTACTTCAGACAATCCGCAATTGCCGCCGCCATTGAAAAGAGAAAGAGTCAACAGGACTGATACCCTCCCACAGTGTAGATAGAAGGAGTGTGACCTATGGCAAAAATCGGAATTTTCGGCGGGAGCTTTAACCCTCCTCACGAAGGACATATCCTGGCGGCCCGAGAATTTATCCGACAATTGAGCTTGGGACGACTTTTGATCATTCCTGCGGGAGATCCTCCTCATAAGACTCTCAGTGCCAATTCCCCTACGGACTTACAACGGTTGGAAATGACTCGTTTGGCGGCTGGGGATCTGGAGAATACAGAGGTTTTGGACTTGGAGATCCGCCGTGAGGGACGGAGCTATACCGCAGATACTATTGAGATCTTGCGACAAGCTTACCCCAATGATGAGTTGTATCTCCTTATGGGAACGGATATGTTCTATTCTTTCGGGACTTGGTATGCGCCGGAGCGGATCTGCGCAGAGGCAACTCTGGCAGTGGCACATCGAGATGCGGATTCTGCCTTGCGGATGAAGAACTGTGCCGAAGAACTGAAGAAGAACCTTGGTGCAAGGATCGTCTTTGTGGAGAACCGATATCTGCCTCATTCCTCCACATCTGTCCGTGCTATGATCGCCTTCCGATGTGCCGATGCTTATTTGGCACCGCAGGTCATGGAATACATCCGTGAGCAGGGACTCTATTATGCAGGGAAGGATCTTCGAAACTTGCTCTATGAGGAGTTAAGGGAAGTATCCCTTGCCCTTCATAAGAGTAAGAGAGTGGCTCATGTTGTAGGTTGCAGTGAGACAGCGGCGGCTTTGGCAGAGAAATACGGAGCGTCTCCCGAAGACGGAGCACGAGCCGGCATTCTCCATGATATTACCAAGGCACTCAATGGCTCGGAACAGTTGCATTTGTCAGAAAAATATGCTATTATATTGGATAGCTTTGAACGGGAGCACCCCAAGCTTCTCCATGCCAAAACCGGAGCGGCTATTGCAGAACGGATCTTCGGAGAATCCGAGGAGGTTTGCAGTGCCATTCGATGGCACACCACCGGGCGGGATGACATGACCTTGCTTGAAAAGCTGGTCTATTTGGCAGACTATATGGAGCCTAATCGGGATATAGAGGGGATCGAGGAACTGCGTCATTTGACATGGACAGATCCGGATGCTGCCCTTATGAGAGGGCTGGAAATGACGATCTCCTATGTCCGCTCCCGTGGTGCCAAGGTAGATCCTCATTCTGCCGCGGCATTGCGTTTTTTACAGGAAAGGAATAAAATCAATGAGAAACCGATTTGAAGACGGTGGGGGCAACTATTCCTCTCGGAATCAAGAGGGATCATCGACCCCGAACGGAGACTATGGCTCCGGTATACGGGCTGTGGTGTTGTTTACGCTGTCTGTGGCTATCTTTATTTTCTCTGTGGGAATGTCCTTGTATTTGATCCGCCAAAGCGGTCGTGTTGAACCTACGGTAACGGTTGCATCCGAGGTCAAGCCTTTGGAATACGAGGTTAATGTTCCTCCTACTCAGCCTGTAACCCAGGCGGAGGAGGATAAGTCGGATCGTAGCCATGTCGT
>JAZOXB010000172.1:0-2523 GCA_045659585.1 Faecousia sp. | reverse complement strand
CAATCTGCTGTGCCGAAGGTGCTTGAAAGATTGCAAGCAGAGCTATCGGACGGTGATATTGGAGTGTCCGAGATTCGTGGCTAATTCGGGGCGAAAATGAAGAGTTTTTCTCTCTGTATGAAACGAAAAATTCAAGAGGTGAAATGATATCCTCTCTGTTTTATTTGTGGAATACGGGAAAGAAACGGGCTAAAAATCGCCCTGAAATCGCCACAAAAAAATCAACCATAGAAAGGAGCCTGCAAATATGGGCGAAAGTAAAAGCAAAGGAACATTCCTGAAGGAGGACAGCAAGGTAGTTGGCTATATGGTTTATCCAAGGTTCTTAATGGGTCTGGAACTGAATGAAACTGCCAAGCTGATTTATGTCCTGCTACTGGATCGGGCGAGGCTGTCCATAAAACAAGGAGGGTGGGCGGATGAGGAAGGAAATGTTTATATTTACTACGACATCAAGAGCCTATCCGCCGACAGTGGAAAGAGTGCCGGAACCGTGAAAGCAGCGTTGAGAGAGTTGGAGAAGGCTGACCTAATCTTCCGGGCAAAGCAAGATGTGGGAAAGCCACGAAGAATCTATGTGAAGACGAGGTCAGAAAACTGTCCCTCGCTGTGGATAGATTCTTGGCCTCATGGTGGACAGAAAACTGTCTCTCACGGGGACAGTTTTTCGACTCCATACAATACAATAGTAAAAACAAATAGAACAAAAACAAATATATCAAGAAATTATTCATATGGGAAAGGAGAGAGTTTATGATTCCTGTTTTAGAAGCATTCGCTGTGGAGACTGACAATGAACTCAGAGAAGACGAGTATCAAAATGACATGGGGTTGATCTGCTGTAAGAACTGTCATTCTCTCCGACAGATCACATTGGCTGTTGGAGATAAGCAGATCAGACCTCGTGTTTTATGCCGATGTCAGGAAGAGAAGCGAAATCGGCAGGAGGCGGAATGGAAAGCCCGAAGACAGCGAGAGGAGATCGAGCGGAACCGTAGCATAGGGATCATGGATCCGATTATGGGTAAACACACCTTTGAGAAGGATTTGGGCTACAATCTTCGTGCCATGGAGATTGCTCGAAACTATGTGGAACACTGGGAGCAGTTCAAGGAGAATTCGCAAGGGCTTCTCTTTTGGGGAGATGTTGGAACCGGCAAGAGTTTCATTGCAGGCTGTATCGGAAACGAACTGCTAAACAGAGGTGTTCGAGTTCAGATGACCAACTTCTCCCGCCTGTTGAATCGGCTGACTGATTTACAGATGGGAGATCGGAACGGATTCATTGACAGCTTGAACAGTTTCGATTTACTGATCCTTGATGACTTGGGGATCGAGAGAAATTCGGAGTTTGCCAAGGAACAGATATTCAGCATCATCGACAGTCGGTACCGTAGCGGACTGCCTATGATCGTGACCACAAACCTGACTTTGGACGAACTTCTGAATCCGGCTGACTTGTGGCGAAAGCGGATCTTCGACAGGGTGTTGGAGCGAAGTGTTCGGGTCTGTGTGAACGATCAAAATATCCGAAAAATACTCTCTGAAAAGGCAATGGCGCGAGGAAAGGAGATGTTGACCTATGGTAAGGAATAGACCATGGAGATGTCTTAACAAGCACTGGATTTGCTTGTGCAAACCCGCTTGTCCTGGGCTTGCCGCCCCTGAAACCCCGCCGAAAGGAGAACGAATATGAGAAAGAGAAATCGTCGAGTAGAAATCTATTTTTCAGATCAAGAATATGAGGAATTGATGGAGAAGGTAACAGCCTCCAAACTCTCAAGAGAGCAGTTTTGCCGCATGGTTTTAAGCGGAGCGAAAATCAAGGAAGCACCGCCAGCGGAGTTTTACAAGCTGATTACGGAGATACGAAGAGTGGGCGTACATCTGAATCAAGTTTTGAAAAAGGCAAACGCAGGAGGCTTCTTGGATGTGCCCATGATCCGAGAGAGCATTGAAGAACTGCATGCTACACAGAGAATGCTCTACAAAACATTTCAGAATGAGGTACCAAGAAAAAAGCAATCTGATACAAAGGATTATTTGAAGGAGGAAATATTATGAACAAGGCAAAAGCAGAATATTTGAACATATCGCAATTAAGACCCTTTGAAGGACATCCCTTCCGAGTGAAGGAAGATGAAGAAATGGAGCAATTGGTGTGGAGCATTCTCACCCAAGGTTTACTCACACCGTTGGTCGTAAGACCCATTGGAAACAATCAGTACGAGGTCATTTCCGGACATCGGAGATTGCACGCTTGCAAGAAGGCAGGGATCGAAACGGTCCCTGCTTTAGTTTATCCCTTGAGCAGGGACGAAGCGGTAGTTGCCTTGGTGGACAGCAATCTGCACCGGGAGAAGCTGTTACCTAGCGAAAAGTCATGGGCTTACAGGCTGAAAGCAGAAGCGCTTGATCGGCAGGGAAAACGCTCCGATTTAAGGGGCTGTAAAAAAAGTCCCATAAAAAAGCAGGCTGTGCCGAAAGGTACAGCCTGCGAATTTTTTATAGAAGAAGGGCTGA
>JAZOXB010000171.1:0-5669 GCA_045659585.1 Faecousia sp. | reverse complement strand
ATCCCTGCCACCAACAGCATTACATGGCTGGGTAAGTCCCTGGATCTGGCTTCTAAGGTCAGTGTTAAGTTCATCTTCTCTCTCGGTTCTTACACAGGTAGCACCGAGGGTCTGCCCATGAAGGTCACCTACAAGGATATTAACGGCAAGGATAAGGAAAAGATCATCACCGATCTTGAGATCTATAATGCAAGCCGTGGCTACTATGCATTTACCTTGGACTCTCTCCTTGCCGCAGAGCTTCGCTCCGTGCTGACGGTACAGATCCTGTCCGGTGATACCGTAGTTTCCGGCACTCTGCAATATGCCGCCGACACTTACGGCAACAACAAAACCGGGGCGCTGGGCGATCTTTGCAAAGCCCTCTTTGCCTACTCTGACAGTGCGAAACGGTACTTTGCAGGATAAATAAACTTCATACCAAGTTTGTAGTGGACAATGTAATCTAAATAAAAGCAATAGCAACTTTCAACCCGTAACAAGGTCGGAAGTTGCTGTTGTGCATAAAAGGGCCGATATTCTCTCTTCTGCACAAAGCTTCTGTAGGGCTGAACGATTCTGTCCACCAATAGAAGGATCGTCCATTCACAAAGGAATTATCATTGCACAACTGCTAATTTTTCATAACATCCTTGCATTTTCTTAAAAATATGGTACGATATTCATATACAACTTGAGTGAAAGGCTGGAAAATATATGAACAAACACAATTTTGTTAGGCTATTATCCATCGTCATGTTACTTGGCTTACTCCTTAGTTTGTTTTATAGCGAGGGGCAGGTTCGTGCTTTGTCTGCAGAGGCACAGAAGGAAATGGATAGCATTCTCGGGAATATCACCGGCGCAAAGGAATTCACTGTGAATAAGCCTGTGGACAACGGGAAGGTGGTGGATCTGAAAGACTTCGGCCTGTCCGAGTCTAACACCCCGGCTGCCAACGAAACCGCCTTTATCAATGCAATTGCCAAGGTCAAATCTACCAAAGCGTGGAAGCTGAATATTCCCAAGGGCACCTATAGGGTGGCACTGACAGGAAAAGAGGCCATCAGTCTCTCCAACCTCAGCAACCTTCTCGTGGAGGGCAATGGCTCTACCCTGATCTTCTCTGTTGGTAGCAGTCTCAATAACACTCCCGCTTATATCACCATGAACAACTCTAGCACCATTGCCATTCGGAATCTTACTTTGGACTGGGATCGGGAGATTTATCCTATTTATGGCATTGGTAAGGTTGAGGCGGTTAACAAAACCGCCGGAACAGTGGATTTTTCTTTCAGCGACATTACAGTTCCGGACAATGCCATATTCGGTGGCGGCAGAAGCTGGGATCCTTCAACAGATAACCGATCGGAAACCGTTGGATTTCAGTTTCCGGGGGGCTCCAGTGGGATCTCGTCCATGACCAAGCTGGCTTCCAACAAGGTGCGTTTGACCTATAAAAATCCGGCACATGTCTCTTCTGCTGTAGTTGGGCAGTATGGTCAGTTCTGGTTCCGTCCTAAAGAACTTGTCAATGGCTTCCGTATGCAAACCAATACCCATATTTCTTTTGATAATATCCACTTGCATACCGTTCCTTATCAGGCAATCTTTAGCAACGATTCGGAATATTTTGAGATCATCAACTCCTCTATTGAACCTGCACCAAATACAAAGGAACGATTCTCTTCTTATGGCGGCGTAGAGGTCCACTCTGTAGACGGATATTTCCGCTTGGAAAATTGTCATTTAGAAGGAATTAATGACGATAATCTCCATCTTTCCAATCACTTCTTTGGTGGCGGTGTTTCCGGCAATCCCAAAATTGACGATTATACTGTAGCATTAGATCATTTGGCCCATTGGATGCACTATACAGAGGTCTATGAAGGAGCAACCTTCGGAATGCGCGATGGGAATTTTAATGATCTGGGCTGGAGATCCAAAGTTGTCAGCTTCCGGTGGGAGAACTATTTCACCTCTGACGGAAGTGCTCCCTGGCGTTGTACAGTTACCTTTGCAGACCCCCTTCCTTCCGATTATAAGGACACCAACCAGTTCTGGAATATGGATAAGAACACAGGAAACTACATTATTCGGAACAACACCTTCCAAGGTGGCTTGGCACATGCCATGTATTTAGGCTTGCCGAACGGTACGGTAGAAAATAACCGGGTGACGAATTTTGCTTATCCGGGATTGATCCTGAACTGTCTGATCCGTTGGGATCGTTGGGCTATCGGCACCCCCATCAACAATGTAATTATCCGCAATAACACCCTAAAGGCCTGTAATAAAGCCCTCCGTGATCCTGCGGCCATGTTTGTTGGCGGTGGCATTGACGAACAGCCTTCAGACTATAATCCGGTATCGGGGCGGATCACCTCTAATGTTTTGATAGAAGGAAATACGGTAGAAACCACCCCTTGGGCGGCTTTCGGAACCTTTTCCTCTAAGAACATTGTTATCCGTAACAATTCCTTTATGGATGCAAGCACTACCGAGAAAAAGGCCGGGAAGCCCGGTGGTAATGTATTTATCACCAATGCCGATCATGTGGTATTCACCGGGAACACCATTTATCATGGAGGTGTTTCTTACGAGCCAACATTCAATATTGACAAGAACACCACTACGAGCATTTATAACGAAAGTAATTTCATCCAGAAGTATGAAAATGTTTCCGGCATTTACAGCGATATCATCGTTGACACCGACACCTACGGCTTCAAAACTACAGTTGGCAACTGGAGTAACAGTAGCTACACGGGTCACCATGCCACAGTAAAAGGATCCAGTTCTACAGGTGCACAGGTGCAATGGCGCCCCATGCTCCGCCGGGGATTTTATACCGTGTACATATACAAGGTTGTGGTAGGTGCCAATGAATCTGCTGACGAAGCTACCAAGGTAGAAGTCATTCACAAAGATGGTACCTATACCACCACCATGAATTCTCATCAGGGAACAAAGGGATTTATGGAATTGGGAACCTTCGAGTTTAACGAAGGTACAGAAGGCTATGTACAGGCCACCAGAAGCAGTAGCTCCCTCCGAGTCAGTGCAGTAAAATTTGTTCGTAGGGATGCGTGCACTCACGGTGCCAAGACCTCTACGGTTAAAGCTACCTGCACTGCAAAGGGCTATACACAGCGAGCTTGCAGCACCTGCGGCTATACCTACAAGACAGATTACACCGCTAGCCTAGGCCATAGCTATGTTTACACCAATGCAGGAGCCAGCCACAAGATCACCTGTTCTCGCTGTGACTATTCCTCTACAGCCAATCATAGCTACAGCGGTGGGAAATGCGTCTGTGGTGTTAAGGATTCTTCTCACAAGCTGTATTTTGACTTTAAAAACACCACAGCAGATCAGGCGAGATACAGTCTGCCTATCTATGGTGGCTATAACTTCGATCAGGTGTCCTCTCCTTATTGGGCAACGGGAGCCAACGGAGGAGCGTCAAATGTAACTCTGGATAATTCTGCAGGTACTATGACTGTTAAGGTAATCGCCGAACCGGACTCCGCAGGGAACTACGGTCCCTATATTGAGACCACTAATACCTCAGGGAAATTCCCTTGGAGCGGAGAAGCTTACCGGATTTATTATCCCCTGCAATATTCTCCCAAGACCGCTGAGTATTTGCAGATCCGGTTCAAGCTGACAGGCTGTACAGAGGCCGCCTCCAATCCTAAAGTCATTGTTTGCTTCGATACCATGACCGGCAGCACTTATGCAGCTTATGAGAATCTCAATGCCATCATTGATGCCAAGAGTACGGACTATCAGGTTGTCACCATTCCTTTGAATGCCGGCTTCAAGAATGCGGAGCAGATCAAATCCCTAGGCTTCCGCTTCAGGGACGTAAAGGCAACCTCTTCTGCCGGTGGCTCTGTAGTCATTGATTATATCTTTGTAGGCAAGCGAACGGAAATGCCCAATCCCATCTATGAGGTAAAATTCATTGGATCCACAGGGCAGGTTCTTTCCACTTCCTCGGTTCCCAAGGGCGGAACAGCCGTCTACAGCGGAGCCACCCCTACAAAGGCATACGATGCAAACAACCATTACACCTTCAAGGGCTGGGACAAGTCCCTGACCAATATCACTGCTGACACGAGCATTACCGCTCAGTTTACCGCCACAGCCCACAGCTATACCTACACAAAGGTGGATACCAACAATCATAAGGCAAGCTGCTCCTGTGACTATAGCAAGTCCGAAACTCACAGCTACACTTACAAGGCAACCAAGATTCCTACCACTTCCGCAACAGGTACTCTTACCGGTATTTGCTCCAAGTGTTCCGGCACTACTACTGTGACGCTGCCCAAGCTGAATACCACGGACTACACCAAGACCGTTACCGAGGCTGCTACCTGTACCGCAGACGGCACGGATACCTATAAGTGGAAGACCACTACTTACGGTTCTTTTAGTTTTACTGCAACTACCACCAAGTTAGGTCACGACTACACCTACATCGCAACCACGAACCCCACCACCTCTGCAACGGGTGTGCTGAGCGGTACTTGCTCCCGTTGTACCTCCAAGCCCACGGTGACCCTACCCAAGCTAAACGCCACAGACTATACCAAAACTGTGACCAAGGCTGCTACCTGCACCGCCCCCGGCTTAGACACTTACCGCTGGAATACAAGCACCTACGGCAGTTATTCCTTTACAGCTAAGACCGAAACCTTGGGGCATACAGTGGTTAACGGCTTGTGTAGCACTTGCGGCAAAAAGTATACAGGTACGCTCCTGCACTTCGCAGCAGGAAGCCCGGAACTTGATTTCGCATGGAATATTCTGCGCCAATGCTCCAAGCCTACCTTTGATACCACTGGCACAGGTTTTGCAAAGGGTACGATCTCCAGCCCGGGCGGGGGAACAAGTACAGACATTTACTTGGGGATGCAGGCAGCAAATAACCCGGATAACCTGAAGCACACCCTCTTAACCAAGGACGAGATATTCCAGATCAGATTTAAGTTAGATTTGAATATCCCCATTCCTGACAACAGTCGTACAAAATTCTACTTGAAGACCAACGATGTAGCTGAGGAAGGAGGCTATTCCGAAACCTATCGGGCATATACCGACAAGGAAACCATGGATGCCCAGGGCTTCTGTATCGCAACTATGACCATCCCCGATACTCTGGTGGGTAAGGTCATCGAGACTCTGCGAGTGGATTTCTTGGATCGGATAGGATCTGTGGAAATGGAAGGCAGCTATACCATTGACTATATCTATATGGGCCCCGGTTGCACTGCTCCGAACCCCGTCCATACCTATAGCTATGCTGCCACCACAACCCCGACCCTTACTGCAACGGGCACACTTACAGGCACCTGCAAATTCTGTGGTCATAAGATCACCCTGACTCTGCCCAAGCTGAATACCACAGATTACACCAAGACTGTGACTAAGGCTCCTACTTGTACCGCAGACGGCACAGATACCTATAAGTGGAAGACTACCACTTACGGCACTTTCAGCTTTACCGCAACCACTAAGGCCAAGGGTCATACAGAAGCCGTAGATGCCGCTGTTGCTCCCACCTGTACTGCAACGGGCCTGACGGAAGGCAAGCACTGCTCTGTCTGTAACGAGGTTCTGACTGCCCAGACCACTGTAGCAGCGACAGGCCACAGTCATACCTACAAGGCAACAAAGAA